>CAZIRM010000027.1:0-15925 GCA_964541705.1 uncultured Bacillaceae bacterium | reverse complement strand
ATGAGCTACCTTGAATGGGTGAATGGTCATTTACACAAAATTATTGACAGTACCGGCACACTATTATAATCTTATAAACAAAGAGGGTGTTTTTCTTGTATTTTTTCCTTGCTGGATGTTTTTTTGTAGTGGTGGTATTTATTTGGTTTATTACTGACTTTAGGCTTGGATATAAACTACAAAAACAAAATGCAAAAACCTATACACAAATAGCCCGGTTTGGGAACTGTACGATACTGACTACGGGACATGATGTGTTTAAACAGCTAATAACAGATATTGAAAATGCAACAAGTCATATTCATATCCTGTTTTATATTTTTAGAGATGATCACATCGGGAATCAAATCATTAAAAAGTTGTGCGAAAAAGCAAGAGAAGGTGTTGAAGTGCGTCTGCTTGTTGATCGACTTGGTAGCGACCTTTCAAAGAAGTTGATTAAGCATGTAAAAAAGGAAGGTGTATTGTTTGCCTATTCGCACAAACCAACCTTTCCTTATTTGTTCTTCACCTTAAATCGGAGAAACCATCGTAAAATCACCGTCATTGATGGCCGTATTGGCTACCTTGGTGGCTTTAATGTAGGTGATGAGTACTTAGGCCGGGATCCTAAGTTTGGTGACTGGCGCGATATTCATTTGCGAATTTGTGAAGATGGCGTGCAAGATTTGCAAAGTCAATTTATAGAGGATTGGACCGTTGCAAACAATCGTACACTGAGAGATAAAAAGTATTACCCCCTTTTAAAAAAAGGAGCACACGAATTAAAAATTTTACCTTCGGACGGTTCATTACTTGAAGATACTTTTATTAACTTTATTAATAGTGCTGAGTCTTCTTTGTATATTGGTACTCCTTACTTTATTCCTGGCGAAGCCATTAAAGAAGCGTTAATTAAAGTCGCAAAGCGTGGGGTGAACATTAAGATTATTGTTCCAAAGAAAGGAGACCACCCCTTTGTAAAAGAAGCATCTATTCCTTATTTCAAACCATTATTAGAAGCAGGTTGTCAAATTTTCGAATACTACCGAGGTTTTTATCATGCAAAAACAATCATCCTTGACGAAAAACTATGTGATATCGGGACAGCGAACGTTGACCTCCGTAGCTTTCATCTTAATCATGAAATTAACTGTATTATTTACAACCGGGATCTCATTAAGGATGTAACCGCCATTTTTGAACACGATATTGATTCATCCCAACAATTGACACTTACTACTTTAAAAAAACGGTCATTATACAAAAGAGGGAAAGAAAAAATCGCCAAAGTCCTTGCCCCACTTTTGTAAGTGTTAAGCTGCCGACTAATTTGTAAAAATCGGGCTTATCCTTTTTCACTTTTTTAATCATCACCCAAGCTAAACCATGATACAATAAGAGTAAGCTTTTAAACATAAATCGTTGCTGTCACCTTTCTATAGGTGGCAGCATTTGTCTTTTTTAGGGGGAATGATTTTGATTTTTCTTCTCAATAAGAAAAATAATTTAAAGGAGATGAGACAATGAGTGAGATTGCTACAATGTCAAAACGCGGTTTAGAAAAATCGAAGACGTCGACGCTCAATAAGCTGTTACAACATAAAGAACTTTTCTTCTCTTTATTAGGTGGCGTATTCTTATTTTGCGGAATAGCAACATCCCAGAGCTTCAATGTTGTCCCAGTTGCTTTTTTTATCCTTTCTTATGCCATAGGAGGTTTTTATAAGGCGAAGGAAGGGATGATAGAGATTATTTATGATAAATCTCTAAATGTTGAACTGTTAATGATCCTAGCTGCACTAGGAGCAGCGCTCATTGGTTATTGGTCTGAAGGAGCGATTCTAATTTTTATTTTTTCTTTAAGTGGAGCACTCGAGACATACACCTTAACAAAAAGTCATAAGGAAATTTCATCACTAATGAAGCTTCAACCCGAAGTGGCGCTTGTCATTAACGATCATACCGAGAAACTTGTGCCTGTTACTGAGCTTGATATTGATGACCTTGTCCTAATTAAACCAGGAGAACGAGTGCCAACGGATGGATTAATTACAAAAGGGCAAACAACGATTAATGAATCTGCCATAACAGGAGAATCGTTACCCGTTACTAAATCGGAACGAGATGAGGTATTCGCGGGAACAGTGAATTTAAACGGTTCTATCGTTGTCTCCGTAACGAAAAAAAGTAAAGATACACTATTTCAGAAGATTATTCACCTTGTCCAATCAGCCAAGGAAGAAAAACCGCCTTCGCAACTTTTTATCGAACGATTTGAGAAAACTTACGTAAAAGTCGTTCTTATTGTTGTCGTACTCGCAATGTTCGTTCCTTATTATTTACTTGGGTGGAGCTGGACCGAAGCATTTTATCGGGCCATGGTTTTGTTAGTTGTGGCGTCACCCTGCGCACTCGTGGCTTCCATTATGCCTGCTACTTTATCAGCAATTTCTACAGGCGCGCGTAATGGAATCTTATTTAAAGGCGGCGTTCATTTAGAAGCATTGAATGGGATTCAGGCCATCGCTCTTGATAAAACAGGGACGTTAACAAAAGGCTGTCCGGAAGTGACTGATTTAGTTATCCAAGATGGGTTAAGTGAGCAAGAATTTCTAGCGATTGTTGCCTCAATCGAAAAACACTCAACACACCCTTTAGCCGAATCAATCGTTTCATACGCGGAGCGAAAAGGTGTTACTACGATAAGTCCTGATGGGATTGAAGGTATTGCTGGTTGGGGAATCGCTGCAACACTAAACGGCGTTACCTATAAAATTGGAAAAAAAGACTTCGTTGAAGATGCACATGCCTTTTTCCCAAAAGTGGCTGAAAAACTAGCCGAAGCTGGAAAAACGCTCGTATATGTCGCTGATCATAATGGTGTTTTTGGGATCATCGCCTTACAAGACACCGTTCGAAGCGTGGCAAAAGAAGCTGTTAAAAAATTTCGTAGATTAGGTATCCATCCAATCATGGTTACAGGGGACCATCGCCAAACAGCAAGGGGCATTGCCGAAGAAACAAACATTGATGAATATATAGCTGATTGTCTCCCTCAAGAAAAGGTAGAAGTAATAAAAACGCTGAAATCTAAATATGGGAATGTCGCAATGGTAGGCGATGGAATTAATGATGCGCCCGCCTTGGCAATGGCTAATGTAGGGATCGCGATGGGAACTGGGACAGATGTGGCGATTGAAACGGCCGGCATCGTCTTAATGAAAAACGACTTATCAAAGATTATTAAAGCTATCGAGCTTTCTAAAAAAACAAATCGTATTATTAGACAAAATACTGTTTTCTCTATAGCCGTTATTGTTTTTTTAATCCTCTCAAACTTTTTTCAAATTTTATCTTTGCCTTGGGGGGTAATTGGTCATGAAGTAAGTACCATTCTTGTCATCATGAATGGCTTACGATTACTAAAACAATAGTCAAAAGGGAACAGAAATCGTTTCTGTTCCCTTTCTTTTTCCTCAGAGACAAATCGTGCCGCGATTCTCGGACACCAACCACCTTACTTTTATCAATGACAGATTCTTCTCTTGATGAATTGTTTAAAGATCGCATTCAGTTCGTGGTAGTGTTTTGTTGGGAGTTGATGTTTAGCTTTCGAAATATAAACAATATCAACAGGCGTTTGAACATTTTTTAAAAACAAGTGTTGGTAATGCTGCACGTAGCGATCATTGGCACCATAAACGAGTAATAACGGTACCGTTAATTCCTGCAATCGGTCTGTTGATTTATAATGAAGTCCCTCCTTGTACATGTGGTGAAGAACTTCGGGCTTCGTCTTTTGCACATAATCCTCTAATTGCATTTCAAATAATTTCGATTTTGTATGAGCGTTTGCTAAAGCCAACGCAATCAACTTCATGAACTTGAATTGAGCTGCGTAGATTCCTAACCGAAACTCATTTCTCAAAAGAAAACTATTAACTTCAGAAAAGCCCCCACATAACATAACACCCAAGGTTTTTTCAGGATAAGTTAGTGCAAACTCCTGACAAATTGAACCACCATTCGAATAACCACACACCACTGCTTTATCTACGTTTAATTCATCCATCACGGCGAGAAGATCTTCTACAATGACCTGCATGGTGATTTTATTCGAGCGGTTACCGCTCCTTCCATTACCACGCAAATCAACGGTTATTACTTGAAAATCCTTCTCTAGTGGTCGCTGCTTTTTAAAGGTTAGATGCCCCATTCCCGGTGGATGGACAAACAAGATCGGCGTTCCTTCTCCATAACTTTCATAATAAATAGGCGTTTCATCTTGATGATAGGCAAAAGGCATTTAGGTGCACCTCAGATCCAAGAATGTATTCACTTGTATTAGCCTTTTACATTATAAGGCGATTTATTCATTAGACACAAACGCAAGGCGACGTGCTTCTGCGATTCTCGTAGCAAACCTTAATCGGTCTAACTTCAAACCCTTTATAAATTTTGATTTGACCTACAACAAAAAGAAGTGAACCTGTGTCCACTTCTCGAACTTGCGCATATAATTACATTTTCTCTGGTGCCGATACACCGATTAATCTTAACGCATTCTTTAACGTTTGCTGAACGGCTTTCATTAATTCTAGACGTGCAGCAGATGTTGTTAGATCTTCTTTATCGATTACCTTTTCTGCATTGTAGAAGCTATGCAATACAGCCGCTAATTCATACGTATAATTTGTAATGCGGTGCGGCGTTCTCTTTAGTGCAGCTTCTGCGACCGCCTCAGGAAACTCTCCTAGCTTTTTCAGCAAGTCAAACTCTTTCTCTGTCGTAATCTTAGAGTAGTCAACATCACGTATTTCTAGTTCTTCTCCTTGGCGTAAAATGCTGCAAATTCGTGCATATGCATATTGTACATAGAAAACAGGATTTTCGTTTGATTTTGAAACGGCTAGGTCCATATCAAAATCTAAATGAGTATCCGCACTTCTCATTGCGAAGAAATAACGGGTGGCATCTATACCTACCTCACTCATTAGCTCTTTCAATGTTACTGCATTTCCTGTTCGTTTACTCATTTTCACTTTTTCGCCGTTTTGGTACAAGCTGACCATTTGGATGATTTCCACTTCTAATTGTTCGCGATTATAGCCTAGTGCTTGAATGGCGGCCTTCATTCTTGGAATGTAACCATGATGATCCGCGCCCCAAATATTAATTAATTGTTCAAAACCACGCTCTAATTTATCTTTATGGTAAGCGATGTCGGGCGTCAAGTACGTGTAAGAACCATCATTCTTAATTAAAACGCGATCCTTGTCGTCTCCATACTCTGTCGACTTAAACCAAGTTGCGCCCTCTTTTTCATATGTTTCACCTTTTTCAGCTAGAAGCGCAAGTGTGCTTTCTACTTTTCCTGTTGTATAAAGCGATGTTTCAGAATACCATTCATCAAATGAGACCCCAAACTCTTGTAGGTCGTTTCTTAATTTTTCTAGTTCTTTCTTTAGACCATAATCTCTAAAAAAAGACAGTCGCTCATCGTCTTTCATTGCGACAAACTGATCACCAAATTCAGCGGCTAAATCTTTTCCAAAGCCGATGATATCTTCACCATGGTAGCCATCTTCAGGCATGTCCTTTTCTAATCCCAGTGCTTGCATATACCTTGCTTCCACCGATAGAGCCAAGTTATTTATTTGATTTCCTGCATCATTGATATAGTACTCTCTCGAAACATTGTATCCTGCCTTTTCTAAGATGTTACACAAAGAGTCTCCTACCGCTGCACCACGCGCGTGCCCTAAGTGTAAATTTCCCGTTGGATTGGCAGATACAAACTCCACCTGAACCTTTTTCCCTTGACCTAGATTCGTTTGGCCATATAACTCGTTTGCTTCTAAAATGGTAGGAATTAAATTTGTTAAATAACTATTGTTCATATAGAAATTAATAAAGCCTGGTCCTGCAATTTCAATCTTTTCAATTGAGGCTTTTTCTTGATCAAAGTTAGCGACAATTAACTCTGCGATTTGTTTGGGCGCCTGTTTGGCTATTCTAGCTAACTGCATAGCCATATTTGTTGCATAATCACCGTGTGTCTTGTCTTTTGGCATTTCTAATATTACTTCAGGAATTTGTTCTTTCTCCGCAAGCTGTGCTTTTAGGACTGCATCTACAACTTCTTGCTTTAATTTCTCTTTTATTTGTTCAACGATATTCATGAATGATCCCTCCTGTATTTAATTTTTACGTGATATTTGCCTGCAAAATCGTTTTGTACTGTTAACTGATATGTAAAGAAGATAGTGCCTTCAACTTTTTCATGATTAGTAGTAATGTGCATCTTGTTCGTCGTCGTTTCCATTAGTAGCTGACCAAAAGTTGTATGGTATACACCTTCTGTCGTTTGATCTTCATGAAACGCTTGTTTCATTGAGACATCTCCATGTCTTTGAATCGTTATACGGTTAGAACCTTCGATCTTAATCACTTGATTTACATTCCCGTAATCTTGACTTGATTCAAAAAACTGAAGGTAGACATGCTTGTCCTTTTTATAGAATTGACCGACAGTATCAATTTTTATTTCTTCATCCTGATGTCCTTGCCGTTCAATTGTCGTACACATCGTAATTGTGATTGGTGTTTTCATTTTAAGACAACCTTTTCCTATTATGCTTATAACTCTAACATTATAGCCAATTACTATAAGTCGGTTCAAGTACTATCGTAACACTTTCATAAGAAAAAGGCTAAACCAATGAAGATTTAGCCTTTCAAGATGAATGTTCAACTACTTAAGTAAGTCGGAAACAAACTTAGGTAGCACGAAAGCAGCTTTATGAAGCTCTTTTGTATAATACTTTGTGTCAAGCTCATGGAAGCGATCTTCGCTAACCTCTAGTGGATCATGCTGTTTTGAACCGATTGTAAACGTCCATAGACCACTTGGGTATGTCGGGATGTTTGCCGTGTATAAACGTGTAATTGGAAACACTTCCTTTACATCCTTATATACATTCGTAATTAATTGACTATGAAACCATGGATTATCGGTTTGTGCTACGAAGACACCATCCGCTTTTAATGCTTTTGAAATTCCCTCGTAAAAACCTTTAGTGAACAAATTAACAGCAGGTCCAACAGGCTCAGTCGAGTCAACCATGATTACGTCATACATATTCTCACTTTTAGCAATATGCATGAAACCATCGTCCACTTGAACATCTACACGCGGGTCTTCTAATTTACCTGCAATTTCTGGTAAGTATTTTTTTGAGTACTCAATGACCTTTCCATCAATCTCCACTAATGTGGCTTTCTCAACTGAAGGGTGTTTTAAAACCTCACGAATAACTCCTCCGTCGCCCCCACCTACAACTAGTACGTGTCGTGGATTCGGATGAGTAAATAATGGTACGTGGGCAACCATCTCATGATAAACAAACTCGTCCTTTTGCGTTGTCATGACCATGTCATCTAAGATTAACATGTTTCCAAACTCAGCCGTTTCAACCATCTCTAACTTTTGAAAATCTGTTTGCTCTGTATGTAATGTGCGTTTAATTTCTGCTGTGATACCGAAGTGCTCCGTTTGTTTTTCTGTAAACCATATTCCCATTGTTTTCACCTCAAATAAATTTTTCTTTTTTATCATTCCCTAGAATGAATTTCCTCATTACCCCTTAATAGTCAAATGCTCACGATATAAACAGCTTTGAATACCGTAACTCGACATAAAGACCAAAGAGGCATTCTTTTATGACAAATTCCTACTGGCATTATTTAATACTAGAAAAAGTATAATCGATCTTTCTTAAAAATCAAGTAGAAGTTTCTATTATTACCAAGAATAGCGATGAAAGCAGTATAAAAAGAATTTTTTTTACCTACAATGATTCCTAATAACCAAATGACTATTGCCTATAGACATACAGCTTAATGCTAAAAATAGAGGTGTTTTATTATGGAAGTAATGACAAGAAAAAGATATCACCGTAAAGTTGGGATTTTTCGAAAGCTTTTTCGGTTTTCTTTAGTCTGTGCAATTTTAATGATGGCAGCTGCTATAGGATTACTTAGTTATGCTAAAGTTCTCGGTCCACCTCCAACAGACGTAGAGGTTACAAGAATTGTTGTCGGATCGGATGGCTCTGTTATTGGAAATAAACATTCTGGACAAGATCGAATCTGGAAAAACTTAGATCAAATTAGTCGAAACATTATTGATGCTACTCTAGCAATTGAAGACCGAAAGTTTTACAACCATTATGGGTTTGATTTCTTACGGATAGGAGCCGCGCTCATAACGAACTTGCAACAAGGTACAAAGGCACAAGGCGCTAGTACGATTACACAGCAGTACGCCCGTAACTTGTATTTAACGCACGAAAAAACCTGGGAGCGCAAATGGAATGAAGCCCTTTATGCTTTAAGACTTGAAATGAATTATTCTAAAGATGAGATTCTTGAAGGCTATTTAAACACGATTTATTATGGGCATGGCGTTTACGGAATTGAGGCAGCTTCTCAATACTATTTTCAAAAGAGCGCTCTCGATTTAACACTTTCTGAAGCTAGTATGTTAGCAGGAATTCCGAAAGGCCCTCTTTACTACTCGCCAATTCGCAACTATGATCGAGCAAAGCAAAGGCAAGGCCTAATCCTAAACGCCATGGTTAATGAGGGTAAAATTACAAGGGAACAAGCAGATACTGCTTTTTTAGAAGACCTAACTTTTCATGAACGTGAAACAGTGACAAATCCTTCGATTGCTCCATACTTTCAACAAGTGGTTTTTAATGAGTTAATCGAAAAATACAAGCTGGATCCTCAATTAATAGAGAATGGTGGATTACGCATTGACACCACGCTTGATCCAACTATGCAAAAGCTTGCGGAGAAGATCATTGAAGAAGAGATGAACAAGAATGAAGATTTGCAGGTTGCTTTGGTCGCAATTGATCCTCGAAACGGTGATGTCAAAGCATTAGTTGGAGGTAGAGATTTTTCTAGTAGTCCTTTTAACCGTGCTGTTGATGCAAAAAGAGGAAGTGGATCGGCGATAAAACCACTTGTCTATTTGGCCGCCCTCGAAGAAGGTATGACAGCTGCTACCCCTTTTATTAGTGAGGAAACTACTTTTATGAAAGAAGGACACGAAGAATATAACGTAACAAATTTCAACGATCAATATCCAACTGGATTTATAACACTAGCGAAAGCATTAGCATTATCTGATAATATTCATGCTGTAAAAACACACTACTATATAGGTTTTGACAAGCTGGTAAGTATAGCTAGCCGACTTGGGATTGAAAGTAATTTTCAACACCACGGGTCTTCAGCTCTTGGAACCGATTTGGTGAGTGTTCTTGAGCTAACGAATAGTTATAGCGCTTTCGCCAATGGTGGTAAGAAAGTACAGCCAAGATTTATTACGAAAGTCGTTGATCGAAAAGGAAATGTGATTGTAGAGCAAGAACCAATGGTGGAACAAGTGATTGCCCCCGAACTTGCCTATATTATGACTGACTTAATGACTGGTATGTTCGATTTAACTTTAAGTGATACTCATGCATCCGTTACAGGCAGAGATGTTTTACATTTTATCAACAGGCCAGTCGCAGGAAAAAGTGGAACAACTGAAGTTGATAGTTGGATGATTGGTTATACACCACAATTGGTGACTGGGGTTTGGATTGGTTATGATAAGGGGCGAGAATTAGACTCTTCTCAAGGCGACACTCGCCATTCAAAACGTATTTGGGCCAGGTTTACGCAAGAGGCTTTAAGAGACCATTCCAAGATGCCTTTTTATAGACCTGATCATTTGATTGGAGTAGCGATTAATCCTGATAACGGAAAGCTAGCAACTGAAGATTGTCCCGTGAGGCGTTTTGCCTATTTTTTAGAAGGAACTGAACCAACAGAATATTGTCTAGAACATATCATTAATAAAGAAGTTGATCTTTTTGAAGCGGATATCCAGGATGAATGGGAAGAACTAGAAAAAGAAACTCTTTTCAATCGGTTTATAAAATGGTTCGTAGTGACAGCGATGAGGAAAGCTAAAGCAGCAAGGGTAATCCCTGCTGCTTTTTTTACCTATGCAAGATTGTCTTTCAGTTTTTCGTTCGAGTTGTCCCACATCTCTTTATTAAAGTTTTTTAAGAAATTTGACAATAACTGTTTTGATTCATTGTCCATATGGTCAACGATAATATGTCTTTTTAGTGATTTATCCATACGATTCACATGCTCAGGTAAACTTTTATAGCCTCTGCGAATCTCGCGATCAACAGTCATTTCACATGCCGTTACTCCAGCATAATACGGTCCTAATTCATTATGATCAATCGTCACCCATACAAGCCAGTATGGGCGACCATTTGGTACTTCGTCTTTATTTGGTAGAAACTTAATCCCTTTTTCAACTGAACTTCGAGCATGCATCGCTCCCATATCAATCATTGCTTCTTTGGATTGTATATCAATAATTACCGGAGAAACTTGGTCTAAATTTAACACACCTACACCGTAACCACTATGTTTTGATTTCCCACCTAATATATTAAAGCCTGATTTATCCATTTGTTCCTTACCTCCCTTGTCACTTTTAGTCTAGCATAAACTAAAATATTCATGCACGTATTTAATCCTCCTCATTAAACGATACTTTTCTTTTAATAAGAAAACGATTATTATTGAAGAAATAAATACCAAGGAGGAAAAGCATATGCCTTACGTAACTGTGAAATTATTAGAAGGACGTAACGAAGAACAAAAACGCGCTTTAGTAGAGAAAGTTACAGACGCTGTCAGTGAAACTGTAAATGCACCGAAAGAAAAGATTGTTGTTTTTATTGAAGAAATGTCTAAAAAAGACTATGCAATTGGCGGGAAACGACTTAGTGACATGGAATAGCAGACTCGGGGCAGTGATTTCATGATGGCAGCAAGAAAATCGAAAAAGGTGACTCTAACACATCGAGGCACCTTTTTTATTTACTAACAGTTTTAGGTTTTCAAGATATTGAAATGCGTCTTCTATTTCCTCGTTGCTGTAGTTTTGCTTCTTTTTTAATGTATTTACTTTCTCCATAACTTCTTCCTTTGTACAGTTGTCAAAGTATACAACTGTAGAAACGAGTTCTAAAAATCGGGAGCTCTGTTGATTAATACTTAAGGTGAAGGCTTCCAAATGTTCCATTTCTTCAATTTTAGACAGGTCTAAAAATTCTTTTCCCGTTTCCGATAATTTATAACGATATTGGAAGTAGCCACCCTTATTTTCTTTCACTTCATTAATAAACCCTAGATTACACATCTCTTCTATCTTTAGCGTTAGCTCTTCTGAATAAGGGCCATAAAAATGAAAATTATATCGTTCGTTAAAAGGGAAATTGAGTTTTTTTGCAATATAAACCATTTTCTGAAGTTTTTTTCGACCAACGATTTCCCCTGCTTGATTTAGTATCGACAATAGTTTCGCGTGACCTTCCAACAACTCATACCCCTCCAACTTATTTATATAATAGTTTTTTAATTTGCTGCTTTGCTTCGTGATGATTAGATTCTTCATTTAGAAGATCTAATGGAAAGTAAAGTTTATGATCCGTTCGCTTCTTACCGGAAATTGCTTCAACGACGTCCGATTCTAAAGATAATTCTTTAAATTCTTGGTTAGGCAGAAGTAAGTATATCGGTATTCTTTCACCTTCCTCGCCAGGTCGATAAAAATCGTATGGAAGATCAGAAGAAGAATCAATCACTAAATAATACTCAGGGTCAATACCGACTTGTTTAAACAATTCCATTAACTTTCGCCAGTCACCCATTTGGGTGCTAGGATTGAATTCAATATATTTGAATAGCTTTCTGTCGTTAAAACGACGACATAAATCACTTAAAATCGCATCCTCTTCTTCTTGCCAAACTTCAAAATAATACATAATAACCGCTTCATCTAATTTTAAATAATCTTCCAAAGTAAGACTTTCACGAAACAAGGATTCAAAGTGAATTGGCGGCAACTTAAACGTGTACGCTCGATTATACAAATGCTTTGCCCTATGTAAAATTTTACTTAAAATCACTTCCGCACTACGAGTAACCGGGTGAAAATACACTTGCCAATACATTTGGTAACGACTCATAATATAGTCCTCTACTGCATGCATCCCACTTTGTTTGAATACGGCTTGGTCTTCATTTGGTCTCATCACCCGTAAAATCCGTTCCATATCAAAATGTCCGTAACTTACTCCTGTATAGTAAGCATCTCGTTGAAGGTAGTCCATTCGATCCGCATCAATTTGACTTGAAATTAAACTTACAATCAACTTATTTGGATACGTTTTGGCTATTACATCGGCTACTTTTTGTGGGAAATGTGTTGATACATGGCTTAGAATCGTATTGATCTCTGAATCACCTAAAATAATTCTCCTCGTCCATTCTTCGTGATCCGTATGAAACACCTTTTCAAACGAATGAGAAAATGGACCGTGTCCAATGTCATGGAGCAATGCAGCTACTAAACAAAGTAACCGATCTTCCTGACTCCAATCGACTTTCCCTTCAAAGTTTTCAACAATTCTTCTCATGATTTCATATACACCTAAAGAATGGTTAAACCTTGAATGTTCTGCACCATGAAACGTAACATACGTTGTTCCTAGTTGACGAATTCTTCGAAGTCGTTGGAACTCTTTTGTCCCGATTAACTCCCAAATAAGCTGGTCTCTGACATGAATATAACGATGAACGGGATCTTTAAATACTTTTTCTTCTTCAAGTTTCCCTAAAATGTTTCTCATACTTTTCTCCTTTCCTCTTTAATTTTTTTTTACCACAATTCGAACAATAACGACAAATTCATTATAAGTAAGATTCCTAAAACAAACAACATGTCGGAAGAATTATCTTTCTATTCCATTCATTGACTTGCGTCTTTAGCAGCCAGTGTGATTACTCGCCGCAAATCATAGAAGCGTCTTGAGGCTAGACATAAGTCTAACTTCAAACCCTTTGTAGGTTCATTGTAAAATAAAAACCACTATGGTTAAGTGGTTTTTATTTTAACTTCTTTTCAATTTTCAAAATTAATTCATCTTCGTCAGGTGCTGTGACCGGTCGATTATTCACAAAGGCAAACGACTTTTTTCTTCCAGGACCACAATATGATTGACACCCTATATGAATCTCAGCTTCAGGGTCAAGCTGATTTAACTTCGGGACTAACGTTTTTATATTTGTTGCTTGGCAAACATCACAAATCCTCACTTCGTTTTTCATCTTCAAAACACTTCCTCTTTCTTCGTCTTGCCCATAATATAGTAAAAATCTCCTTAAAGATTTAGAATTCACTAAATTGTATTTTACACTTGAATATGCTTGTTATGCAAATGAAAGTTTTGTTATGATATGTTGAGTATAATTCTTATGGTTAGGAGAAAAGGCGCGTGTTAAATCATTTTCAATTGAATAAGCATTGGCGATTTTTGGATCATTCCACAGTTGAACGTAATAATGATGACCCTCTAAAATCATTTGCGTTCGACGATACGCTATGTCAATCAGTAGGTAGTGGTAACTCTTTGCCTACTATTCGTACGTGGGTACATAGCAATGTCATTGTTCTAGGGATACAGGATAGTCGTTTACCATATTTAAACAGAGGATTGAAGTATTTGCATTCTAGAGGGTATAAGACGATTGTTCGAAACTCCGGTGGGTTAGTAGTAGTCCTTGATTCTGGAATCTTAAACATTTCACTCTTATTAAAAGAATCTACAGTTTTTTCTATTAATAGTGGCTATGAAGCGATGTTTCATTTAGTGAAAAAAATGTTTGATGACTTTGGGGTAAGAATTGAAGCAAAAGAAATTGTAGGCTCATATTGCCCTGGTAGTTACGACTTAAGTATTCATGATAAAAAATTTGCTGGCATTTCTCAACGCAGAGTGCGAGGTGGTGTTGCCGTTCAAATTTACCTTTGTGTTGATGGAACTGGGTCGGAACGAGCGGAACTAATCAAATCTTTCTATCAAGAAAGCATAGGAACTGTAATGACGAAATTTGAATACCCAACGATTGTACCCGCAACAATGGCTTCATTAGGGGAATTGCTTTCCGATCGGTTAAGTGTTCATGATGTCATGCGTAGACTTTTGAGTGCAATAATGATTGAAGGTGGATCGATATTCCCATCTCAACTTACGAATGAAGAAACGCCAATCTTCGAAAAAAACTACCAGCGTATGTTAGTAAGAAATGAGGGAGTATATTAGAAAAGCGCAAGGTGCCTGCCTATCGTCGCAAGTCTGCTAAGAGATATTTTGAGGTAGTCACTTCACTAGAGGGTCTGCAAGTAGAAGCGACACTTAGCCGAAGTGACCTTGAGCAGGTAGCGCTTGAAGCTAAATATGCGTATAACTCCAAAAAGAAAGAGACTAACCAGTGGTCAGTCTCTATTATTTAACCGTTTATCCCTTGCATCGCTGTAATTAAGGCCAACTTATAAACATCTTCAACATTACAACCTCTAGATAAGTCATTAACTGGCTTATTTAACCCTTGTAAAATTGGACCAATTGCCTCAAAACCGCCTAGCCTTTGGGCAATTTTGTAACCAATGTTCCCAGCCTCTAAGCTCGGGAAAATGAATACATTTGCCTCCCCTTTCAAAGGTGAATCAGGCGCTTTTTTCTTTGCCACCGAAGGAACGAAAGCCGCATCAAATTGGAATTCTCCATCAATTAAAAGTGTCGGATCCTTTTCTTTTGCAATTTTTGTTGCATCGGAAACTTTTTCTGTTTCAGGAGAAACCGCTGATCCTTTCGTTGAAAAACTTAGCATTGCCACTTTTGGGTCTATATCAAAAACACGTGCTGTTTCGGCAGCAGTAATCGCTATTTCAGCCAAGTCATTACTATCAGGGTGAATATTAATTGCACAGTCTCCAAATATTAATTTCGTATCCTCTTTTACCATCACAAACACACCGGAAGTTTTCCTTACACCCTCACGCGTTTTTATAATTTGCAAAGCCGGACGAACGGTATCACCAGTAGAATGCGCCGCGCCACTGACAAGTCCATTTGCTTTGCCCGAATATACAAGCATCGTTCCAAAATAATTAACGTCAAGGAGGATTTTTCGAGCCCCCTCCTCTGTTACTTTGCCCTTTCTTCTTTCAATAAAAAGAGAAACAAGTTCATCAAATTGAGGATATGTGTTCGGGTCAAGTATTTCAATTCCCACTATTGATAAACCTAATTTTTGAGCTTTTAATTCAACTTCCTGTTTGTTACCGACTAAAATGGGCTGTAACACTTTATTTTCAACTAACTTACTAGCTGCTTCTAAAATGCGCTCATCTAAACCCTCTGGAAAAACAATGGTTGGATTGTGGCTTTTAACTTTTTCCTCAATCTGTTGAAATAAACCGTTCACTTTTTCTTCCCCCTATATTTGTAAGCCTATCCGCCTACTTATTTCGTAAGTAATACAACCGAAAACTATATTAGCAAGAATCTTAACAATATTATTCCCAGTTTAAAGGGAAAACCTAAAAATATTTCATCATAACTGTAATAAATTGTTACTATTCTCGTATACTTTATACTTTCAACCTATAACACTCTAACACCTTATTGGCAAACGGTCAATATTTTTGGCTTATGTACCCATTAAGAGAGCTAAATCTATGCAGCAAAAATTAAAAGACAAGAAACTTATACCTTTTGAGAAACGGCCCCCTGCTTTCAGGAATCATAACATTGGTCTTTTTTTTTGTTAAAAAGCATATCCTGAACATCTTCATCATAGGATGAAATAGTGCATGACAAAGTAGAGACCTTATCTCTTGACTATTAATTCCAGATACTGCACTCATTACCTCGTTTTTTCATCCTGTGGCTTTACAATAGCCTCTCGGAATAAATGATGAAAAAAACAATGAATGCTGAGAAACAAA
>CAZIRM010000026.1:0-15994 GCA_964541705.1 uncultured Bacillaceae bacterium | reverse complement strand
TTGAAGTTTCAAGTTAATACTATTCTCTGAGATATTTCCAAATGTTTCAGCGATTTCACCAGAAGCTGTTTCTGCTGCATAGAATAATTGTTGGAATGCCTCAAATTTTGAAACAACATTCTTTGTATCAGTCTGAATTGAGTTAATGACTTTCTTTGTCTGCTCAGAGAAATTATTTGTTTGACCAGATAGTTTACGAATCTCATTTGCAACAACTGAGAAACCTTTCCCTGCTTCTCCAGCTCTGGCAGCTTCAATTGAAGCATTTAACGAAAGTAAGTTCGTTTGACTCGTAATCTCATCAATTCCTGATAAGAAGTTCGAAATGTGGTCAAGTCGGTCTACTACTGTTTTAAAAGTAGAAGCTAACCCTTTCATCTCGAGAGAAACTTTATTGACAGACGTATTTAATGAAGATACTTCGTCAACTCCAGTTAATGCAACTGTACTCATCTTATCCATATTACTTTGAATAACTTCAGCAGAAGCACGAATTTCTTCAGAACTTGCTGATACTTGTTGCACGACTGCTGAAATTGAATTTGTATGTTCAGCCTGTGCAGACACTTGATTATGGATTTCATGTGCAGATTCTTTAATGTTACTTGAAATGACCACATTCTCTTTTGATTGATTTTTAAGTTTATTCGTTGTGTCAATTACCAGATCGACAGACTTACCATTAGCTTCTAATGTATTGTGAATATTTTCACCTAGTGAAATTAGTGCCTTATCGATATACGCAAATTCATCTCTACGTTTGTTTTTCTTTTGATATGAGTAGTTTCCTCTGTTGTACTGTTCAATTCTATTAATGATTAATTTAACACCTTCATTAATATTCCTTCCGAAAATCGTTACGAGTAATAAAGAGACAACAATTGAAAAGACAACACTTATTGTAACAACGGAGTTACTTCTATCAATTGTATCTTGTAATGATTGTTGTGACTCTTCTCGCATTTCAATAAATACGGTAGCTGATCGTTCATCAACTAAAGTGACTTCGCGATTATTTCCGGTAATTACTGGTCTAACTCTTCTTGAAATTCGGGCTTGCTCTTCTCCGACATATGGTTTATCAAATTGAGTTTCTAATAATTCTCTATAGGACTCAATTCCTTCCTCTAATCCCCCGAAGTATAGGCTTAATTCTTTATGTTCAGTAAAGAATGGTGTAATCCTTTCGAGTAAAACTTCAGCTTCGTCTAAGTCGTCTCCAATACTTCTAATCGTTCTAGGATTATAGCCATCATTAACTAGTTCATATTTTTTTAAGGCAATGGAGCTAAGTCTTTTACTTAGATGATTGTAATCAGATTCTATCTGGGCTAGGTCAGCTAAGTTACCAAACTCTGTTTCAACTTGTTTATTCGTAATGAAGATGAATATCCCTGATGAAGCAATAACAAACATTAAAATGAAAACTAATAGAAACAGCTTATGAATAATTTTAAACCCTTTGTTTGCTTTCTTTCTTGGTAACCCCTTTGGTGTTTTCTTTTTAAACTTAAAATTAAGTTTAAATTTCTTTAACTTTTGTCTCATAAGTAAGCCCCCTATTTTACTTAATTACTAACTAAATTTACCTCTGTTAAACTATTAGTTTTTTTTTTTTTCGCGCAATCGTTTGCTTAGAAACTCTAAATAAATACTTAAAAAAACAAAATATGTAGCACGTTTTAAAAAAAAATAACGACTTTCATCACGAATGTTTACGCTTTCAATAAGAATATTATACTATAAGAATACTTCTTCTAATCGAGTCTAGTCAAGAAAAAGTTGTGAATTATTGCTAGAATTATGTTTAAAAATTCCTAAAAAAGACTTGTATTTTTAATACTAGTCTATTTTGGGTTATTTAGGAAGTTTTTGTAGTACTTATGGCATATTCTCTCCTCGCGATGCAACGTAAAGGGAGTACCATTCATCTCTAGTCATCGTTTCGGATAGTATAACTGCATCTTTACAATTTCTTATACGTTCAGGATTCGCTGATCCAATGACTGGTTGAATTCGAGCCGGATGCCTCATTAACCAACCAAGTATGATTGCTTCTAGCGTCGTTCCTTTTTCTCTTGCCATTTTTTCTACTAACAGCCTCGTTTTTACGACTGCTTCGGGGGGACTATCTAATTCGCGACCTGAGAAGATTCCTTTTGCTAATGGTCCCCACGCTTGAATTTGAATATCGTTAAGTCTACAGTACTCAATGGTCCCTTCTGGAAAGTTCACATTTGAACCTTGTTTTTGGTTCACAAAAACTCCTTGTTCTAGCCAATCAATGTGGTGTAAACTTAGTTCCAATTGATTGACGATTAACGGTTCATTTAAATAAGTTTGTAGAAACTCGATTTGATGATGGTTCATATTCGAAACACCAAAGTACCGTACCTTCCCTGCTTTTTTTAATTGTTGCAATGTTTCTGCAACTTCCTCAGGATCGATCAAAGGATCAGGACGGTGAAGTAATAAAATATCTAAATCATTAATCCCTAATCTTTTCAGGCTTTCATCTACAGAATTAGTTATATGTTGTTTAGAGAAGTCGTATCGTGTTGGAAGATCGCCTTCAGGAAAGCGAATCCCACATTTTGATTGAATTATCATACTCTCCCTTAACGTCGGGCGGCTTTTTAAAACTTCTCCAAAAACTTGTTCGGATTTCCCCATCTTATAAATATCTGCATGATCAAAAAAAGAAATCCCTATTTCTAACGCTGCATCAATCGCTTGTTCAGCTTGAAAAACATCCTCTTTCGTCATTTGATTTCGGTTCCATTCCCCACCTAGTCCCATGCAACCAAACACCATCTTACTTGTTGAAATATTACGTTTTTCTAATGGTATAAGTGTCAAATTTATTCCTCCCTCTATGTACTAGCATATGCATATTCTATTCTACCACTAGTAATGAATTTTAGCATAAATTATCCACTTTTATGGTTCTACCCTCCTCTATTGCCAACCATCTACTAATGCTATTAATCTACAATCCTGTTAGTCTTGTATAGGTCATACGATAACTGATAGATTAATAGGAGGTTATACGATGCGAAAACGTATAGTATCAGCAGCATTAGCTATTTCTTTTCTTTTATTTGGTGCAAGTGGAGTCGATGCTTCGAGCATTCATACAGTTAGAAGTGGAGATACACTTTGGAAGATTGCTAACCAATACGGAGTTTCTGTAAATGAACTTCGTCTTACAAATAATAGATTAGGTGACACAATTTTTGTTGGTGAACGTCTGCAAGTTCCATCATCAATTACAGCTCACGAACGTCGCCTACTTGCGCAACTTGTTACCGCAGAAGCAAAAGGTGAACCTTACGCTGGCCAAGTTGCAGTGGCTACAGTTATTTTAAACCGTGTTGATAGTCCTTTATTCCCTAATACCATTCACGGGGTTATTCATCAGCCAAGACAGTTTACACCAGTTACCACCGGTTCGATTAATCAACCAGCAACAGCTTCTGCCGAGCGTGCAGTTCAAGAGGCACTAGCGTTTCGTGGCCAAGGTAGTGGGTCGCTTTACTTCTATAATCCAAGAATTGCAACAAACCATTGGATTGCAACGAGGCAACACACGATTACGATCGGAAATCATGTCTTTGCAAAATAAATCCGATATCATTAAAACCTCAATCAAATTGAGGTTTTTTCTTGTTTTAAGAGTATAATTAATTAAAAAATACTAAAAACTAAAAGATAGAAACATTAACTAGCGATGTTAATTTATGGAGGAATTAGTATGGATCAAGCTAAAAAATCATTTTGTTACAATGAATACAACACCTTAAAACAAGTTATTTTATGCGAGCCATTGCATATGACGATTCGGGACATCATAAATGATACACAGAAACACTTCAAGGACGAAGGCATACATATTAAAAAAGCGTTAGAGCAGCATGATCATTTTGTAAAAACATTAGAGAAACAAGGGGTTCAAGTTATAAAACTCCCTGTGAAGGACCATTTCCCTGAACAAGTGTTTACTCGAGATATCGGATTTACGATTGGAAAAACGATATTTGTTTCGGATATGGCACATCAGATTCGCCAAGGTGAAGAAGATGTCTTTAAAGAATGGCTTGAAAACGAAAAGATTTCCTACTTTAATTTAGTGGCTGATGAAATTGAAGGTGGTGACGTCATTGTGCACCACAACACTGTTTATGTAGGTGTTAGTAATCGAACGAATGAAAAGGCGATTGAGCATTTACAAAGCCTACTCCCACATTATGATGTGACGAAAATACCATTCACGGAAAAGTACTTACATTTAGACTGTGTATTTAACATCATTTCAGAACACGAGGCCCTTATCTACTCTGATGCACTTAGAAAAAATGAATTGAAGTTACTATCAGATCGTTTTGATCTTATTGAAGTGTCGAAAGAAGAACAATTCACTTTAGGGACAAATGTATTATCAATCGGCGGTAAACGGATCATTAGCTTGCCTGTCAATAAACAAGTGAACCAACAACTCCGTGACAGAGGATACGAAATTATAGAAGTAGATATTACAGAGATCATTAAGTCAGGCGGTTCCTTCCGTTGCTGTACATTGCCAATATTACGTGGCGAAAAGTAAATGTTTTAAAACCGTGCTTACTACATCGTAAAAGTGCGGTTTTTAACTTTTGAAATCATCTTGAATATGAAACGATTTGTTCTAATTTATATATTGGTCATTCGTCGTTCGTCTAGTTACAATTAGGTTGTGAACTAATCTAACAAAAGAATTATTAGAATATTTAGATTTTGATTAGGTAATTAGATAAAAAGGAGCGAATATTATGACAGCTGGTCAAGAAAATACAACAGCTAAAGACTATGTAGACAAAGTATATGAAACTGTGAAGACAAGAAATGCTAATGAACCTGAATTTCTTCAGGCCGTAAAGGAAGTGCTAGATTCTCTTGTTCCCGTCATCGAAAAACATCCTGAGTACGTGAAAGCTGGAATCTTAGAAAGAATGGTCGAACCTGAACGAATCATCTCCTTCCGTGTGCCATGGGTAGACGATAATGGAAATGTTCAAGTAAACCGCGGATTCCGAGTTCAATTTAATAGTGCATTAGGCCCTTACAAAGGTGGCTTAAGATTTCATCCTTCTGTAAATGCTAGTATTATTAAATTTTTAGGATTTGAACAAATCTTTAAAAACTCATTAACTGGCCAACCGATCGGTGGAGGTAAAGGTGGATCTGACTTTGATCCTAAAGGTAAATCTGATAATGAAATTATGCGATTTACACAAAGCTTCATGACGGAGCTTTGCAAATACATCGGTCCTGATACAGACGTTCCGGCAGGAGATATCGGTGTGGGTGCTCGTGAAGTTGGATTTATGTTTGGTCAATACAAACGGATTCGTGGCGGATTCGAAGCTGGTGTCTTAACTGGTAAGGGATTAGGTTATGGTGGAAGTTTGGCACGAACAGAAGCAACGGGGTATGGAACTGTCTATTTTGTTGAAGAAATGCTAAAAGATCAAGGGATGAGCTTCAAAGATCGCACTGTTGTTGTATCAGGTTCCGGAAATGTTTCGACATATGCGATTGAAAAAGCAACAGAATTAGGTGGAAAAGTGGTTGCTTGTAGTGATTCGGACGGTTATGTGTATGACAAAAATGGAATTAACCTTGCAACATTGAAGCAGATTAAAGAAGTTGAAAGAAAAAGAATTAGTGAATATGTACATATTCACCCGGAAGCTGAGTATCATGAAGGCTGTAGTGGAATTTGGTCAATCCCTTGTGATATTGCACTTCCTTGCGCAACACAAAATGAAATTGACGAAACATCAGCAAAACTGTTAGTTGAAAATGGGGTAAAAGCAGTTGGTGAAGGTGCAAATATGCCTTCAACGCTTGAAGCAGTCGACACTTTCTTAGAGAATGGCGTTCTCTTTGGTCCTGCAAAAGCTGCTAACGCTGGCGGTGTAGCCGTTTCTGCACTTGAAATGGCCCAAAATAGTATGAGACTTGCATGGACATTTGAAGAAGTCGATGCAAAATTGCATCAAATTATGAAGGACATTTACAAAAACAGTATCACAGCCGCAACTGAATACGGTTGTCCAGGCAACTTAGTGGTCGGTGCCAACATTGCCGGATTTAAAAAAGTTGCTAACGCAATGGTTACTCAGGGAGTTATTTAATATTAAAAAGAGTCGCAAACGCGACTCTTTTCTTTTACACTAATGCAAATAACATCGTAAAAATACCAATAATGACAAAAAATATTGGGGCGGCAATGCTAAAAGAAAGACCTAACAACGAATATAGTTTTTTCTTGTTCTTTTGACACATTCCAACGATGCCTAGAATGAACCCGATAAAATATCCGAGACATGTAATAAAGAAACCGATAATCGAAACACCAATTTTTAAAAGTCCCTTTCCTAAAACATTCTCTAGGTCTGATGAAACGACGATCTCGTCAAAAAAGTTATCAGGATCCGCAATCAAGTCTTCAAATGAATAGTCAGAAACCTCAAAAAAAAACTTTCATATCATTGATACCAGATAGGAATACCAAAAATAATATCATCGAAACAACCAAAGCAATAAGTACAAAAACAGAAGAGACAACACCTACAACCGAATGCTTTTTAACAACTTCTCCCATTTCTCTCTCCGTCAATAACGGTTCTTTTTCTTCCTGAATCATTTGTTCCACTTCTACACCCTCCTTCCCAAAAACATATTCATCCAATTATAACAGGATTTTCTGATTTTATGCTAAAACAGTTAAAAAGAGTTGCACAAAAATGCAACTCGCGTTCTTTCCTTAGCGTGCCTTTATAAACATTTGGACCCAAGCACCATGGTAAAACCCAACTCCAATAGTATCATACTGTGCATTTAAAATATTTTGACGGTTTCCTTGTGAATTCATCCATGAATTCATCACTGCTTCAGGAGTAGACTGTCCCTTCGCTATATTTTCTCCTGCTGTTTGATAGCTAATTCCGAATGTACGTAACATATCAAATGGAGATCCATAGTTTGGACTATTATGTGAAAAGTAATTTGATTTAATCATGTCCTCAGCTTTTTTATGTGCCACATTTTTTACATCTGCTCGATGATTTAATGCTTTCAGTCCACGTTTCGCACGCTCTTGATTGACAAGTGCCACAACCTTGTCTTCAAACGTGCTATGATGTTCAGCAGACTCTTTTAATCGAATGACCTCTCCTACATGCATATTCCTTGGTTCAATCTCTGGATTTAGTCTCATTAGTTCACGATAATCTAATCCGTAACGTTTGGCAATAAACCAAAAGGAATCGCCAGGTGATACTTTATAATGCTCAAATGGCGGTACTTTGAAATGTTGTATGGCAGCATCCGTATAGCTAGGACAAAGGATACACAACGCAAACACGAATAATGCTATTCTTTTCGTCATCTTATACCTCCAATTTGTGTGATGATACTATTCCCCATTATTTTGGATCTATCGTCCCCTTATTATGTAGAAATGTTGATGAAATAAAAAAATGATGAAATTCATCGAAGAGAGAATTTCATCATTTATTACGTAAAAGCTCAAAAATATTCGACTGGCCAGATGAAAATAACTAAACCGGTAATAAAAAAGGCAATCGGCAAGATTATGCTAAAGATTAGCCCTAAGATTGCAAATAACTTCTTCTTGTTAGCAATCACCAATCCCACAATTCCTAGGATGAAACCAGCTAAATAACCTAGGCCCGTTAATATGCCAATTAAAAATGATAAGCCTAGTTTCATATCTGCGCGATCAAATTTTTGCTCTTGTTCAAATGTAGCAAAATCCAGATGCATTTCTTCAATTAAAATATCATACGTGTAATAGGTCTCTTCCGCTAACTCTTTGTAGTCACCTACCGCTGATGATAGCAACAATATGGAAAGTATTGACCCCAAAAACATTACTAGAACGATAATAGATGATAGAATACCGGGTATCGAATGCCTTTTCTCTACTGAAGTTGGCCATTCATTTTGTAAATCCACTGACGATTGTTCGTATTGTGGTGTATTCTCCATACAATCTCCCCCCTAAATTTAAAGTCACTTTATTATATAACATTTTTAAAAAATTTTGACAGTTATCCTCCAACTTCTAAAAGGAAAACCACAAGCACTCTGCTCACTTACAAACCTTACGTTTACTCATTGCCCAGTTTTCAAAGAAGTTTCGGGTGAATTACTTCACTTGAGGGCTCCAAACAGAAAAAAAACCATGAGTCAACTCATAGTTTTTTATAATAATGATTCCGCTCCATCAATAAAAATTTCGGTGCCTGTTATATGGTTTGACTTTCTACTTGCTAAAAATAAAATTAACTCTGCTACTTGCTCAGCACTACCTGCCTTTTTTTCAAGCGGTTGATTACCGTCAGGATACTCAACACGAATGCTCACTTCTTTTAAGTTTTCTTTTTGGTTCGTATTCTCTCCAATGTTCGTATCTATTGCACCGGGACAAATGGCGTTCACTCGTATATGGTATCTTGCAAGTTCTAGTGCAGCCATCTTCATAAAAGCAACTTGACCAGCTTTTGAAGTACTATATGCTGACATACCGATATTAGAGAACATTCGGTTACCATTAATTGAACTAGTGATGATAATACTGCCTCCATGCTGTTTCATGTAAGGAATACTATGTTTCACAAATAGAAATGTACTTTTTAGGTTGGTATTTAAGGTGTTATCCCAGTCTTTTTCCGATAATTCTTCTATTGAAGATAACGTACCATTAATACCAGCAACAATCGCAACAACAGTCACTTTTCCCGCCAGTTTCGTTTGCAAATCATCAAATCCCTTTTTGATTCTTGCTTCATCCTTTACGTCAGTATCAATGATCATTACTTCTCTGCCTAATCGCTCGATTTCTTCTTTTACACTGATCGCTCTTGTTTCTTTTAAGTCCATAATGCAAATATTATACCCTGCTGCTGCTAACTTGATCGCGGCAGCTCTTCCAATCCCTGATCCGCCACCAGTAACAATCGCAATTTCATTCATTCTTTTAACCCCCAGACATAATTTGGGTTGACTGGCTGTCGTCTTTTGCCCATTTATTTACTAGTTCCATTAAAAACCGAATTCCAAGACAAACAGTCGCTTCACTAAGTACGGTTGTTGATATACTCCATTTTTTAAAGGTAATCAACCTTGTCTTTTTAAGTAACAACAATTCAAGAAGAGACATTGGGATAACAAACATTAATAATTTTGTTATCCAATTTTTTATGTTTGTATCTTTTGTCAATTTATAATAGGCAACGCACCCCCATGGGAACATCAAATAATCAAATAGGACTGATGTCTTAAAAGCTTTAGGAAATAGTCGGACGGGGTATTTTAAACACCCTTTATTTACAACGATTTGATCAAGAAAACTTGAGATTGTGCATTTTAAAAGATAAACAATTAGCATCTCTTTGATGCCACGTCTTTTGATTGTTAATGTCGTTGCCACGAGTCCAAAAAGTGAAAATCCAGCAAGTATGATTCGATTTCTCATCTATTTATTCACCTCTTTTATAGCGTATCCAGTTACTGTTTTTCCATGTAATGATGTTCTGATATAATTTCCTTAATGGAATTCTTCATAAAAAATGAATGAATTTCACATCAACCATTCGAGGTGAATTTATGAAGTACGCATTTATATCTGATATCCACGGGAACGCGGTTGCACTTGAAGCTGTTTTACACCATCTACAGCACTTGAACATTGATCAGATCTATGTTTTAGGAGACATATGTTTTCGAGGACCTGAGCCTAAGCGAGCGCTCGAACTTGTCCGTTCATTACAAGCGAAAGTCATTAAAGGAAATGCAGATGAATGGATCGTCCGTGGTGTAATGGCGGGTGAAGTGCCAGAACAAGCTCTTGAGATGATGAATAAAGAAAGAGACTGGAGTGTTTCACAGTTAAATGAAACAGACATTGAGTATTTAAAAAACTTACCCGAGGACTTAAAGATCGAAACGAACAATGGAAACCTTATTCACGCTTTTCACGCGACACCAGCCGATCTATTTGAAATTGTACAACAAAATGGACCAATTGCCGAAAAAATTATGATAATGCAAGAAGCTTCTATGTATGTCTATGCGCATATTCACAACCCTTTTGTAACGTATCGTGATGGTAAATGTGTTGCCAACTTAGGAAGTATTGGTCTACCTTTTGATGGTCAACCACTCGCTTCATTCCTAGTCGTCGAAGAAGTTGGCGAACAACTTAGAGTTTATAACGAACGCGTTCCCTATGACATAAGTAAAGTCATCAATCAATTAGACGCTAGTGAATATCCAAATAAAGAACTCTTAAAAAAAGTGATTTTACAAGCAAAAAATCCTACCGACGTTACGTAGCGGTTCGGTTTTGCATTTCTTATCCTATGCTCAAGTACTAAAATCCTTCAAATGGACATATTTTTTAAAATACACGTTCACATAGGGGGAATGAGATGTTTTTCGCATTAATGCTTTACGCAACAATTGTTTTGTGGCTACTAAGCTTTATTTATTTGTATCGCAAAACATTATCCCAAATGGCTGGTATGATGGCGGCAATGGCTATAGGTATGGTGCTAGGGCTGTCATTTGGAGTGATGGTAATGGCTAGCCACCTCGATCATTTTTTTGAAATAACAGTTGTTAGTATGTTGTTCGGTGCAATTTTTGGCACATTAGCAGGACTCCCAATCAGTATCATAGCCGTTTTAGATGGATTCTTGGCCGGTGCAATGGGTGGGATGATGGGAACAATGCTTGCAATTATGGTGAACACACATCAACTAAATCAATTGATTAACATTATGGTCGTGATAGCAGGCGGTACTTTCTTTATCTTATTTTTACTTCTACAACACGATACCACTACAAAAAATACCAACAGCTGGAAACATTATTTCTTTACTCGTCCCTTACCAATCTTTATTATGATTTTGCTTGCCTTTTTTATGACACACCACGTTGATTTTCCAGTTAATGAAGGTACAATGTTAAGTAACGAAATTCATCTTCACGAATAAAAGCCAAAGGTGGAATGTCACGGATTCCACCTTTGGCTTTTACCTTATTTCATTTAATTTTTCTGTAAGCACTTTATTTTGCTTAATAAGATCTTTCATCTTTTTTTCTAGTTCAGGCAACTCATCTGTTTCATGACTGCCTTGCCTCTTAGCCATTATAACTGCTTTCCAACAGAAAAAGAGACAGACTGCTTTTAAAAGGATGACGACAAGTAATACATTCTCCATTAACCTTCTCCATTCGATTTAGATTTTATTTCTCGCATTTGTTCTGTTACTAATTCATTCTGTTCTTGAAGAAGTTCAATTTGCTCTTTAAGATCGTCAAGTTTTGAACTTGCATTAGCATTGGACGATGAGCAACAGCCTCCTCCTTTTTTCATCAATTTCCCACACGTCAATAACAGGATCACCGCAACAATGAGTATAATATTTTCCATCGTATATACCTCTATCTAGAATTCTTTAATTGATTTATTTCTTTTATTAAATGTTCGTTTTGCTTTTGTAGATCATCCATGCTTTTTTGCAAATCCAGTTTCCCTTGTTCTGTTCCTTTTTTAGTCCCACCGTTGAAAAACAAAAACATGAACGCTCCTACCATCATTAATGGGCAGGCTAAAAATAATAAATACGTTAAAGATTCCATAGAACTCTCCTCCTAGTTTATAGTCTCTTTAAGTATAAAGTGGAAATGTGAAAAATCTCTGTAGGAAAAAACAGAGATCCCATATTTAAGCTAGAAGTTACTATAACTTCAGATAGTTTAGAAATTCTTGCCTTACAAAAAAACAACTACCCTGTTAAAAGGTAGTTGTTTTTTCAGTGTTATGCATGAACTAACGTTAAGAAACAATTCTCAGAACCAAATGTAATCTTTACAGTGAAAGCATCGCTTGGAGCATCAACCCAATTTTCAAAAGTTTGGACTTGAAGGTCTACTTCTAAACCCCTATCCACTTCATTCACAATAAAAATTCCATTTTGTAAGTTTAAAAATTCAAGAACCGAAGATTGACAGAGTTCATCTACTTCCGTTAATTCCTCCTCGGCAAATTGAGCTCCAAATTTAACAAAAGCAGTTTCATCCATACTGAGATACGTATGTAAATGATAATCCCCAGTTATCGTTTGTTTTGCCACGTATGAATCTTCATTTGCTGCACGACTAACCTCTTCAACAAATGCCTTCTCTTTTAAGTGTCTCTCCATGTTTTTCACAAGTAAAATGACATAATCTACAAACCGAGCATTTGTGGTTTTTAAACTATTTTTTATAATTTCCTCTACATTATCATTGGTTAGTTGTACTAGGTCGTCAGCAGTTAAACCGTTTTCAATTTTGTAATCTACAAGATGAGCATTGATCTCTTCTAACGTCATCATTTCTTTATCTAACATTATTTGGCACAATAATAAGTAGCTTGTTTTCTGCCCTGAGAGTAACTCATTTAATTGTTCTTCCGTTAAAAACCCTTCCTCGATCGCTATTTCTCCAAACCGTTTATCTGTCGTCATCTGGATAGCATTTACCTTTTCAATTTGATCTGAAGACATATACCCTTTATTTAATGCTAAAATACCGAGTTTTACATGGCTATTTTTTTCTTCGTCAAAAACTGTATTCAATTGCTCGCTAGTAATAATTCCTTTATTCAATAAGTAATTTCCAAAATATTTACTAAACATCTCTTTACACCTCTCCTCTTACACGGTCTAAAATAGACGCTAAGACTGTTACGTCAACTGGTTTTTGCATGAAGTCGAATACTCCAAGTTTTACAGCTTCTTTCACATGTGTTGATGTTCCCACAGATGTAATCATTACAACCTTCAAATCTTTTAGCTCTTCAGTAGCTTTAATTTCTTCTAATGCCTCAATGCCTGTTTTATTTGGCATAACAATGTCCATGAATAAAACATCTACTTCAGGGTTATCCTTTAACTTCTCTACAACATCATTTCCATCTTTTGCTTCAAAAACGACTGAAACGTCGAAATCTTCTAAACTTGCTTTAAACTTTTTTCGAACTAATAATGAATCATCACAGATTGCTACCTTTAACTTACTCATGCCTTCGCCTCCGTAAAATACATATTCAAAAAAAACTCTATACACATTCTTTTTCGACATCGTTAGTCTTATTTCCTTCTACAATTTAAAACAGTCACAACTATTCACTACGTTGTGACTGTACAATGGTTAAGACTTGTCTACTTTAAACCTTTCTATTTTGCTCTCTAATTCATGCGAGACTTCAAGTAGTGCATTTGATATATTAAGGATTTGCTTTAATTCATTCGTTTGCAGATGAACTGACGTTTCAACCTGATGAATTTGGCCGGCAGACTTATTCGAAATTGAGGCCATTTCCTCAATCGATGCATTTACCTCTTCTGCACTTGCAGACATTTGCTGTGCTGTCGATGAAAATGACATTGCTTGACTAACAACATATTGGGCAGATTCAATAATCTTTCGGAATGCTTCTCCAGATTCACTCAAAATTGATACCCCTGAATCCACTTCGGCAGAGACTTCCTTCATCGCTTGAACTGATCATTTCGTCTCTCGTTGAATTTTTTGGACGATGTTAGTAATTTCACCTAATGAAGAACTGGTTTCTTCAGCTAACTTCCGAACCTCATCAGCAACAATGGCAAAACCACGACCATGTTCGCCTGCTCGAGCAGCTTCAATCGCTGCATTTAAGGCTAGTAAATTTGTCTGTTCTGCAACTGTTGAAATTGCACCAACAATCTTGCCAATCTCTACTGAATTAACGTCAACGCTTTGAACCAAAACTGATGTTTCCTGAACGGACTGATCAATCACATTCATTTGCTTTGCAATTTTCTCGACAGTATCTAACCCCTTGGCCGCATCATCAGCGGTTGTTTTCGATGCATCATTAACTTGCACAGCAGTTTCCGCTACATGGTGAACTCCTGTAGCCAACTCATTCACTGCCCTCGACCCCTCTTCTGTATTTGTAGCAGTGATCGCTGTTCCCTCACTTACCTCACTCATCATCGTTAGGACATTCGCATTCTTTTCAAGTGTTAGATTGGATTGGTTCGATAATTGTTGGGATGTTTCGGACAATTGTTTTGAATTCAGCGTCATGCTATAGATGAGCTGATTCATTTCAGCTATCATATGCTGAAAGGCTTCTGCAAGTCGACCGATCTCATCCTGACGTTTTAAAGACGTAATCTCTATGGTTAAATCGCCGTCTTTTACAAGTTCAACTTGTTGTGTAAGTAGTCGTAAAGGCTTCACTAGTAATCTAGTAAAAAGAACAATGATAATCAGTGAGGTAAAAACCATGATAGCCGTTATGACTAATGCGCTCATGCGTCTCTCACTTAAAATTTTAGCAATATTTTCTGCATCAAAATCCGCTCCTACTAAACCAATAACTTCTCCAGCCTCATTTTTGATCGGTGCATAGGCATAAATAATTGCTCCCCATTCCGACGAATAAACCATCTCACCAGCCTGAGCTTTTCCTGTATCATAAATGACTGGAATAAGAGGGTATTCCTCTACATCCTCTACGTCCCCAAACTCGGATGCGTCTTCGTACTCTAAAGGCATACCATCTACTACGTAAATATACTCATCACCTTTTTTCGCCATTGTATATAAATACTGTAGACCATTTGTTACCCTTATAGAATTCAGTTAGCTTCGTAATTCGTTATAGACCTCTTGATCCCCACTCGTTAATATTTGATCAAATTTAGCTGTGTCGATGGAATTAGCCACATTCATTGCAATTATTTTTGCTTGATCACCTATCGACTGCTCAACTGTTGTTCTGGCATTACTAAACACAAAAAAAGACAATGTTGAGACAAGAACGATAAAAAAGATAGAGAAAAACATTAAAATTTTTGTTTGAATACTTTTCAATAAAACTCTCCTCCCCTTATGTATGTATTTCTTCGTGCGAATGTAGTTCAAAAAGGACCTTCCAATAAAGTGTGAAGAGACACGTGATCCTTCTACACTAGAATCATTCCTATTTAAGAACACTTAAAACGCATAGGAAGATTATACTATAAAAATAGGAAAATGGTATTGGTTTTTAAAAAATATTTATTATTTTCTGAATGGTTTTATAATTTTTTTAGCGGCCGGTTTAGATGCTGTTTTTTTTAACTGATGACCCAAAACAACAGCAAAGGATAGGAAATGTCTTCCCATCCTTTGCTTCCCTATTCTATGGCGGTGAATCATTCAAAAAAGCAGTTCGTATACCTCATTTAACTCCTCTGTCCGTTTTTCGTCTTGTTCACCTTTGGCATAATCAAGTTCTTTTTTTAAAATCATATCCAGCAATGCAATCTCTTCTTCATCCAAGGCGTTAATAAATTCCCCTTCTGTACGATACTCTTTTTCGTGCAGCTTTTGATAAAGCTGTTGACAATCGCGGTAATCGTCTGTGTAGTTGGACAACGATTCACGCAAATACATTAAAGTAGTTTCCATACCCTACTCCCCTTCATTTAGATTTGAGTACAATTTATTAATGATGGCAACTGCCATTTAATAAATTCCTTCTTGTTTTATTTTTAACTTTCTTTCATATTTCATGCTTCTTATTACAATACTGTAAGAGACGCTATGTTAAAGGAGAACACAAGATGCCAGAGTTACCTGAGATGGAAACGTATAGACAGTTGTTAAACGAAAGATTGAAGGGAAAGAAAATAATCGACGTTACGATCAATCGCGAGAAGTCAATAAACACCTCAACTTCCACTTTTATTCAATCAGTTAGGAATCAAACCGTTCTTTCTGTGGAGCGACGAGCGAAGTATTTAATTTTTCAACTTAGTAATAGGAAGAAACTTGTGCTGCATTTAATAGCCTCTCGGAATAAATGATGAAAAAAACAATGAATGCTGAGAAACAAACT
>CAZIRM010000025.1:0-16032 GCA_964541705.1 uncultured Bacillaceae bacterium | reverse complement strand
GCTACCTTGAATGGGTGAATGGTCATTTACACAAAATTATTGACAGTACCTTTTGAAATGGATTGGGAAGATAGTAGCAAGTATAAGAATTTATTACGAATCGGTGAGATGATTGATAAGTTAAGAGACGAATAATTGAAGAATAGTAAGGCTACCAAAGAAATGGTAGCTCTTACGTACATATTAGATATAAGGGGGAAGGAATATGGAATAGCAGATTTAGGGATATGTAAATTATATGAATAAGTTGCATAAGGTTATGAAAGTTATATGCATAAAGTAAAAAGGTAAAGTGAATGAGAGATGGTAGAACGTCAACAAGTATATGAAAGAAATGCATATAATATATGAATAGTATGCATATAATTTCTTTTTCTGAGGAGGTTAGTATGTTTACTATAGCTGAAAATATTGATTTTATTGACAATGATAAAAGTATCTTTATATAATTAAAAGTGTATTTTAATGCAAAGAGGGGTGACGATAATGAATGTTGTGAGAGGGAGAAAATGTAATCAATTAAATATAAACAGAGTAAAAAACGGAAGCATTGTATGACCATGACGGTTGTATAATGCTTCTATTTTTTTGTCATAAATAATTTACAAAATATTAAAAAGAAAGAAGGGTAAAGATGAGTAGGTATGGTTCGAACAAGGAAGCAATCTTTTGCTGGGCGTTAATCAAGTACCCGAACATTTTACAAGATGCACTGCAATTAAAATTGGCAAATATAGAATTGGAAAATCGAGCAGGTGGAAAAAAGACGGATATTAGTGCTGTTGATAGTAAGCGAAGACTTCATATTTTAATAGAAGTACAAGTGACAAAATCTAATGACCGTTATTTAGAACGGATAAAGGGAATGATAGAGGCGAACCAGGAAGCTGTTATTGTCTGGATTGCAAATGAATTTGTCGATAATCATGTTAAACAGATAGAAGAGTGGCTCAGAGTTAAAAACAAACGTTACATTGATTTTTATGCTTTACAAATTGATCCACAAGTTATGCCACTTTTGATAGAATTGAATGATTTATATAAATTAGCCATTTATGATGAGTTATATAAAATAAGGGAAATTGAAAATGTGATAACATCTTATCATACCATGAAGCAGATTCCTGATAATTACATAGGGCAAGCTCAAATTAGAAAGTATGAATACAATTATTCACGCATTGAAGATGTTAAGAAAGCATTGTTATGTGTTTTAAGAGAAAGGATGCCGTATTTTTTAAACTTTTACTATAACAAAAAGGCGTATATCCACGACCATATATTAAATGTAGGTGCAGGGTTAGCAGGGTTAAATTATAGATGTGCAGTTAAAAATCGCAACGGCTTAGCTTTTGTTGAATTGTACTTCGATATTTCGAAAATAGATATGTATGAAAAGTTTCAAACTTTGAAAAAACAAATGAAAGAAAGAATTAACAGTAACATTACCTTTGTCGATAGAAAAATTGGGATTTATTTTGCACCACCTGAAACGTATGAAAAAACATTTGAAGTCATTGCTAAGCTGTTTGAACGATTTTTGCTCTTTTTCAGTCCGTATATCTATCAACAAAAAGAGATTAAGAATGAAGGTATGGAGTTAAAGAAATCGCTTGTAAATTGTGATATTGACTATGAAACTAACATAATGCCAGCCCAGCAAGAAAATCATATTGAAACGGAAGAAAGCTATCGGATAACAATAGAAGTTCGGGCGGATTATTATTTGTATAGGTAGTATCGGGATAGGCTTCGCTAAATACAGCGAGGTCTTTTTCGGCTTTTGTCGATTTATGTAAAACGATTGTTGGCATATGAGGGAAGGTTAGTCTTGTTGTAATCATGGAGTAAGAATAAAATAAAAGTAGAGTAAATTAGAACGATTTTTGAGGTGACATCATGGAAGTGAAACTATTTTATAAAACGCAACGTGACCTTGCTGTAGCATTAAACGGAATTGTCGATGCGTATTGGGAAAATGGACTTGATGAAAATGAACTAATTACGAAAGTGAATGAACTTTTCATCAACAATAAAAGTAAAGTTTTAAAGGAAAATGAATTTACGACAGTATTAAGGCAACAATGTGGTAAGAGAAGGCTTGAAGTCGTGGAGAGAATACTAACTTTGAATGGTCATACTATTACAAATAGTCAACAATAAGGAAGGTTTTTACATATGAGTAAAGAACTATTATATAGTACATCTTTAACAGGAGCATCGTTTTTATTGTTTGAGTTGAAGCAAGTTTTGCGACTTAAAGAGCAAGGCTTATCAGATAAGGAAGTCAGGGAAAAGGTTTTCGAGGAAAATTACTTTCAATACAAAGTGCAAAACAGTGCAAAACGTAGTTTGCCTTCTGTATTAAGGCGAGCTAACACGTTGGATGAAACATTAAGAAAAATGGTATTGGAAGAACCTTTGGAAGTAGGTAAAATGATTAACCTTTATGCCATTATGAAAACGGATCGTTTGTTTTTTGAATTTATGGATGAGGTAATTCGTGAAAAGCTTCAAGCTAATGACTATTTGCTGGAGAAAAAAGATATGAATACGTACTTTACATATAAGTCAGAACAAGACGAGAAAGTGGCAAGTTGGACAGAAAAAACGGTTGATAAGTTAAAGCAGGTATTCATGAAGTTGTTGTTTGAAACAGGGATCGTTAAAAATAAGGAAACAGGTGAATTAAGTCGCTTGTTAATCGATGAACGAGTAAAAGAACATCTGTTTTTTATTGGTGAGCACGATTACGTGCGTGCGATGGGAGAGTGAGTGTTAAGTAATGGGTAACTTGAATGCAAGGCTGGATAAAATTATTCCGAAAATACGAGATGACAAATTTATTCAAGGACATGGTCTTGGTAATGAAATCAGCTTTTATGTTTTTGACTATGAACCAGAAGGGGAACTCGTTGTTCGAGACTATATTAACCATATTAAGAAAGAGTTCAGCTATGAGGGTACGAACCGCAAAATCATCGAGTTTGATTTATATAAAATGCTGTTAGAGATTGCAAAAGAACGGAACATATTTAATCGTATTTTTGATATGGAAGCGAGTCAAGGAAAAGAAGCGTTGTTTAAAGCAATGACAACCTTTGCAAAACCTGATATTTTCCTAAAAAAAATTAAAGAACAAATAGGGGATCATAATGTTGTCTTTTTAACAGGAGTAGGTAAGGTTTATCCATTTGTCAGGTCGCATACGATACTTAATAATTTACAAGAAGTGATAGATAAAACACCTGTGATCATGTTTTTCCCTGGTCAATATGATGGGCAATCACTTCAATTGTTTGGGAAATTTAAAGATGATAATTATTACCGAGCATTTCGCTTAGTGGATTAGTGAGGGGGATAAGAAATGATCATTAAAGATATGTTTCAAAAAGACATTGAACGTGACATAAAAGGCGTTATTAAAGTAGCTCAGACGGATGAAAAACATATTTATCAAGAGTTAGATGAGTATGTTGTAACAAGAGAGCTAAACAAACACTTATCAAAGTTTTATGAAAACTATCAAAAAGGAATTGACGGTACAACAGATAAAATGGGTGTTTGGATTTCAGGTTTCTTTGGATCGGGTAAATCACACTTTTTAAAAATTTTAGCGTACCTACTTGAAAATAAGGAAGTACAAGGAAAAAAGGCACTCGACTTTTTTGATGAGAAAATTGAAGATCCAATTATTGTAGCGAATATGAAACGAACTTCCAATGTTGATACGGAAGTCATTCTTTTTAATATTGATTCGAAAAGTTCCTTAGATAGTAAATCAAAAGAAGATGCGATTTTACGAGTGTTTATGAAGGTATTCTATGAGCATAGAGGTTATTATGGTGACATTCCTGGTGTGGCTGAAATGGAGAAGTATTTAGATTCGAAAGGGGTTTACGAAGCATTTAAGCAAGAGTTTAAAGCGTTGGCAGGAGAAGAGTGGATAGAGAGAAGAAACACTTTTTATTTTGATGCGGATTATGTCATTGGAGCATTAACAAAAGTAACGGAAATGACAGAGGAATCAGCACGAAATTGGTTTGAAAACGGAGTTAACAACTTTGAAATTAGCATTGAAAAGTTTGCTAAAGACGTAAAAGAGTACATTAAGCAAAAAGGTGATAACTTCCACCTCATTTTCTTAGTGGATGAGATTGGGCAGTACATAGGGGATAGTCGTAATTTAATGCTGAACTTACAAACCGTTGCTGAAGATTTAGGTACGTATTGTGAAGGTAAGGTATGGATTATGGTTACTTCACAAGAAAGTATTGACACCATCATTAAGGTAAAAGGTGATGACTTCTCTCGTATTCAAGGCCGCTTCGATACAAGGCTTTCTCTATCATCGATATCAGTTGATGAGGTCATTAAGAAGCGTATCTTACTGAAAAAAGACTTTGTAAATGACAAGCTTAAAGTGTATTTCCCTGAGAAAAGTGCGATACTTAAGAACTTAATTAGCTTTAAAGAAAGCACAGCAGATCTTCGTGGTTATGACGATGAACAAGAATTTGCAGACGTTTACCCATTTGTCCCGTATCAATTCAAGCTCTTACAAAATGTATTTGAGCAAGTTCGTAAGCATGGTTCAAGTGGTAAGCATCTTTCTGAAGGGGAACGTTCGATGTTATCTGCTTTTAAAGAGGCGGGTCTACGCTATAAGGATTCAGCAGAAGGAAGTTTAATTCCATTCTACGCCTTCTACGATACGATTAAGGAATTTTTAAACCCTACGATCTCAAGGGTAATTGAAGGGGCTTATGAAAACCCAGCTTTAAAAGATGACACATTTAATATGGAACTTCTGAAAGTATTATTTATGATCAAATACATTAAAGAGCTACCAGCCAATATTGATAATATTGCTACGCTTATGGTAACGAATATTGATGAAGATAAATTACAATTAAAGGAGAAAATCAAAGGTTCACTCCGCAAGCTTATTTCACAAACGTTAATTCAGAAAAACGGTGATTACTACATCTTCCTAACCGATGATGAGCAAGACGTGAATCGAGAAATAAAGGCAGTAAGCATTGAAGAAGAAACCGTAAAACGAGAACTTGCTAACTATATTTTTGAAGATTTATACCAAGGTACACGATATCGCTATGGGAAAGTATATGATTTTTCCTATCGCCAAAAAATGGATGAGAAAGATTATAAAAACCAAACGGCTTCCATCGGTATCAACATTCTTTCGCCACTTTCTGATCACTATGAAAAATCAGAGCAAGAGCTCATGATGATGTCATCTGGAACAAATGAACTGATAGTGAAATTAGGTGGTAGTGATACGTATATCGAAGAAATGCGGGAAGTGCTACAAATCGAGGAATACCGCAAAAAGCGTAACATTACACAACTACCTGAAAGTATCCAAAATATCTTAAACAATAAACAAGCTGAGGCAAGAGAACGTAGAAGAAGGGTACGAGATTTGTTGGAAGATGCGATTAAATCATCCGTCTTTTATGTAAACGGTGATCGAGTTGAAATTAAAGGTTCATCGGTGAAAGAGAAGTTTAATACGGCTCTCGAATCTTTAGTGGAAAACGTATATACGAAATTGGCGTATGTAAAAACTTTCTTAGATACGGAGCGAGATCTCATTGATATTTTAGCAGTTAAAGACGAGCAATTAACGCTTGGTGAGGACATGAAACAAATGCCTAATCCACTTGCGATCAAAGAAGTATCAGACTTTATTGGCTTACAGGATGAGATTAAGAAACAAATCCGAGTAAAACCACTTCTTGATCGTTTTAATGATAAACCTTACGGATGGAGACCACTTGATATTGCAGGAGTTATTGCCCATTTATTAAAAGAGCAACGCATTCGCATTCGCTACAATGCACAATATTTAGAGCCAGAAGATGGGGCAAATAAAATTATTACTGTACTAACGAAAACACAAGAAGCGGATAAAGCGATTGTTTTAAAACGAGTAAAAGTCGATGAATCGTTAATTCGAATCGCAAAAAGTATATGTAAGGAAGTCTTTAATAAAACCGATTTAGCGGATGATGAAGACGGATTGGTGAAAGATATTCGTACACTAATGGAACATCAAATCGATGAAATCAATGCTTTAAAAGCTCGTTATGAAGGGCGTAAATATCCTGGATCGAGCTTACTTGATAAAGGATTAGAGTATTTTGGTGAATTCCATAACGGATTAGACAATGCTTCTTTCTTTACGAAATTGAAAGAGATGGAAGACGACTTATTAGATTGGGAAGAGGATATTGTCTATGTAAAGAGCTTCTTTGGTACAGATCAGAAACGTATATTTGATGAAGGCTTACAAGCTCTTAAAAAATACGAAGAAAATAAGATGTATGTCATGAGTGATGGATCCGAGGATTTCATCCAGAAGCTAACAGACATTGTGAAAGATCCAATTCCATATAAGAAGATTAAGGACATTCCAGAGCTTGTAAATAAAGTGGAAGAAGCTATTAACGCTGTTCTTGAAGAGAAGAAAACAAATGCGAAGAGCAAATTACAAGCTGATTATGAAAACTTAGCTATTCTTGCCAAGCAGTACGGTGTATCCACTGAAACGAAGCAAAGAGTTGCCCAATATTACAAAGATCTCACAACTAACCTTGATAGCTTCACAGACATTTATAAAGTCGATGCAACGATTTCTCAAAGTACGAGCTTTAAAGAAAAATTTGAACGAATAATTGACCGAGAGATTAAAGAATGGCAACGAAGAAAACAAGAGGAACAGGGTCCAGGTGTTATTGAAACACAACCACCTGTAGCAACGATCCAAAAGCAAAAGGTCAAAGTTTCCGAATTACTTGCTGTTAAGACGTTACAATCAGAAGAAGATGTAGACCAATTCGTCAATACATTATCGAACAAGCTAAAAGAAATTATTAAATCCAATAAACATATTGAGTTCTTGGATTAAGAAGGTGAATGTAGTTATGAACAAAACAGCATTGAAAAACTTTGCGACAAGTGCCAGACGTGAGCTACTTAAAAAAGTAGAAGCAAAAGCATTAAAAATAGGGATTACCCCTGATAAAATTACAAAAGCAGAAATCGAAAGCTCAGATGCCATCTTCATCGATGGCAGACAGCTTTCTAAAAGTGAAAAAGTGCAAAGAGAACGACTAATTGACCGTATTAACCAAACAAGCTTTAGTCGAGTAATGGAAGAAGTCGCTTATACTTGGTTTAACCGTTTTACAGCATTACGTTTTATGGAGGTCAACAATTATCTCCCTACAAAAGTTAGAGTATTATCATCAAGTAATGCCGATAGTGCCGAACCTGATATGATGAAAGAAGCCCTATCCCTTGATTTAGATCTGGATAAAGAGCTTGTTTATGAGATGAAGGTTAACAATGAATCAGAAGAACTGTTTAAGTATTTGATTATTAAGCATTGTAATGACTTAAATCGTTTCATGCCTTTTATGTTTGAAAAAATCGATGACTTTACTGAAATCCTCTTTCCTGAAGGTTTGTTAGCTAAAGATTCATTTGTAAGGCAAATGACAAATACAGAGGTAATTCCTGAAGACAATTGGGAAAAAGTTGAGATTATTGGATGGTTGTATCAATACTATATTGCTGAAGAAAAAGACCGAGTAATTAAAGCAAAGAAAAAGTATAAAACAGAAGAAATCCCATTTGCAACTCAGCTCTTTACACCTGATTGGATAGTACGGTATATGGTACAAAATTCTTTAGGTCGTTATTGGATTGAATCGCATCCAGAACATCGTGATTTATTAGATAATTGGGAGTTTTATCTTGAAAATCCTAATCCAGAACCAGATTTCGAGGAGAAATTAGCTCCATATATTAATAAAGAATTAAGGGTAGAGGATATTAAATGTTTTGATCCAGCAATGGGAAGTGGACATATCCTTGTTTATATGTTTGATGTTCTTTATGAAATATATAGTAAGTGTGGATATATAGATAGAGAAATACCAAGATTGATTATTGAAAATAACCTTTATGGTCTTGATATTGATGATCGTGCTTATCAGCTTGCATGCTTTTCAGTCGTTATGAAAGCTTTAGAATATAATAAACGTTTCTTTAGAAGTATTGAGAGAGAGGGTTTAAAACTAAACTTAGCTTCTATTCAGGAAACAAACATTGTAACTGATGAAGAGATATCTTACATTGTGGGGAATAGTGATGAAAAGCTTAAAGAGGTAAAAGAATTTTTTGGACAGTTTAACAACGCAAAATCTATTGGTTCACTCATCAAAGTTGGAAAATTTGATCAAGATTTTTTTGAGGAAAGAACAACATATATAAAAAATAATCCTGCAAAAGATTTATTTGAGGATGAAACCAGAAAGAAATTATTTACTCTTTTACCAAAATTAATAAAACAAGCTGAAATAATGTCTAAACAATATTCAGTTTTAATAACGAACCCTCCTTATATAGGAAATAAATATTTAAACCAAAACTTAGTAGATTATCTTAATCAGCACTATGGAGATGTTAAATCGGATTTATTTTCTGCATTTATAAAATATAGTTTCTCTATTGTTGAAAAAAATGGACATATAGGCTTCATGACACCGCTTGTTTGGATGTTTATTTCAGCATATGAGCAACTTCGAAAACAATTAATTACAAAGAAAAGTATTAGTAGCTTAATTCAGTTAGAATATTCCGCTTTTGAAGAAGCAACTGTACCAATCTGTACTTTTACAGTAAGAAACTATCAACCAGATGTAATGGGAACTTATATAAGGCTGTCAGATTTTAAAGGAGCAGTAAACCAACCAATAAAAGTATTAGAGGCTAAAAAAGATAATGTAAATTATAAATACCATGTAAAATCAAGTGAATTTACTAATATTCCTGGATATCCAATAGCATATTGGGTGAGTCAAGAAATGATTAGTACATATTTAGAAGGAGTTTCGTTAGGGGAGATTGCCTCTCCAAAAACAGGAATGACAACTGCTGATAATAATCGCTTTTTAAGGCTTTGGTATGAAGTTTCTATGGAGAAGGTTGGTTTTAATTGTAGAGATCATAATGAAGCTATACTAAGTAATAAAAAATGGTTTCCATATAGTAAGGGTGGGGGCTATAGAAAATGGAAAGGGTTTGATGAATACTTAGTTAATTGGGAGAACAATGGTTTTGAAATAAAAAATAATAAAGATAGTAAAGGGAAGAGATTAGCATCTGTGAGAAGTGAAGACAAATATTTCAAACCATGTATAACCTGGTCTGCTGTTACATCTTATAAATTTTCATCAAGAATGGTTGAAAGTGGTAGGATATTTGACTCAGGTGGGTCGTCAATCTTCCCAAAGAAGGATTTATATTATCTTCAAGGCTTATTAAATAGTAAAATAACCGATACTCATTTAGCAATGTGTAATCCAACTCTTAACTTTCAACCGAGGGATATTTCTAATATCCCGTTAATCTATCCAAAGGATGAAACCCTTAAATTGAGGGTAGAGGAGTTAGTAAAAGAATGTTGTAATATTTCAAAAGACGATTGGGACTCTTTTGAAACCTCTTGGGACTTTAAGAGGAGTCCATTATTACCAAATGGTTTTGAAGAAGGTTTAGTCTCAGATTCATTTGAAAAATGGAGTAAGCAAACAGAAGAAAGGTTTAACAACCTAAAAGCTAACGAAGAAGAAATAAATTCTATACTTATCGATGTTTATAATCTTCATAAGGACTTGAAATCATATGTTGAGGATAGAGACGTAACTGTTAGTAATAGTAATTTAGAAAGAGATATTAAAGATTTTATTTCATATTCCATTGGATGTATATTTGGTCGATATTCCTTAGACGAAGAAGGTCTGATTTATGCAGGTGGAGAATTTGATACATCTAAATATCAAACATTCCCCGCTGATCAAGATAACATCCTGCCAATTCTACCTGGAGCCTATTTTGAAGATGACATTGTATCGAGATTCATTGACTTTGTTAAAGTTACATTTGGTGAGGAAACTTTATCAGAGAACCTTGATTTCATTTCTGATACACTTGGCAAGAAAAAGGGTGAAACGGCTAAAGAAACGATTAGACGTTACTTCTTAAATGATTTCTTTAAACACCATGTTCAAACATATAAAAAACGCCCGATTTATTGGTTATTTACATCTGGTAAACAGAAAGCTTTTAACTGCTTAATCTATATGCACCGCTATGATAAAACAACGCTTTCGAGAATTCGAACGGATTATTTACATGAATACCAAATTCGTTTAGATGCTGAAAAGAGGGATTTGCTAACGATCATAGAAGGTGATTCAACTGCAAAAGAAATCAGTAATGCGAAAAAGGAATTGAAGTCGTTAGAGAAGAAAATTGAAGAGTTGAAAGAGTATGATGAAATATTACACCATATGGCAGATATGCAAATTGAAATGGACTTAGATGACGGGGTAGTTGTGAACTATGAGAAGTTTAAAGGATTAGTAGCAAAGATTTAGTTTGGGAAATAGGCGAGTTGTTGGATAAAATGAAGTTAGGATAGTTGTAAGAAGGGAGTGATTGAATGACAATCAAAAAAGTGTGTATCGAAAATTTTACTGTATTTGAAAATGTGGAAATCGACTTTTCATCAGGTGTAAATATTATCATTGGTACAAATGGAACGGGAAAAACACATTTACTTAAATCGTTATATGCGTTGTGTGAAAGTGTAAATAACAAAGGAGAAGATACCTTTGATATATCTCAACCATTTTTTAAAGTAAATCCAATGAATTTAGTAAGGGATCAACGGGATAGAAATAAGAAAACACATGTGACTGCATACTTTTCTAAAAATAGTTACGTTTCGCACGTAATTATTAAACATGAAGGAATGAAGTTAGCAGGAGATGGAGCAAGTTATTCTGACATTGATTTTAAAGTGAAAAATGTATTTATACCTGCAAAGGAAATGTTGTCCCATGCTCAAGGTTTTTTAGCAATGTACAACAAATATTCGTTGCCGTTTGATAAAACGTATGCAGATATAATTACAAATGCAGAACTTCCTGAAACAAGAGCAATTACTCCAATAAATGAAATGACTCTTCAGAAGATTTCCGAAGTAATAGATGGGCACGTCATTCATGAAAAAAGTAGTTTTTACGTAGTGAAGAGCGATGGTAGGAAAGTTGAATTTCAAATCGAGGCAGAAGGTTTAAGAAAGTTTGGTCTGTTGTGGAAGTTAATTCGCAATGGATTGATTGAGGAAGGAACAATACTCTTTTGGGATGAACCTGAAGCAAATATTAACCCTGAGTTAATTCCTGTTTTAGTGGATATTTTACTTGAATTACAGAGAAGTGGAGTACAGGTTTTCATTGCTACGCACAATTATAATTTAGCAAAGTATTTTGAAATTAAACGTAGGAAAGATCATAACGTAAAGTTTCATCATTTGTATAAGACAAACGATGGTGTCCAAGCAGATTCAAGCGATTATTTTGGCGAACTACCTAACAATCCAATCATTGAAGCAGACACTGAATTATTAGATCAAGTGATTGAAAGTAATTTTGAGGTGTAAGCATGACAGGAAAAGTATTGTTAGATGAGAATAAACAATTTCAATTTGATTTTTCTAATGCACCTTATGTATGGCAAGTACAAGAACTAACAAAATCTACTATGCTAAGCGATGTTGATTTTATTACTGAGATTAAGGGGGAGATTGTTTTCCTTGAATATAAAAATGCAAATATTCAAGGAGCCAAAGCCCCTGACGCTATGGTTAAAAAAATGAAACATGAAGATTTTTATAAAAAGATAGCTCGGAAATTTTACGATAGTCTTCTTTTATTTTGGGCGTGTGGAGGCAATCAAGAAGAAAAACCTATCACATACGTATTACTAATTGAGCATCCTATTATTGATAAAAAAATAAGAAAACAACTTGTTTTGAAAATAGGAAAACAATTACCACTATCCCTTGTAGATGATAGATTGAAAAGAAAAATTTTATCAAGTTTTGCAGTGTATAATATTGATGAGTGGAGAGAGCAATTCTCCCAAATCGAAATAAAATCTGTCGTAGAAAATATTTAAAAAGATAAAGAAGCAAGTCCTATATGGGAGTTGCTTCTTCTTATCAAGTATTGTTGACGATGAAATTTGTGCTGAACTTCCATATTCACTTTTATATGAATTTGAAAAATCTTTAGCTACAGTATTTTGTAATCTCTCATCTAAGTATTTTCCAAAAAAACGAAATATATAATTCATTAACACCCATAGCGGTACACCGTTATGTTCATCTAAATTGTGTTTTATTGTACCTTTTTGTGACAGTTTATTAAAGCGTTATATCAAAATCATACAAAAATAGCCCAGTCCTCGGAAGGATCTGAGCCTGATCGTTAAGATCATTATAGTATATGTAATAGATAACGTCAATATGAACACTTAAGCTGTATAAAGTGTTTGAATCAAACAAACCTCCCAGCCCTGCAAAATGGTAGCGGGGAAAGGAGTGTTTACTTGTGATACCAGCCCTACAATAGAGAGTGGGGAAAGCGATCACGTTAATAAGCATTATAAGCTACTCGATTTATTCAGTCAATAACGATGGATAAATGGAAAGAAGGTGAATCATTTGAACTTAAACCAAGTCATATCGACTTTAACAGAACATTTCAGTCAACCACTCAATGATGGTGAACAACGTAAAATCATCTTTTGGTTCGATAAAGATAACGAATTTGATGAGGATATTGACCAAATATCCATTGATAACGTGAAAGTCCATCAGTTGACGGAAAAGAACAACTTTTATACGAAATACTTATTAGAGGAAGATGATCCCAATTCTCATTATTTAATTTATACAAACTTGGAGCTTGGCATAGAGGATAATTGGGTGATTGATACAGTACTTTACTCCAAGACGTTTTACGCTGATAAAATTTCATTGTTACTAAATGATTTACATATTGATTCTTCATTGCGAATGGTTGTAAAGAAATATGAGAAGTTCTTCAACAATAAGGATCGCTACAAGAAGTTTCAAGCGCTTAGCACCGAATCCTTTACGGAAGAAACGATTGAAATGACGATCATGGCAGTGCTATGTAATGTAAAAACACTCGACTTTGAAACGATTGTAAAAACAGTATTGATGGATTCGTTAAGTGACGAAGAAAATAAATATCTTGAATTGCTGGAAAAATTTTTTGATACGGAAGTGTTTTGGAAGTATGTTGCTAATCATTATGGCTACGAGAGAGAAAAAAAGTCATTAAAAACTCTATTCATGCACTTAACCGTAACAGCATTGAGTCATTCGATAGATGAGAGCTATCTATCTAACATTAACGATTACATTGCACAGCGTAATAAAACAAATGGGTTAGTTTTTATTGATCATTGGATGCACCATAAGACCGATTATGAAGTGTATAACGACTACGCTAAGTTAATCGAGCAAGAAATCAAGCTTTCTGATCTTGTGAATCAAATTTCTGTTGAGGCATTTAAACAAGCCGATATTTTTCCTTATTTTGATCGAGCCATTATCATTTACATAGCTAACAGCCTATCGACTAATTTAGAAGACTATGAAGAGTACATTAAGCTTATTAAATTGAGAAGAGCCAAGCATTTCTATGAAACGTATGAAAACATATATGAAGCTCTTTATTATTCAGTAAAGATTCACCAATTTTATAAAGAACAAGAAGCTCGTATTCCACAAGGACAAGCAGTTGAGATGTACCAAACCTACGTGAACAAATATTATGTCATGGATACGTTTTATCGAAAGTTTTATGTGGCGTATGACCTGGAAGCCAATAACGAGTTATTAAAAAAGCTGAAGTTGATGGTAGAAAATATATATACGAATTGGTATCAAGGTGAACTGAGTTCGCATTGGTCACAAGCGGTTAGTTCGGAGTTAAAAGAACAATGGTCGCTCCCAGGAGTTCGTAATCAACAAGACTTTTATCGAAATGTCGTTTCTTCTAAAGTAAGTAAAGGAGAACGTGTCTTTGTCATTATATCCGATGCTATGCGTTATGAAGTAGGAGTGGAAATTAGTGAACGTCTGAATGCAGAAACGTTAGGTAGCTGTGAAGTAGAAACAATGTTAGGAGTTATCCCGTCAGTGACGAAGCTCGGAATGGCATCATTGTTACCGCATCGTTCCATTGATTTTGATAACAATGCAAGAGTTCTTGTTGATGGCAAGGATTCATCTGGACTTGAGAACCGTAAGAAGATTATTGCAAACGCTGAAAGTGAAAGTGTAGCCATTCATTTTCAAGATGTGTTCAACATGAACAAGGCTGGCAGAAGGGAATATTTCAAAGGGAAAAAACTGATTTATATCTATCATGACACGATTGATGCAATGGGTGATAAAGCCTCGACTGAAATCTATTCGTTTAATGCGGTTGAACAAGCAATGAATGAAATTTATGACCTTGTAAAAATCATACGTGATGATTTAAGTGGGGTTAACATTTATATAACCGCAGATCATGGTTTCCTCTATCAACGAGAAGCTCTTGAAGAAAGCGATAAGATTGAAAAAGAGAAGCTGGATACGATTGAAGTGAAGCGTAGATACATGCTGTCAACGGAAAAACGAGAAGTATCAGGACTACTGAACATTGATTTAAGTTCCATTGTTAAGAATGAACAGCAATTAACAGCCTATGTTCCCAATGCCACGATTCGCTTTAAAATCCAAGGCTCTGGCGTGAACTTTGTCCATGGTGGTGCGAGTTTGCAAGAAATTGTCGTGCCACTACTCATGTTTAAAAACAAGCGTAGTGGACAAAAAGGGACTAAGGAGATTAAAAAGGTTGATATTAAACTAACGAATACGACAAGAAAAATTACGAATAGCATTTTTAATCTATCCTTCTTCCAAACGGAAAAAGTTGAAGAAAAAATGATTGCACGAACGGTTGTCATTTATATGGCTGATGAAGACGGAAGCGTTATTTCTAATGAAGAAACCATTATCGGTGATCGTGAGTTTGACAATCCAGAAGACCGTACATTTAAGCTTCGATTTGTATTAAAATCAATTCCATACGATAAGAGTAAGACTTACTACTTAATCATAAAAGATACAGAAACACAGGTAACTGTTGATAGAATTCCTTTTACGATCAATTTAGGAATAGTCAGTGATTTTGATTTTTAGGGGATAGGAGGGCTGTGAATGGAAGAACAGGTAAGAGCTATACCAACAACGGACTTAGATAAAAAGTTGAATGATGTTTTTGCTGGGCGTGTCGTTCGAAAAGATTTAACAAAGCTTATTAAAGAGGGAGCCAATGTCCCTGTCTATGTTTTGGAATACCTTCTTGGGATGTATTGTGCAACGGATGATGAAGAAAGTATTCGAGAAGGGGTAGAACGAGTTAAAAAGATTTTATCTGATAACTATGTAAGACCTGATGAAGCGGAGAAGATAAAGTCAAAAATAAAAGAGCTTGGTCAGTATTCAATTATTGATAAAGTAACTGTTACGTTAAATGCCAAGATTGACACGTATGAAGCAGAGTTTTCTAACTTAGGGTTAAAAGGTGTGCCGATTGGCTCTAATTTTGTTAAAGAGTTTGATAAGTTACTTGCTGGCGGGATTTGGTGCATGATCAAAATTGATTACTTTTATGATGAAGAAGTAAAAAACTCAAATCCTTTTAGTGTAAGTAGCTTAAAGCCAATCCAAATGCCGAACATGGATCTCTCTGAAATTATAGAAGGTAGAAAGAACTTTACGAAAGAAGAGTGGATTGACGTACTCATTCGTTCGACAGGTATGGAGCCAACACAAATAGAAGAGAAGGTTAAATGGCACTTATTACTAAGGCTCGTTCCTTTAGTTGAAAACAACTATAATATGTGCGAATTGGGACCGAGGGGAACAGGGAAATCTCATGTATATAAGGAGATATCGCCAAATAGTATCCTCGTTTCAGGTGGGCAGTCATCGGTAGCCAACCTTTTCTATAACATGTCTACAAGAAAAATAGGGCTTGTTGGGCTATGGGATTGTGTAGCGTT
>CAZIRM010000024.1:0-16385 GCA_964541705.1 uncultured Bacillaceae bacterium | reverse complement strand
TAGTTTGTTTCTCAGCAGTCATTGTTTTTTCATCATTTATTCCGAGAGGCTATTATATGGAATTCGTACAATTAAAAAGATAACGTACTTTTTGATGAATGTCGGTGATATTAATCACCAACTCATGTTTAATTCTGAAATAATCAGCAAATATTAATGATTGTAAATCAAAGGAGGTACCAACTATATGATGCAAAGTAAAAAACAAATGATATTGTTGTTAGTCGTTATTAATTTGTTATTATTTGGTTGTGGCAGAAATCAGGTAGCAGAAGATGATACTGTTACTGAAGATGAAGAGACTGTACAAGTAGAAGAAAACATTGAAGAAGAGGGAACAATTGAAGACATTCCGGCACAAGAAGAACTCGAACAGATTGAATATCCACAGTTTATTAACGATGAACAACCAGATGAGCATATCGTTAGAATTAAGACAACGAAAGGTGAAATCACACTGCGACTTTATTCGACGTACGCACCATTAACAGTTGAAAATTTTTTAACACATAGTGAAAATGGATATTATGATGGTGTTACATTTCATCGAGTCATTGAAGACTTTATGATTCAATCGGGAGATCCTACCGGAACGGGTGCAGGTGGTGAAAGCATATATGGCGATGTGTTTGAAGATGAATTTGCACCCAATTTAGGTCATTTTAGAGGTGCAATTTCCATGGCAAATAGGGGTCCTAATACAAACACTAGTCAATTCTTTATTGTCCAAAATGCTAGTTTGGAACCTCGGGAACTTGAAATAGCTGAAAAGAACCGCGGATCTAGTCTGCCGTCAGGAATGGTGGAATTGTATGAACAATATGGTGGAAATCCAGCATTGGACTTCCGGCATACAGTTTTTGGGCACGTTTTAGAAGGCATGGATGTGGTTGATGAAATTGCTAGAACCGAAGTGGATAACGATGATCGTCCAAAAGAAGACATTGTTATCGAGACAATTGAGATTTTAAGTTAGTAGAAAAAAGGCTTAGAGATAAAGATCTCTAAGCCTAAACTTTATTTAATCAACAAAAATAATAGATGAGTATGCTGGAATTGTTAATGTATCACCATCAACATCGAATTCTTCTGTAGTTGAAAAGAACACATTTCTTTGCGATTCTTCCTCTAATGAAACAGTAATCTCGTTTTGTGATAAGTTATGCACGACGAGAACTTCATCTTCTTCATAGCCACGTTTAAATGCTAGTATGCCACTTTCTGAAATCGAGGCTTCTTGCAAATCACCGGAAAGTAGTGCGCGATTTGATCTACGAACATAAATAAGTGTTTTATAATGATTTAAAAGTGAGTCAGGATCTTCTAGTTGTTGTTCAACAGAAGGAGCATCCTCTTGTAAATTATGTCGAGGACGAATCCAACTTGTTTGACCACCTTGTGATGGATCGTTGTACCAAAGCATTGGTTCGCGAATGTGCTCATCTGGTTTCATGCCTTCCATCCCAATTTCTTCTCCATAGTAAATAAAGGGAGCACCTGGTAAAGTGAGGAGAAGGGAAGCAGCCACTTTATTTCGTTCCACATTACCGCGGAGTTGACTCATGACACGATTAATATCATGATTCGTTATGAATGTAGAATCAACGAAATCATCAGAAAAGTCCTCAAATCGATCTAATGTACGAATCAATTTATTCACAAGGCTTCCAGCACGTTCATTGTTAACAACAGATAAAATATCTTCTGCTAAATCAAAATTGAACGTTGAATGCAGTCCATCCTCTAAATAAGGGCCTGTAACACTTGCTATATCCCAAACTTCGCCAACTAAGAATACATCAGGTTTCACTTCTTCCATTGCTGCACGGAATTCTGCCCACCAAACGAGATTTTGATCTTTTTCGTATGGGAAAATATGTTTTGCTGCGTCAAGGCGGAATCCATCAACGCCTACATCTTCTAGCCAAAATTGTCCAATATTAATCATTTCTTGGCGAACTTCCTCATTGTAGAAATTAAAATCTGGCATCCGATCCCAGAAGACACTCATATAATAATCATCAGAGGAACGTAATTGATGCCAAAGGTTCTGACCCCATTCACCGCGATCTCTTATCTCTGTCTCTTCATCCGCCCAAATGTACCAATCACGATATGGGTTGTCTTCCGAAGAAATGGATTCCTGGAACCACGGGTGATCATAACTTGAATGGTTAACGACAAGGTCCATTAACACTTTAATATCACGTTTATGGGCTTCCGCTAAGAAGTTTTTAAAGTCTTCCATTGTCCCGTAATCTGGGTGAATGTCGTAATAATCAGTTACATCATAACCATGGTAACTAGGAGAAGGATTGATTGGCATTAGCCAAATGCCTTCTACACCGAGCTCTTGTAAGTAATCTAATTGTTGAGTCATACCATTAATATCCCCAATTCCATCACCATTGGAATCATAAAAAGCTCGAACAAAGATTTCATAGAAAACGGTTTCAGGATACCCTTGAATTAAGTCACTATGACTAACTTTTTCAAGGTCAAACGGTTCTACTTTCTGATTATTTGTACAACCAGAAAAGATGAGGAGCGCTACAAGTAAAATGATGAAAGCTCCTATTTTCATCGATGTTGATGTTCGTTTCATGTCATACCTCCTAAATGTAATGCAAACGGTTGCCCATTTTCACTTATCTATTTTACTATGTAATCTAATCGTTGTACACCGAAAACCAATAAAAAAGTAAACGTTTTCGAATACAAACAAAAAAGTTAGGCTACCCCTAACTTTTTTGTGGGTTTATTTGGCTTTTAATACAACTTCGCCAATCCCTTGATTAATAGAGATTGTTAACTCTTCTTCTGACACAACGTTTGATTTATAGCGATTACCGTCTTTTTCAAGACCCTCGTATTTAATTGAGCCAATTCCCTTTTTCGCATCAATTATTACGCTCATATCTTTAGGGACGATGATGGTTGTACTCCCAACCCCAGATTTAATGTCAACATGAAAACTATTTTTTTGTATGTTAGATAAGTCGATCTTCGTTTCTCCAACCCCAGTCTTAATCTGTAAATCGTTTAGGAACATATCATCAAAATTCAGGGTGCTTTCACCAACGCCTAAATTAATTTTAAACGATTATGGAAGCTGATTTGAAAAGAGCATATCCCAATCATTTTTTACGTTACCTGTAATGTTGGCAACTGACCGTTCAGGCTTAATTTTTAATTGAACAATCTGATCTTTTTCTGTTTGTTCAATCGCTGGAAATAATTTTTCAACATTGGTTCTGAACTCACCACTGAACAAGGCTTCGTCTGTACTACCAATCGTTAAACTTCCAACACCAAAAGATAAATCGACATTAGCTTCAGTCGTGGTATCAACCAGTGAGATGTCTTCACTTCTTGTTTCGACAGGTCCAAGAGCAACCCTTTCTGAAAGACAACCGGACAAGAATAACACACCAACGCAAAGTAAAGCGAAACACATTTTCAATTAAATCACCTCGTTTAGTTTTTTGAAAATTGATCATCTACTTATTTCATGTGATTCATGTGATTCATTCTTATAATTAAACTTTATCATTATATGTTGTTATTCGGTATACTTTTTTTGAAAATATTGGCTATTTTACCTTGACTCACATCTAAGTATTAGTGTACTATGTAATTAGTACAGCGGTACAATAAAAGGGGGAGAAAGATGGGGAAGCCTTTAGTTGAAATAACACATTTAACAAAGAAAATAGGAAAAAAGACAATTATTGATGATTTGTCGTTTAACGTATATCAAGGGGAAGTGTTTGGATTTCTGGGACCAAATGGTGCTGGTAAAACAACAACGATCCGAATGCTTGTAGGTTTAATGAAGATTACAAGTGGTGAAGTAGTAATCAAAGGTAAGAACATTACATCTGAGTTTGAAGAAGCGATAAGTGAAATCGGTGCAATTGTCGAAAATCCAGAAATGTATAAGTTTTTAACTGGTTATCAAAATTTAGTTCATTACGCTCGAATGGTAAATGGAATAAAGAAAGAAAGAATTGACGAGGTAGTAGAGTTAGTTGGTTTAACAGCTAGAATACATGAAAAAGTACAGACTTACTCGCTAGGGATGAGACAACGTCTCGGGCTGGCACAAGCATTATTACATTCGCCCTCTTTACTAGTATTAGATGAACCCACAAACGGATTAGACCCAGCGGGAATAAGAGAAGTTCGAGACCACATTCGAAAACTAGCAAAAGAAGAGGGAAATGCGGTCATCGTTTCAGGTCACCTGCTATCTGAGATGGAAATGATGTGTGACCGGATAGGTATTATTCAACAAGGGAAATTAATCGGAGAACAAGCGATGACAGATTTAATTCAACCTGAAAATGACAGATCCGTTCGCTTTGAAGTGTCTAATGTAGAAATGGCCATCGAAGTCTTAAAACATAAGTTGCACGATGTTTCATTTAACGTTCATGAAAATATCCTTGAAATACCGCTTGAAAAAACGAAAATCCCTGAGATCAACCGTTTGTTTGTGGTAAATAACATTGACGTATACGCAATACAACAAATGAGTAAATCTTTAGAAGAGAAATTTTTAGAAGTAACGGGAGGGAAGCCAATTGTCTAGTCTAGTATCTCTTATACAAAATGAAAATATGAAAATTTATAGACGCGTCTCGACGTGGGTAATGATCGGTCTGCTTATTTTGTTACTCATGGGTTTCGGCTTCTTAACAAGATTTGTTATAAAAGAGACAGTTGATGAGAACTGGCAACAATCACTTACCGAAAGAAATGTATCTTTAGAAGAAATGGTGTCAGACCCTTATTTGTTTGGACCTAAACATGAATTTAGGAATGAGATCATCATCAATCAATACAGAATCGAAAACGATATTGAACCAGTTGAAATGGCTACTTTCTGGGGATTCGTAAAAGAAGCAGTTGGGATAACGAGTATCATTACGATGTTTACGATTATTATTGGAGCCGGAATTGTCGCGAATGAATTTTCATGGGGAACGATTAAATTATTACTGATTCGTCCAGTTTCTAGAGGTAAGGTGTTATTATCAAAATACATTTCAACGTTTGGTTTTGCCTTATTCCCTTTTATTTCTCTTATTCATCTTTTCGATGCTCGTTAGTGGATTGTTATTTGGCTTTACAACAATTTCTCAACCACATCTTGTGGTCGAAAATGGATTGGTTGTTGAGAAAAATATGGTTGCTCATATCCTATTTTTATATTTGCTTAGAAGTGTTGATTTGCTAATGATGGTTACCTTTGCGTTCATGATTTCGACCGTATTCAGAAGTAGTTCTTTAGCGATTGGCTTGGCATTATTTTTAATGTTTACTGGTACACAAGTCGTCATGATCTTTAGTCAATATGTCTGGGTAAAGTACGTACTGTTTGCAAATACGTATTTAGCTCAGCACATTGAAGGGACACAACTAGTCGAAGGAATGACGATGCGATTTTCACTCATTGTATTAGCAGTTTATTTTCTCATTTTTAATTTCTTTTCATGGGTCGGATTTAAAAAGCGTGATGTTGCAGCATAGAGAAATCTGTTCAAAGGGGGTTTTATATTGACATTAACATTTGACCATTCAAAACCTATTTATTTACAGCTTATGGACCACTTTTTTCACGAAATATGTAGTGGCGCGTTACAACAAGGGGATAAACTGCCGTCTGTGCGAGAGACGGCAGTGACCGTTGGTGTAAATCCAAATACAGTTCAACGAACCTATGCCGAAATGGAGAGAAAAGGCATTCTTGAATCGAGGCGAGGGCAAGGATCGTTTGTGACGAATGATGAAAAACTGATTAACGAGTTACGTCAAGAGATTACTCAGCAACAAGTAACATATTTTATCGATTATATGAAAAGAAATGGTTTTTCATATGAAGAAATTATTGAAAAAGTAAAAAAAGAGCTAGAGTAGGAGGGGAGTAAGAATGATAAGCTTCACGAATGTGACAAAAAAATATGGTTTTACAACAGCACTAAACAATATGAGCTTTGACATTCCTCAAGGGGGAATTGTGGGAATTGTCGGAGCAAACGGAAGTGGGAAGTCAACGTTATTAAGATTAATGGCAGGGTTATTGACGAAAACAAAGGGAGAAATTGTTGTATGTGGTGAGCGGGTGAACAGAATGATTTCAAGCAAAGTTGCATTTTTATCCGATGCCGATTCGCTTTATCCCTTTTATACAGTGAACGAAACGGTTGAATTTGCTAAGCATGTTTTTCCTGATTTTAATATTACCAAGGCAAAAGAGATAGTCTCTGCATTAGACTTACAAGGGGATAAAAAGGTAAAGGCTTTATCGAAAGGACAACGGGCAAGATTAAAGATTGCAGTTGCGCTATCTAGAAACGTCCCAATCGTGATCATGGACGAACCGTTATCAGGACTTGATCCAATTGTGAGGGAAGATCTATTAAAAATGATCGCAACATATGCGGAACTAGAAAAGCAAACGATGTTGATCTCAACACATGAAGTAACAGAAATAGAGCCACTTTTAGATCATGTGATGTTGATTAAACAAGGTGAGATCATTTTGTCTGAATCTGTTGAGTATTTAAGAGAAGAAAAGGGGAAAAGCGTTCTTGATGTGATGAAGGAGGTGCTAGTCAAATGAGTTGGATTCAGTTATATATAAAAGATCTGCGCTTCACCTTAATTCATTTTTATATAAATATGCTTGGTATTTTTGTAATAGCGACCCTAACTTTATTTTTGATGGAACGATACAGTCCTTTTTACCTATTTATTTTAATACCAATCGTATTTTTTCACATATTTTATTTAATGTTTATGATGTATGCTTCACTTAGGAAGGAATGGGTGTTAGGTAGTGCGCATTTTTGGTTAAATATTCCGACAAAAGGTTGGAAGTTGTTATCAGCCAAATTTCTTGCGGCAAGTTCATATATGTTAGTATCACTAGGATTTACATTCCTAATTATATATCTATTTCTACAACGTTCAATGGTGTTATTTACTGAACCAAATCAATATGCACTCCAGTTGTTTCAATCTTCATGGTGGGTATTACTTTTTGGAATTTTAATTGGAGCAATGCGCATAGGAGCTGCCATTACTTTTATTTATGTCATGAGTAAGTCAATTCAGAAATGGGGTTGGCTTTTGGCAGTAACAATTTTATCAGCATCTTCATGGATCTGGTTCAAACTACAACAAACGGCGATATATCAAACGCTTACCCATTGGGGTGTAGTGATGAGTAGTGACGATATAATTGGTTCAATTTTCGTAGAATCGAGTGGGACAATTACAGTAGAAGCGATGGAAGACTTTATCTTTGTAGGTACCGCAGTTGTTGAATTAATGATTATCATCGCTCTCATCTATCTATCCGCGTGGATTCTTGACAATAAAACAAATGTCTAAATGATAGTTTTTCTAACCAACTTTGAAATAAAAAAGTTGGTTTTTTTAATGATAAAAAAAAGATAAAGTAAATGTGAAACGTGTTATAATAGTAAGGCAATTAAGAACATTCTCCATTTTCAAAGGCTGTTTTCATCACTTTATAGCTTTAAAAGTTGGTATAGAATTGTCAATTAATATCTGTGCTTGCAATAAGAGCCTTTATTACACAACTAGTTAGAAGGGGATACATAATGAGTAAAGTAAAAATAGAAGATATTGTCATCGCTCACCATAATCTAAAAGATGTGGTTATACATACACCTCTACAATACAATGCTGTATTATCAGAGAGATATGACTGTAATGTTTATTTAAAAAGAGAAGATCTACAAAATGTTCGTTCATTTAAAATAAGAGGTGCTTTTCATTGCATCGTAAGCATGTCAGAAGATGAAAGACAACGGGGGGTTGTCTGTGCAAGTGCTGGAAACCATGCTCAAGGCGTTGCTTATTCGTGTAAAGCGCTAAAAATACAAGGGAAAATTTTTATGCCCAAAACAACGCCACGGCAAAAAGTTACCCAAGTAAAACGGTTCGGTTGTGAATTTGTACAAGTGATTCTTTGTGGTGACACGTTTGATGACGCTTATTTAGAAGCGGAAAAATTTTGTACCGAAAATAATATGACGTTTATTCATCCATTCGACGATCCAAAAATTATTGCTGGGCAAGGAACACTTGCAATGGAAATCATGGATGACATTGATGAGCCTGTTGATTATTTATTTGCTTCTATTGGTGGTGGAGGATTAATTGCGGGTGTAGGAACCTACATTAGAGGAATTAGTCCGAAAACAAAATTGGTTGGTGTGGAACCAACGGGTGCCCCTGCAATGAAGACATCATTAAAAAAGAGTAAAGTTGTTCCACTTGAGGAAATAGATAAATTTGTTGATGGTGCAGCAGTTAAAAAGGTTGGAGATCTACCGTTTTTGCTTTGTCAGGAGTTGATTGATGACATTGTTTTGGTGCCTGAAGGGAAGGTTTGTACGACCATTCTGGAACTATATAATGAAAATGCAATTGTAGCAGAGCCAGCGGGCGCCCTGTCAATTGCTGCCCTTGAGTTTTATCAAGAACAAATTAAAGGGAGAACAGTTGTCTGTGTGATTAGCGGCGGGAACAATGATATTGGAAGAATGCAGGAGATCAAAGAACGCTCGTTGATTTACGAGGGATTACAACATCATTTTATTATCAACTTTCCACAAAGAGCCGGTGCGCTTAGGGAGTTATTAGTACAAGTACTTGGACCAGATGACGATATTATTCGCTTTGAATACACGAAGAAGAATAATAAGGATAACGGTCCGGCTCTAGTAGGAATAGAATTGAAAAGAAAAGATGACTATGTAACATTGATGAAAAGTTTCAAGAATCACAACATAGACTTTGTTGAAGTGAATAAAGACCAAGCGTTATTTAATCTATTAATTTGATCATGCTAATCTTTTAAATTTAAGTAGAACATTTACGCAAATAATGGTAATCTAAAATTATAGTAGAGCGGTTGTCAATAAAGGGGGAAATGATGATGTCTTATGATAATAAAGGTATTTTGTTAGAAAGCGGGACAAATGAACTTGAAGTAATAGTATTTTCTATTGGTACTGGTATCTTTGGAATTAATGTATTAAAAGTAAGAGAAATTATAAATCCGCAAGAAGTAACAAAAATGCCAAATAGTCACCCAAATGTAGAGGGAATTATTCGACTGCGAGATGAAGTATTACCCGTTGTTGATTTAGCGAAAGTCATTGGTTTTCCGCCGTCAGACAATCCTAAAAATGATAAGTATGTTGTCGCGGAATTAAACAAGGTAAAAGTTGCATTCCATGTTCATAGCGTATCAAGAATCCATCGTGTTTCTTGGGAGCAAATAGAAAAGCCATCGACTTTATCTCAAGGACTCGAAGCAACAACAATCGGTGTAATTAAAATGGAAGATAACATGATTATTTTATTAGATTATGAAAAAATAGTTGTCGATATTAGTCCCTCTTCCGCAATCAGTGTTGATAAGGTGAAAGCACTCGGCCCGCGTGAACGATCTAATAAGAAAGTATTAATTGCAGAAGATTCTCCAATTTTAAGAAAGCTGTTACAAGACACGTTAACAGAAGCTGGTTATCACAATTTACAGTTTTTTGAAGATGGAAAACAGGCGTGGGAATACCTAGAAGAAACTGCAAACGATGATAAGAGGTTTGCAGAGTTACCACACTTAGTGATTACTGATATTGAAATGCCAAAAATGGACGGGCACCATTTAACAAAACGGATAAAGGAACATCGCATATTAAATGATCTTCCTGTTGTCATTTTTAGCTCGTTAATCACAGGTGACCTTTTCCACAAAGGAAAAAGAGTAGGAGCCGATGCTCAGGTTAGTAAGCCGGAAATTGGTGGCTTGGTCCAAAAACTAGATGAATTTATTTAACGAAGAAAACGCTAGAAATAGCGTTTTTTGTTTGGTGTTATTTTGTGGTGTTTATCAATCTTCCACTCATGAATAGGAAATCGTCGATTCGCCTAAACTAATGTGACATCATTAAATCGGGGTGAAAATGGATGAAGGGGATTATAACGTCTTTAACTGCAATTATGATTGCCCAGATACTGAAAGTGCCAATTTCGAAGTCTAAAACGGGGAAGTGGGACTGGAAAGAGGCGATTACACCAGGAGGAATGCCTAGTTCTCACGCTGCCGGGGTAACGGCGTTAGCCACTTATATTGGCTTAAAATTAGGGTCAAGAACATTAGACTTCGCGCTGGCGGTGTTGTTTGGGCTAATTGTCATGTACGACGCTCAAGGAGTTCGAAAAAATGCAGGGGAAACCGCAATAAAAGTGAACGAACTTGAACGAAGAATTGATCAAATGTCTGGAAATGCAAAAGAAAAGATCCATGATGAAAAAACAAAAATTTTAAAGGAAAGAATCGGGCATCAGCCTGAGGAAGTAATCGGAGGTTTCGCCCTCGGTATTTTTGTAGGTCTAGTTAGCTATTTCATCCGACCAAGAAAATCGAGAATGTGCAACAGATAATATCAAAAAAACTGACTAGTGATGGTACTATCAACTAAGTCAGATTTTTTGAAATACGTTAGGAATAGAATTTCTATTGCAATCATAAGGGTTGTACTATTTAACAATTATAGCAGTGGATGATCATGCTTCGCCTTTAATCGCTGCCACCTACGCTCCACTTCCTCTTCAAATTCTTCGAGCATTGGTTTGTTTTCTAGTTTTAGCAAATGTTTTGTTTTTCCCATCATGCTTAACCAATCTGATAAAGGTACTTTTTTCTTCTTTGCTTCAGGGTCATACGTAATCGTTGTTTCTCCTTGTTCCACTTCGTAAAGAGGGAAAAAGCAAGAATCAACAGCTAACTTCATAATCTTTTCCCCAAGCCGGTCCTCGGATTTCCAGTTAAGAGGACAAGTGATCAGGATTTTTCCGTAAACGAGACCTTTATTTTGAGCATACCACTGGGCCTTTGCAGCCTTTTTAATCAAGTCTTGTGGAAAGGCTTCCGTTCCAGTAAATACATAAGGAATATGTGTAGCGGCCATGATTTGTGCCGTATCTTTATGATGGAACGCTTTCCCTTGCTTAGTTTTCCCGACGGTCGTCGTACTCGTCATGTGACCAATTGGAGTAGAATAGGACATTTGTGAGCCAGTATTCATATATCCTTCATTATCGTACTCCAGAATGATTAGTTTGTGATTGCGAAGTGCCGTTCCAATCGCTGAACCCATTCCAATATCCATCCCGCCGTCACCCGTAATCATAACAAATGTGAAATCATCAGAAATGTCTACTTCTCCTCTTCGTTTCATTTCTAAAAATGCTTCTAATGTACCTGATAAAGTTGCTGGTCCACTTTGGAAAAGATTATGAATAAATGTTTGCTTGTGGGAACTATAAGGATACCCAGTTGTTACAACGTAAGCACAACCTGTTTGCAACAAGATAACAGCATCGCCTTCAATTCCTTTGAAAAATAATTCTAGGCCGGGGAAGATACCACACCCAGGACATGCGCCGTGTCCAGCCGCAAATCTTTTTGGTTTTCCAGTTAAACTCCGTAAAGGCGGAATTCTTACTTTTAATTTATTTGTCTCGGTGTCTTCAGTTACTTTGATCAGACCGCTATTATAGATGTCGCCAATTTGTGGTTCGATGACAGGCTTTAATTTTAATTCCGGGTTTCCTGGCACATGGCCAAAATAATCAAAAGGCTTTTCAGCATATCCTTTGTCCAAAGCGTCTATTGCCAAAGCAAAAAATTGTTCTGCCTCATCAGCATAGAAGTCCTTTCCGCCTACACCAAAAACGCGACTCAATACAATTGTTTGATTTTCTTTGTCATCTTGTAGTGCAGACTTTACTTCATGTGTAAGATTCGGCCCATTAGCTCCATAAGAATCCGCTCGCTCAGCAACAACTAAAGCTTTCACTTTTTTTAATGCCTCGCGAATTTCTTTTGCCGGAAAAGGACGAATGATATTCGGACTAATTACACCGGCCTTGATTCCTTTTGCACGTAATGTATCTACGACATCTTTTGCAGACTCCGCAGCAGAATTAAGAAGGAAAAGGGCAACTTCAGCATCGTCCATTTGATATAAATCTAACGTTTCGTACGCTCTACCTGAAATTTCAGCGTATTGTTGTTGAATTTCTAGGAATACTTCTCCAGCACGATACAGAGCTTCTGATTGTTGGAAGTTATTGTTGATTAGATCATCACCATTCATGTGTGCACCGATCGTTATAGGATTGTTTTTATCACAAGCACGATGGTAATGTAACGGGACTTCACCTACGAATCCTTGAACAACTTTTCGATCTTTGAAATATTGTACTTTTCGTTTTTGATGCGACGTATAAAATCCATCATAAGCAACAATCACGGGTAAGCGTACATCTTTATGTTCAGCAAGTTTTAGGGCAATAATGTTCATATCATAAACTGCCTGTGGCGTGCGGGCAGTTAGGATAACCCACCCTGTATTTAACGCGTAATACAGGTCAGAGTGATCGCCACGGATATCGAGTGGTCCACTTACAGAACGGGTTACTAAGTTCATCACCATAGGAAATCTCAATCCAGATTGCACAGGCATTTGTTCGAGCATATAAAGGAAGCCATTGGCACTTGTCGCATTTACAACTCTTGCCCCAGTCGCAGAGGCGCCAAAACAAATACCAGCAGAACCGTGCTCACCATCCGCAGCGATTAATTCAATATCATGTAATCCTTGAGATTTCATCATATCTAGGTATTGTGCAACCTCGGTTGAAGGTGTGATCGGGAAGTAGCCCATTACGTGATAATTGATTTGAGCGGCAGCCATTGCAGCCATTTCATTACCAGATTCAAACGTTGTTACTTGCTCATTAACAGTTGGTTTTAGAGTGTTCATGATGAAATGCCTCCTGTTACAAGTGGGAAGTGATGAGGGGCACGGTTCGATTCAGCAAATCCCGCTTTTTCGGCTAAATCAGTAAGTGCTTGGGTAGGACAAGCATCAACGCATTTTAGACAGCCTTTGCAATATTGGTAGTCAATCCCACTTAAAAACATTTGTTTACGCCCTCGCTTATCTTCTCCTTCTTCCCATACAAAGCATAAATCAGGACAAACGGTGTCACAAGCAGCACAATGGATACATTTTTCTTTGTCGAGCTCAGGTAAGAAACCTTGTCTAGACCCACTTAAATCTTTTAAGATACTATTTGCTTGCGAGGTGATAACCCCACCAAGTTCTTGAGTTAAATAGCCTAATGTAGGCGTAGCTCTTGTAAACTCTTTGCCTTTTGCATTTTCCGGTAATTCATAGTTTTTAAACGATACCTCTTGATAGCCGCGATCAAACGTTCGAATATTTGGTTCTACTAAGTGAGGATATTTTCTTTCAAACGTTTTTCGAATCACATTTCTCATGGCATCAGGATCTAGGAAATCGAGTATGCGGTATAGAGCACCTAGCATTGCAGTATTTACTTTCGTTTTTTCCTCGACTGCAATTTTAAGTGCATCTACAACAGCTAGGGTCCCATACTCTAGTTTTAAATCGTTCTTGATTAGATCAAAATCTCTTGAACTATTCACTAGCACAATGCCATCTGCAGGTAAGCCACTAACAACATTGACCGTTTTATATAGAGCCTCATGAAATACACCAATTACATGTGGTTGTTCGATCGGACTGTGGTCACGAATATCCGTGTCGGGATCGCAAAAACGAACGAATGCTTTCACAGGAGATCCTTTTTTCTCAGACCCGTACGATGAAAAATTTGAACCATTCAATCCTAACCCTAAAACCCCTGCTTCTGCTAACATTTTCCCCGCTAAGTTAGCACCTAAGCCCCCAATGGATTCCAGGCGGATTTCAAAGAAACCTAATTGATTCTTTTTAGGCAAAATAGCCATATACTAAAAACTCCCCCCATTGAATGAAATAAACCGATGTTATACAGTTTGCCTACGAACATTACCATTCAAGTACAAAAGTGTATGTGAATGGAAAATCTTCGAATGGCGAAACAAACAAACCTTAAAAGCTATTATAAAATAAATCATTTAAAAAACATAGTATTATGGTAGTATTTATTTAATCGAATATTCAAATAAGTATTGTAACGAAATTCGTAGATGTAAAATAGATAGATTAGCGAAAGAATGCCATTAAATCGTGTAAAGAAGGATGAGTGACATGGATACATTGAATCAAAAAGTAATTATTCAACGGGCGGAGCATTTAGTAAAGAATTTTTTAGAAGGGGATTCTTCAGGTCACGACTGGTGGCATATACACCGTGTCCGGAAACTAGCACTTGAAATAGGCAGGAAAGAGAAGTGCAATTTGTTTGTTTGTGAATTAGCAGCACTGCTCCATGATTTAATTGATGAAAAATTAGTGGATGATGTTTTAGTAGCTAAAAAAAATGTAGAGGATTGGTTAATTGAACAACACGTTTCAAAGCAAGATAGGGAGCAGGTCATTTCAATAATCACAAATCTATCATATAGGGGGGGAATCAGAATCCAATTGAAACAATCGAAGGGAAGGTCGTTCAAGATGCTGACCGTATCGATGCATTAGGTGCAATTGGGATTGGTAGGACTTTTTCTTATTCAGGAGCTATCGGTCAAACCATGTTTGACCCTGCTATAAAAGTCCGAACCCAAATGACGAACAAAGAATATCGCAATGACAAAAGTACGGCTATCAATCATTTCTATGAGAAACTATTTAAGCTAAAAGATTTAATCAATACAGAAACAGGAAAACAAATCGCCGAAAAACGTCATCAATTTATGGAACAATTTGTAGAACAATTTTTTAAAGAATGGGATGGAGAAATATAAAAACAGACTAACCATTTTGGTTAGTCTGTGATTTAATCGGCATTATTTTATTCGTCTTGTACCTAGGTACCTCGTCTTCCAATACGAAGTATTAAGATCACTGACCGTAACTCCCGTTGAAGAACCAGCATGGACAAACTGATTGTTTCCTAAATAAATACCCGCGTGAGAAGGACCTTTTTTATAGGTCTCAAAAAAAACAAGATCTCCTGGTTGCCTCGTCTCGACACTAGTAGCGTGATCCCAAATGTCACTAACCGTGCGAGGAATATCGATACCATGTTGCTTGTATACGTACAATAAAAAACCACTACAGTCAAATCCGTTTTTGGTCGTCCCACCCCAAATATAAGGCGTTCCTTCTAATGACTTGGCCGTTTCGAGGATACTCGTATTGCCTTGACTATTTGAGACGGTTTCTTTTTTTATCACTTCTTTTGTTGGATTTGGAGACTGAGATGCTCTAGATGGAAGCGGTATAACCGTTTCTTTTTTTAAGTGACGGATTGTTTTTTTTCCAGCAATGCCGTCAGAAGTCAGTTCATGTTGATGTTGGTAATTTCTAACGGCTGCCTCGGTCGCAGGGCCAAATACTCCATCAATTTTATAGGAGAAATATCCCTTTTGTTTTAAGAGGTTCTGCAATTCTTCAACGGCTTTTCCGGTATCTCCATTCCTTAAAGTAGCATTGGCTAAATTGTTTTTTTGCGACTGAACAGGTTCGGTAATGATTGGAGCCGGAAGTGATTCGTCATTATAATTTGCAAAGATTGGAGATGGTATATTGATATCGTTCGTTTCTACTTGTAGTTTCACACCGAGCAAGTGCTGGTACGTCTCAGTTCCAAAAATTCCGTCAGCGCGAAGGCCAAAATCTTTTTGGTATTGTAAAACAGAATCTCTTGTATGTTGACCGAAGATCCCGTCAATTTCAGAATGGTAATATCCTGCTTGAAGTAGTAATTGCTGCAATTGTTCAACTGCTTTTCCTTGATCCCCATACTTAAAAACTTGGCCTTCTTTAATGTTAACGGAAATATAGTCATTGACTAGAATTTCATTCACTTCTTTGTTTATGAAAACAGTTGATAACGTTTCTAAATTTGTTCCTCCACCAATGTTTAATACTTTTGGTTTTTGTACTCGACGAACCGGGGAATGATTTAAAGAAGTAAGTGATCCTTGCTCGTTAATTAATGTTAACTTATAGTGGTTCGTTTCTTGTGCAGTGGTATCGGCTTTTAAGTCGTTATTTTGAGTTGAACGATCTGAACTGATCGAAAAGATTTTGTGGATATCACTAGACTGAACTACAGTTGGAAGTGCGATAGCAACACCAGCAACGAGCGAAGAAATGACGACTTTTTCTCCAACTGATTCTAATTTCTTCATGTTCAACACCTCCCTATAGTTATTCTTGCTGTAAAATTAGTCCTTGCCTTTAAAAAACTTATGCTAAGCCAGCATTTTTAGAACAAATAAGTCGTCATTTTCGATAAATATTTAGAGTCTACTGAATAACTAAAAAATGTTGTATTAACAAGGATTTTCCCCC
>CAZIRM010000023.1:0-16444 GCA_964541705.1 uncultured Bacillaceae bacterium | reverse complement strand
TAGCCTACGAAAAGGCTGAAATGTGCGAGTTACACAGAAAATGGCGAAGAGCCAAAATTTTAATTATTAGTGATAGTCATGGTTTAGAAGAACAGTTATTTGAAGTAATGGATCGTCACCAACAAGATGTTGACCTCATCCTTCACTGTGGAGACTCGGAATTGCCGCACAACCTCTTTTCGCCATATAAGGATAAACTTTTAATAGTACGAGGAAACTGTGACCTTGATGAAAACTATCAGGAAGAGTTAATCTTTTCAAAAAATGAGGTGAATGTATTCTTAACGCATGGTCACCTCTATAATGTAAAATCTACCTTGCTTAACTTAACATATCGTGCAAAAGAAACAGATTCAAACTTAGTATGTTTTGGCCACTCCCACATTGCAGGTTGTGCATATGAGGATGGCATCCTATATATAAATCCAGGAAGCCTACGGTTACCTAGGAGGATAGAAGAACGCAGTTATGCTATTGTCACTTATGAGGAAGAGACTATAAAAGTAGTATTTCTTAATGAATTGGGCAAGGAAATTCCTCAGTTGAAAACAGTATATAAGATAGGTTAAACTAAAACGTGTAAAGCAGCTATTGTTCTGGTGCAGTAGCTGTTTCTACCCAAAATAGATAATTTTGTTGACATGGTAATATGTTTAGTGTATAGTATTTTTTGTCGCTGATATTTTCTGTCTCGAGCATTTTCGTCATAATAAATAAAATTTAAAAATGCGGGTGTAGTTTAATGGTAAAACCTCAGCCACGAGCGAGGCTACTATGAAAGGACTACGAGTTGTCTCGACGGATATACATCGAAGCAAAAGCTAGAAGAGGAAGAGACATGAAAGGCCCCAATTGCGTACTATATAAAAATTGAATATTAAAAAATTAATATGCGGGTGTAGTTTAATGGTAAAACCTCAGCCTTCCAAGCTGATGTCGTGAGTTCGATTCTCATCACCCGCTCCAATGTCCCAGTAGCTCAGCTGGATAGAGCATGGCACTTCTAATGCCAGGGTCGGGAGTTCGAATCTCTCCTGGGACGCCAGTTATCTACATAAATCAACCCCTTCATTCACTTGAATGAGGGGGTTTTCGGTTATAGGGAAGCTATGTCCCCCGTATTCAAAGTGGCATATCAGACCTTGGTATACTCAACAATAAAATTGATTACTTGATCTAGGTTTGTATCTTTAACGTAAAGGATTTTCCACCCCTTACTTCTAATATATAAACTCCTAAATTTAAGTTGAAATCTTTTAATGAAATTATTTTTAAATTTTGATGGATCATCTAAGATTGCTAATTGGTACGGTTCTAAAGCAAGTGGGATTAAATAACGACCACATTGGATTGAAGGACTTACATAGATGCCAATCCTTAACAATTGATCATAAATTGTTAAGTAATCACATTTGCATTGGTTCCGCAAATCTTTCACTAGTGTTAACTTACATAATTTTTTTTGATGTGCTAACAGATAGTATAAAGTAACAGTAAAAAAGATTGATAAAAAAAGGGCTTGTATTATTACTTTCATCATATTCATCACCCTTTTCATGTTGGACTAATATACTCAAAACTATTCGAAAAATATTTTCTTTTTTCTCCTTTTACTAAATTCAATGTTGACAGCAATGAAAACGCGTACACAAAAAACACTTTTCAAAATAATCTAATTATTTGCAAAAAAGTGGTTGACCATTGGCTGTAAAGGGCGTAATATATTCTCAAATACAATTTTCCGGATTATTTTTGTTAGGTTACCTAACAAAAAAATTTACAGAAAAATTTCTAAAAATTCTAACAAATATACAATTTTGAATTGGAAGAGGGCGTTTAAATGAGAAGTGACATGATAAAAAAAGGAATAGACAGATCGCCGCATAGAAGTTTGTTGAGAGCAGCGGGTGTAAAGGAAGAGGATATGAACAAACCGTTCATAGGTATTTGTAATTCTTATATTGATATTATTCCCGGACACGTCCATTTAAACGAATTTGCAAAAGTAGTTAAAGAGGCAATTAGAGAAGCGGGTGGAGTTCCGTTTGAATTTAACACAATCGGTGTTGATGATGGGATTGCAATGGGACACATCGGGATGAGATATTCACTACCTTCTAGAGAAATCATTTGTGATGCAGCAGAAACGGTCATAAATGCACATTGGTTTGATGGGGTATTTTATATTCCTAACTGTGACAAAATTACACCTGGAATGTTAATGGCATCTGTTCGTACAAATGTCCCTTCCGTTTTTGTTACAGGTGGCCCAATGGAAGCTGGGAAAACAAAAGACGGTAAAAACTTATCTTTATCAAATGTATTTGAAGGTTTAGGGGCTTATCACTCTGGAAAGATGTCTCGAGAAGAATTACTGGAAATCGAAACGTCAGCTTGTCCGACATGTGGATCATGTTCTGGAATGTTTACAGCAAATTCAATGAACTGTTTAATGGAAATGGTAGGAGTTGCTTTACCGGGTAACGGTACAATTGTTGCGACCTCAAAAGAGCGTCATAAGCTAATTAAGGACGCTGCAAAACATTTAATGAACTTAATCGAAAAAGACATTCGACCTAGAGATATCATCACGAAAGAAGCGATTGACGATGCTTTTGCACTAGATATGGCTATGGGTGGATCAACGAATACCGTTCTCCACACATTAGCAATCGCTAATGAAGCAGAAATTGATTATGACATAAATCGTATAAACGAAGTAGCGAAACGAATCCCGTATTTATCCAAAATCAGCCCTGCATCAGATTATTCGATGCAAGATGTTCACAATGCTGGTGGAGTTAGTGCGATCATAAAGGAACTTTGCTCAATAGAAGGGGCAATTCATCCTGATCGAATGACAATCACAGGTAAATCGATATATGAAAATGTGAAACACGCAGAGATTACAAATGAGGAAGTAATAAGACGTAAAGATAACCCATATAGTCGTGAAGGAGGCCTTTCCGTATTATTTGGGAATTTGGCACCAAATGGTGGAGTGATCAAAGTAGGAGCTGTTGATCCATCTATAAAAGTTTTTGATGGTGAGGCGATTGTCTTCAACTCACAAGATGACGCATTAAGTGGAATTAATGATGGAACAGTTAAAGAGGGCCATGTTGTCGTTATCAGGCATGAAGGGCCAAAAGGTGGTCCGGGAATGCCTGAGATGTTAGCACCGACTTCAGCAATCATTGGTAGAGGTTTAGGGACGAAAGTAGCACTAATTACAGATGGTAGATTCTCAGGTGCGTCGAGAGGTATTTCAATTGGTCATATTTCTCCTGAAGCAGCTGAGGGTGGTCCGATTGCTTTTGTAGAAAATGGTGATCGTATTGTAATTGATTTGCCGAACCGTGAAATTCAACTAAAAGTATCAGATGAAGTATTAGAACAAAGAAGAGTCGGTTGGGTAGAGCCAGAACCTAAAGTAAAGAGGGGTTATTTAGCAAGATACTCAAAATTAGTAACATCAGCGAATACTGGTGGTGTAATGAAATATTAATAGGATAGTGTAAAACGTTGAAGAGGAAAATTAGTTATTTGGATCGGTATCTACAGAGAGCCGTTGTTGCTGTGAAGACGGTGTTACCCCCTTATAATGAACTCACCTCCGAGTGTTAGCCTGAAAAGAGAAGCTTAGTAGGGTTAACCGAGTGTTGCCATCACTCGTTATCAAAATTGAACAGCTAATAAATGCTGTTCCTGAGGTGACTTCCATTAATGGAGTCATGAAAAAGGGTGGTACCGTGGAAGAGATCTTTTCACCCCTTAATAAAGCACAATTTGTGCTGTTTAGGGGTGGAAGGATTTTTATTTTATCATCACAATTTTTAAAGGGTTTGAAGTTAGAAGGATGTCTAGCTCTAAGACACATCTATCAATTGTTTATCGTAGGCGCAGGTCGCTCGTTAGCAAGACGCCAAGTATTAATTTTAACTTTGAGAAAATCAATGATTACTTCAACTAGTAAGGGGGATGGAAATGAATACTGAGTTGAAAAAAGAAAAATTAGAAACCTTTCATCAGCCTAAAATGATGACTGGTTCGGCAATGGTGATTCAAGCATTAAAGAATGAAGGGGTAGAGGTACTGTTTGGTTATCCAGGTGGTGCAATTATGCCAACTTATGACGAGATATACCGTGATGGTATTGAGCATATATTGGCGAGGCATGAACAGGGGGCCGTCCATGCAGCAGAAGGTTACGCCAGAGTTTCCGGAAAGCCCGGAGTTGTCATTGTAACATCTGGTCCTGGTGCAACAAATATTGTCACTGGATTAGCAGATGCAATGATGGACTCTTTACCGTTAGTCGTCATTTGTGGGCAAGTAGCATCATCAGTGATTGGAACTGACGCCTTCCAAGAGGCAGACATCATAGGAATTACAATGCCTGTTACAAAGCATAATTATCAAGTTAGAAACGTAAATGACTTACCAAGGATTATTAAGGAAGCCTTTCATATTGCAATGACAGGGAGACCGGGCCCAGTATTAATTGATTTACCAAAGGATATTACATTTGAAACAGGCTTGTTTGATTATACAGAAGAAGTCGATTTACCTGGATACCAACCAACAGTAAAACCAAATAAACTTCAGATCCGAAAACTTGTAGAAGCTGTGAGTAGCGCTAAAAAGCCAGTGATCCTTGCCGGAGCAGGAGTTTTACATGCGAAGGGGTCAGAGGAACTGCTTGAATACGTTAATCAACAACATATTCCGGTAGCCTGTACGTTATTAGGTCTTGGGGCTTTGCCGGCAGATCATGAATTATTCCTAGGGATGGCTGGGATGCATGGGACTTATGCCGCAAATATGGCTATTCACGGAAGTGACTTGTTAATTAGCATTGGTAGTCGATTTGACGATCGTGTCACTGGTAATTTAGAGCATTTTGCTCCAAATGCGAAGATTGCACACATCGATATTGACCCAGCAGAAATCGGAAAAAACATTGATACCCATATTCCAATCGTCGCGGATGCTCGTTTAGCATTAAAAGATTTAATTGAACAAGAAGGGCTTAGAGGTCAAAATGCAATTTGGGTAGATGAATTAAAACAACTGAAACAAGAGTTTCCACTTTGGTATGAAGAAGACGCTGAGATAATCAAACCGCAGCAGCTAATCGAAAAAATCTCAAATAAAACAAATGGAGAAGCAATTGTAACAACAGATGTGGGTCAACATCAAATGTGGGCGGCGCAATTTTTCAAATTCCAAAAACCGAATCAATGGGTAACATCCGGAGGGCTTGGCACAATGGGATTTGGATTTCCAGCAGCAATTGGAGCACAAATCGCCGAACCGAAAAAAACTGTCATTGCTATTATTGGGGACGGCGGGTTTCAAATGACACTTCAAGAATTATCGTTACTTCAAGAATTAAACCTGCCAGTGAAAGTAGTCATTGTGAATAACACAGCGCTAGGGATGGTTAGACAGTGGCAACAATTATTTTTTGAAGAAAGATATTCTAACTCTTTAATTCCGGTTCAACCAGACTTTGTAAAACTGGCGGATGCTTACAGTATTAAAGGAATGAAGGTTACGTCTGTCGATGAACTAGACGGGGCAATTGATAAGATGTTAAAACATAATGGCCCTGTCGTTGTTGATTTTAGAGTAGCGCCAAGAGAGAATGTTTATCCAATGGTTGCCCCAGGTAAAGGACTCCATGAGATGATAGGGGTGAAACCATGAAACGAATCATAACTGCAACTGTCAACAACACATCGGGAGTCTTGAATCGAATTACAGGTATGTTTGCTAGAAGAAACTACAACATTGAGAGCATTACAGTAGGGCATACAGAGAAACCGTTGATCTCAAGAATGACATTCGTTGTAGTCGTTGATAGTGAAAGAAGAATTGAACAAGTAATTAAACAACTGTATAAACAAGTCGATGTTCTAAAAGTTCAAGACATTACAGATGAGCAAATTGTATCTAGGGAACTGGCATTAATTAAAGTATTCACAACACCACAACAAAGAGGTGAATTAGCAGCGGTTATCAATCCTTTTAGGGCAACGATTATTGATGTTGGTAGAGAAACGATGACGATTCAAGTGACAGGGGAGCAACAGAAGATAGAAGCACTAATTGACTTGTTATACCCATATGGGATAAAAGAAATGGCTCGTACAGGATTAACAGCCTTTAAACGTGGCAGCAGATTACCACAAAATGATCAAAAAATAACCCTAATAAATTAAGTGTAGTAAAAACTAATTAAAAAAATCTAAATTTTTCGAAAAAGGGAGATGTTTTTCATGACAAAAGTATATTATAACGGTGATGTAAACGAAGCGGTATTAAATGGGAAAAAGGTAGCAGTTATTGGGTATGGTTCTCAAGGGCATGCGCACGCCTTGAATCTAAAAGAGAGTGGGGCAGATGTCGTCGTTGGATTACGTAAAGGTCGTTCATGGGATAAAGCAGTGGAAGATGGGGTAACAGTTGTATCAGTAAGTGAAGCAGCCGCAGCCGCAGATGTGATCATGGTGTTACTACCCGACGAATACCAGCCGAAAATTTATAAAGAAGAAATTGAACCATATTTAACAGCAGGCAAAGCGTTAGTTTTTGCTCATGGCTTTAACGTTCATTTTCATCAAATCGTTCCACCTGCAAATGTTGACGTATTTCTAGTAGCGCCAAAGGGACCTGGTCACTTAGTGAGAAGAACGTATACAGAAGGAGCGGGTGTTCCAGGACTTATTGCAGTATACCAAGATGCAACTGGTGAAGCGAAACAACTAGCGCTTGCTTACGCTAAATTAATTGGGGCAGCTCGTGCTGGAGTCTTAGAAACAACATTCCAAGAAGAAACAGAAACGGATCTTTTCGGTGAGCAAGCTGTTCTTTGTGGTGGTACAACTGCATTAGTAAAAGCTGGATTTGAAACGTTAGTAGAAGCGGGTTATCAACCTGAAATTGCTTACTTTGAATGTTTACATGAATTAAAATTGATCGTTGATTTAATGTATGAAGCAGGATTAGAAGGAATGCGTTATTCGATTTCAGATACTGCTCAGTGGGGTGATTTCCAAGCTGGACCGAGAGTTGTAACGGAAGATACGAAGAAAGCAATGAAAGATATTTTAACAGACATCCAAACAGGGAAGTTTGCGAAAGGGTGGATTTTAGAAAACCAAGCGAATCGTCCTGAGTTCCATGCAATTAACGAAAGAGAAAAACAACATCAAATTGAAGTTGTCGGTAGAAAGCTTCGTGAAATGATGCCGTTCGTTAAAGCGAACCGCAAGGATGTGGTGACAAGTGCGAAAAATTAATGTCTTTGATACGACATTAAGAGACGGCGAACAATCAGCTGGCGTAAATTTAAATTTTGAAGAAAAGTTAGAGATTGCTAGACAATTAGAACGATTAAACGTAGACATAATGGAGGCAGGATTTCCTGCTTCCTCACAAGGTGATTTTCGATCAGTCAAGGCAATCGCCGAAACGATTAAAGGCTGTTCAGTAACAGGTCTCTCAAGGTCAATTCAAAAAGAAATTGACATTTCGTGGGAAGCGTTAAAGGGTGGAGTTGAACCAAGATTACACGTTTTCTTAGCAACTTCACCAATTCATATGAAATATAAATTAAGAAAAACACCTGAACAAGTCATCGAGACAGCTGTTGAATCCGTAAAATACGCATCAAAGTTTTTTCCATATGTTCAATGGTCTGCTGAAGATGCCTGTCGATCTGATCTCCCATTTTTAGTAACAATTATTGAAAAGGTGATTAATGCTGGTGCGAGTGTAATAAACATCCCAGACACAGTTGGATATATTACGCCGCATGAGATTGGTCACATTTTTTCATATTTAAGGGAAAATGTCTCGAACATTGATCGAGCGGTTCTTTCTACACATTGCCATGATGATTTAGGTCTAGCTGTTTCTAATTCATTAACCGCAATTGAAAATGGTGCTGGCCAAGTAGAGTGTACAATTAACGGAATCGGAGAACGAGCAGGAAATGCTTCTTTGGAGGAGATCGCAGTTGCTTTAAAAATAAGAGGTGATTATTTCGTTGCAAAAACAAGACTTAAGCTGAATGAAATAAAACGCACAAGTTCGCTAGTTAGCAAGCTAACGGGTATGAGTGTTTCTAATAATAAAGCAATTGTTGGGTCAAATGCGTTTGCTCATGAGTCTGGGATTCACCAGGATGGCGTGTTAAAAGAAAAATCCACTTATGAAATTATTACACCGGAACTCGTTGGAGTAAATTCAAATCGAATGGTGTTAGGGAAGCATTCAGGTAGACACGCATTTAAAGAAAAAATTAAAGAGCTAGGTTTTAGTGTAGACGACCAGGATATAGATCAATTATTCATTGCCTTTAAAGAGTTAGCCGATAAGAAAAAAGAAATAACCGAAGACGATATCTTCGCTCTTTTAACAGAAGAGAAAGTAACTTCGGTATCTTCATATTACAAAGTTGATCAATTACAAGTGAATTACGGCACGAATAATATACCTACAGCAACAGTTACGATGACAACAGCTGATGGAAAAACGTTGCAAGAAGCAGCGACAGGTTCCGGAAGTGTAGAAGCGATCTACAACACCCTTGAGAGACTGATCAATGAGACAGTTACATTAAATGATTATCGACTTCAATCAGTCAGTGGCGGAAGAGATGCGCTTGCAGAAGTTTACGTTAAAATGAAGTTCCGTGAAAAGGAAACAAGCGGACGTGGGACGGCTAATGATGTGTTAGAAGCCTCTGCGAAAGCATACATTCACGCAATTAATCGTGTGATTGCAATCACTGAAAAAGATTTTATCAGTAAAGCCGAAACGTTAAAATCCTAAATTGGAGGATCAGTCTGAATGAAAAAACAAATAGTGGTAATGCCAGGAGATGGAATCGGTCCTGAAGTAATAGATTCTACAATGAAAGTATTAAAAGTAATTGAAGAAAAGTACAGCCATGAATTTAGCTTTCAGAATGCCAAAATAGGTGGAGTTGCAATCGATGAAGAAGGCACGCCACTTCCGCAAACAACAGTAGACTTATGTAAAAAAAGTGATGGGGTTCTTTTAGGTGCTGTGGGTGGTCCGAAATGGGATACATTACCTGGACACCTTCGCCCGGAAAAAGGATTACTAGGCATCCGCAAGGAGTTAGAGTTGTTTGCAAATTTACGCCCCGTGATTGCCTATAAAAGTTTAGTAGATGCATCGACATTAAAAAGAGAGGTCATTGAAGGCGTAGATTTGATGATTGTTCGGGAACTCACGGGTGGACTTTATTTTGGTAAACCAAGCGAACGCAGACAAGAAGACGGCGAAGAAACTGTTGTTGACACGATTTACTATAAACGATCTGAAATCGAACGAATTATTAAAAAGGCGTTTGAATTAGCAAAGGTGCGACGTAAGAAAGTTACTTCAGTCGACAAGGCGAACGTCATTGAATCAAGTAGACTCTGGAGAGAAGTAGCTGAAGAGGTGGCTGTACAATACCCTGAGGTTGAATTAGAGCACATGCTTGTTGATAACGCAGCAATGCAATTAATTAGAAATCCCAAGCAATTTGATGTCGTTGTTACTGAAAATATGTTTGGAGATATTTTAAGTGACGAGGCATCGATGCTAACGGGCTCTTTAGGGATGCTTCCTTCTGCAAGTATTGGTGCAAGTGGGCCTGGATTATTTGAACCAATTCATGGTTCAGCTCCTGATATTGCAGGAAAGAATTTAGCTAACCCACTAGCAACGATTCTTTCAGCAGCAATGATGCTTCGTTACTCTTTCAATTTAGTAGAAGAAGCAGATGCGATTGAAGATGCAGTAACCGCTGTGTTAGAGCAAGGATATCGTACAGGTGACATTGCGGAGAACGGGCAAGTTCCACTAAAAACAGATGAAATCACAGCAAAAATTATTGAACAAATACAAGTGCCGGCAAAGCAAAACTAAGTTTAAACGATACTGGAGAGGATTAGGATGAAACCAAAAACAATTATCGAGAAAATTTGGGAGCAACATACAGTTTTTGAAGAACGAGGAAAACCTAGTCTTTTATATATTGACCTTCATATGGTTCACGAGGTAACTTCGCCTCAAGCGTTTGAAGGTTTAAGACTAAAAGAAAGAAAGGTTCGCAGACCTGACCTTACTTTTGCAACAATGGATCATAACGTGCCAACTGTCGACCGCTATTTTATTAAAGATGAAATTGCAAAGAAACAAATGGACACTTTATCCGAAAATTGTCGTCAATTTGGAATTGAAATTGCAGACTTGAACAGTCCAGATAGTGGGATTGTTCACGTTATTGGTCCAGAGCTTGGATTAACACAACCAGGTAAAACAATTGTATGTGGTGATAGCCACACTGCTACACATGGTGCGTTCGGTGCACTAGCGTTTGGAATTGGTACGAGTGAAGTTGAGCATGTCCTTTCAACTCAAACATTATGGCAAGTAAAGCCAAAAACGTTGCAGGTCCATGTTAAAGGAGCATTACCTTTAGGTGTAACGGCGAAGGATTTAATTTTAGCGATCATCGCTAAATATGGGGTAAACTTCGGTACTGGTTCAGTGATTGAGTTTACGGGTAAAGCTATTGAAAATATGTCGATGGAAGAAAGAATGACAGTTTGTAATATGGCGATTGAAGCAGGGGCGAAAGCTGGTTTAATCAGCCCTGACGATATCACGTTTGAGTACTTGAGAGGAAAGAGATATGCCCCACAAGGAGAAGATTTTGAAAACGCAGTAAAAAGATGGCGTGAATTAAAAACTGATGAGGGTGCTACGTATGATCGTTCGGTTGAGATCGATGCTTCTGAAGTTGAGCCACAAGTTACGTGGGGAACTAATCCATCCCAAGGAATGGCAATTAACAGCGTGATTCCGCGTCCAGAAGACTTCGAAACGGGAGCAGATAAACTTGCCGCCGCTCAAGCGCTTGAATATATGGATTTACAAGCAGGAACTTCAATGACAGACGTTGAAATTCAGCACGTGTTCATTGGTTCTTGCACAAATTCCAGAATGAGTGATTTAAGAGCAGCAGCAGTCGTTGCGAAAGGGAGAAAAGTAGCCCCTAATGTTCGAGCAATGGTAGTACCGGGTTCACAAAAAATTAAACTTCAAGCAGAAGCAGAAGGGCTAGATGTTATTTTTACAGAGGCTGGATTTGAGTGGCGTGAATCGGGTTGTAGTATGTGCTTAAGTATGAACCCGGATTTTGTACCTGAAGGTGAGCGTTGTGCTTCAACTTCTAACCGTAATTTTGAGGGGCGTCAAGGGAAAGGTGCTCGTACACATTTAGTAAGCCCAGCAATGGCAGCAGCAGCAGCTGTAGCTGGTAAGTTTGTTGATGTACGTACATTCTCTCAAACGACAGTATAAAACTATCAGTATTGGAGGAAGAATGATGTCTGGAATTGAAATCCATAAAGGGAACGTTGCATCGCTTAATCGCGTAAATGTAGATACAGATCAAATCATCCCTAAGCAATTTCTAAAAAGAATTGAAAGAACAGGCTTTGGGCAATTTCTCTTCTTTGATTGGCGTTTTAACGCTGATGGTTCGGATAATCCCGATTTTGAATTAAACCAACCACATAATAGAGAAGCGACAATCTTAGTTAGTAACGATAATTTTGGTTGCGGATCTTCAAGGGAGCATGCGCCTTGGGCTTTAAAAGATTACGGGTTTGAAGTCATTATTGCACCTAGTTTTGCAGATATCTTCTACAACAATTCGGTCAAAAATGGTCTTTTAGCGATTAAACTTGAACAAGACGAAGTAGAAGAGTTATTACAAAAAGCTGACGAGGGCGTCTATGAACTTACCGTCGATTTAAAGAATCAGAAAGTACACGATGACCAAGGCTTTGAAGCAAGTTTCAATATTGATCCATACTGGAAAGAAATGTTGATCAACGGTTGGGATGAAATTTCGGTCACACTACAGTATGAAGCCGAAATAGAAAAGTTTGAAAAGCAGCAAGTGTAAAGCTAGAAGATTAGGGCCTTGGTGAATGCACCAAGGTCTTTGTCTGTCCGTGTTTAGATTTGTTTTTAAAGTAGGGAACTGATAAACTAATAACGATGCTCATTATAAAAGTTAGTAGATAGTGAATGTGGTATAGTAGGAAATAAATAACGCTGCACATTGTGCAAGCTTATTTTCTGAAAAGTTTCCAAGAGTGGAGCGGTTAGTTGTATGTGTAAAAAGCGAAAGGATAAAGAAAAAATTGTGCTCTTTCCAGGGTTGGTAGATAAATTAGTCACTAAAGGCATGGATCATTTAAAAGAAAAAAACTTAACCGAAGCCTTGTCTTACTTTCAACAATCGTTAGAGATTGAAGATGACCACCCACAAGGACGGTTTGGTGTGGCATTATGTCTCGTTGAAATGGGGAGATTAGAGGAAGCGTTAGACAAAACAGAACAAATGTTGAAAGAGGACATTGGTCATTACTATGACATCCTTCAAGTGCATATCTCCTTACTAGTACAACTTGGGAAGTATAAAGAAGTTGTTACCATGCTAGAAGGGATAATGGCAGAAGAAAAACTTCCAGTAAATCAAGCAGAGTCCCTTTATCATTTGCTGCATTTTAGTAGGCAGATGGTTGATGCAGGAGATGCAATTGAAATAGAGGAAATCGATGAAACAAGTAACAATATGAATGATTTAATAGACGCCCTGTACCACGCTTCTATTGATCAACAACGTAGTACAATAAAGCTACTAATGAGTAACAATAGTGAGAGAGCTCGAGTTGCATTAAAGCAGTTCTTAAAAGATGAGGAGCAGGATCCTGTACTTAAAAGCTTTATCTTACAAATGTTTAAACAAAACAAAATAGAAGACTGTTTTGAAGTACATAAATATGGGAAAAGTGTTAGAGTAACAACATCCCAGCTAGAAGATGTGTTCCACGAAAAGTTTGGTAAAGAAACGTTAAAAGTTCTAGCGGAAGATTTGGAGAGTGAAAATCCAAGTTTAATGCAAGTATTAAGTGAAGTTTGGTGGCACTTCTTATTTTCGTTATACCCAATTTCACCACTACCAATTGATCCTTCACTTTGGGCAGCAGCACTTTCCATTGTAGGTAGTGAGATTACAGGTATAGATACCGACGAACAAGAGATATCTGAGCGCTATGGACATACTCCAGAAATGATCCGGATGCTTGCAAACCAAATTTTAGAAATAGAACTCGGGACAATAAATGATTGATAAATGACACTTTTTACCGTTCGTTGTTAACATCTTGAAATACAATAAACCTATGTTATAATAGAGTGGTTATAAAGGTGGACTATCATATATACATATTGAATCAAACCTTAATGAAATGAATTTTTGGAGGGAAAAATAAATGACAGCAAAATGGGAAAAACTAGAAGGAAATCAAGGTGTACTTACGATTGAAGTAGACGCTGAGAAAGTAACAGTAGCTTTAGACGAAGCTTTCAAAAAAGTTGTGAAAAAGGTTAATATTCCTGGATTCCGTAAAGGGAAAATTCCTCGTGGTATGTTTGAACAACGCTTTGGTGTAGAATCTTTATACCAAGATGCTTTAGACATTCTTTTACCTACGGCATATGGTGAAGCGATCCAAGAAACAAAAATTGAGCCTGTTGACCGTCCAGATATTGATGTTGAGCAAATGGAAAAAGGCAAAAACCTAATTTTTAAAGCAACTGTCACTGTTAAACCGGAAGTTCAATTAGGAGACTACAAAGGCATTGAGGTTGAAAAGGTTGACACTACAGTAACGGATGAAGATGTTGACAACGAAGTAAAAGCTTTACAAGAAAAGCAAGCTGAGTTAGTAGTTGTAGAAGAAGGAACAGTTGAATCTGGAGATACAGTAAACATCGATTTTGATGGGTATGTAGATGGAGAAGCTTTTGAAGGTGGAAAAGCTGAAAACTACGCGTTAGAAATTGGTTCAGGTTCTTTCATTCCAGGTTTTGAAGATCAATTAATTGGAATGAAGTCAGGAGAAGAAAAAGACGTTGAAGTTACATTCCCAGAAGAGTATCACGCTGAAAACTTAGCAGGTAAACCAGCTGTGTTTAAAGTTAAGGCACACGATATTAAACGTAAACAACTTCCAGCTTTAGACGATGATTTCGCTAAAGATGTAAATGAAGATGTTGAAACTCTTGAAGAATTAAAACAAAACATTAGAGAAAAGTTAGTAAAAGATAAAGAGCACCATGCAGATCATCAAACTCGTGATACATTAGTACAAAAAGTAGCTGAAAATGCAACAATTGATATCCCAGAAGCAATGGTTACTACAGAAGTAGACCGTATGCTAGAAGAGTTTGGACAACGCCTACAAGCTCAAGGCATGAACCTAGAGATGTACTATCAGTTCTCAGGTTCAGACGAGGATGCAATGCGTGAACAATTCAAAGCGGATGCTGAAAAAAGAGTTCGTATTAACTTAACACTAGAAGCGATCGTTGAACAAGAAAATCTTGACGCATCTGATGAAGAAGTTGAAAAAGAGCTTGAAAAAATGTCAGAACTTTATAAGCGTTCTGTTGAAGATTTAAAACAGCTTTTAGCAATGCAAGGTGGTCTTAACGTATTGAAGGATGACCTGAAAGTAAGAAAAGCAGTAGACTTTCTTGTTGATAATAGCAAAGTTGTAGAATAATGTTTGAACAAGGCGCGAATTCCTCGTGCCTTGTTTTACACTTTCTGCACGGTCTATTAAGAATAGTCCAAAATCTGTCGAAACTTTATGGTTTAAAAAACGACTCAGAGGATCAAAAAAAGGGTATGCTATTTTAGTAAGTTCATTTTTAACTCTTACTACCACATAATATCTGTAGATGAATGATATGTATTACTTAAACCTAAATAACATAACTTAGTAAGCGATGAGCTTGTACGTTAAGAACCCAAAATAATTGAAGTATAAAAAAGGAAAAAAGGAGGAAAGGTGGAATTAGTATCCTAGGGATTTTTTAAGCCAAATCCTTCAGATAAGTAATCATGTACAATAACTAGAATATAATGATATACATAGAAGTTGTTGGTTAGGGTGTTTTATTAACAGTACAAATGTATTCTGTGGTAAAATTCATACATAATGGCTACGCCTAGAGAAAAAATAATTCATTTACAGAAATATCTACTATATGAGGGGTGAAACTAATGTTTAAATTTAACGACGAAAAAGGTCAGTTAAAGTGTTCTTTCTGCGGGAAAACTCAAGACCAAGTTCGAAAACTTGTAGCTGGGCCCGGTGTTTATATATGCGATGAATGTATTGAACTTTGTACAGAAATTGTTGAAGAGGAATTGGGGTCGGATGAAGATGTTGATTTTCATGATGTTCCGAAACCAAAGGAAATTAGAGAGATTTTAGATGATTATGTTATTGGTCAAGATCAAGCCAAAAAGACCCTCTCTGTTGCTGTGTACAATCATTACAAAAGAATAAATTCTACGCAAAAAAGCGATGAAGTTGAATTATCAAAAAGTAATATCTGTATGATAGGACCAACAGGTAGTGGTAAGACATTGTTAGCACAAACGATGGCTAGAATCCTAAATGTTCCGTTTGCAATTGCGGATGCGACAAGCTTGACAGAGGCTGGTTATGTTGGTGAAGATGTTGAAAATATTTTATTAAAGTTAATTCAAGCCGCTGACTATGATGTTGAAAAAGCTGAAAAAGGGATTATTTATATTGATGAAATTGATAAAGTTGCACGTAAATCAGAGAATCCATCGATTACAAGAGATGTATCTGGCGAAGGTGTTCAACAAGCACTTTTAAAGATCCTAGAAGGTACAACAGCAAGTGTTCCACCTCAAGGGGGACGTAAACATCCACATCAAGAGTTCATCCAAATTGATACGACGAACATCTTATTTATTTGTGGTGGGGCGTTTGATGGGATTGAACAAATTATTAAACGTCGTTTAGGAAAGAAAGTAATTGGGTTTGGCTCAGAGGAAAAACAAGAAGACCTAAAGCCAGGTGAATACTTAGCAAAAGTATTACCTGAAGACTTATTACGTTTCGGCTTAATTCCAGAGTTTATTGGACGATTACCTGTTATCTCGAGCTTGAGTCCACTAGATGAAGATGCATTAATCGAAATCTTAACAAAACCTAAAAATGCGCTAGTAAAGCAGTACAAAAAACTGTTAGAGCTAGATGATGTAGAGTTAGAGTTTACTGAAGATGCTCTCGTTGAAGTAGCAAAACAAGCAATCGAGCGTAAAACAGGTGCACGTGGGTTGCGTTCTATTATAGAAGGAATCATGTTAGAGGTAATGTTCGAATTACCTTCACGTGATGATATCGCGAAGTGTACAATTACTGCCGACGTTGTAAGCAAAAAGGCGTTGCCAATACCCTGACCAAGTGGTTGCCCACACATTGTTAATGCAGTCCCTTGGCAGTTCATC
>CAZIRM010000022.1:0-16762 GCA_964541705.1 uncultured Bacillaceae bacterium | reverse complement strand
CTAGTGATTAAATCTACACTTGGGTCGGAATAGATCGCGTTAGCGATTTTGTTCTACGTCTAGCTTCAAGACTCACAGTGAAGTTTTGCGACGAGTAATTGCTGGAGCGAGGTCACTTGGTGCACGCTGCCGCCTGCCAGAAAAATCCGTGATGGACCCCAAATTTGAAGTTCATGAACGGTATGGCTATTCGCATGTTTTTACTCCACTAAATTCTTTCCTCTTTTCAAGGGTGTGATTATGTGATAAAAAAGAATATAGGAGAAAAAATAGTTGAACGAAAGTTTGATTTTCTAAAGGGGAAGCATAGCAGATGAGTGATCGTGATTACTTACACTTTATTGACGCCATTAAGAAAAAAACAGGAATTGATTTATCATTATATAAAGAAGCTCAAATGAAACGTAGGTTAACGTCGTTAAGAGAAAAGAAGGGGTACAAAGATTTTGAAACGTATTTTGCTGCCATGCAAAAGAGTCATGACCTTTTTGATGAGTTTTTAGAGAGGATGACAATAAATGTTTCAGAGTTTTACCGGAATCCGCAACGGTGGGATGTATTAGAGACTAAAATATTACCTAGCCTTATCCGTGAAAAAAAACAGCTTAAGGTCTGGAGTGCAGCGTGTTCAACTGGAGAAGAACCGTATACACTATCAATTATATTATCTAATCAGTTGCCAGTTTCTAATTTTTCAATCTTAGCCACTGATTTAGACAAAGTTATTTTAGAAAGAGCCAAAGTCGGGTTTTATACGGATCGATCAATAAAAGATGTACCTCCTCCCATCTTGAAAAGTTGTTTTCATAAGGATGGTATGGGATACGCAATTAAAGATGAATATAAAAGGCTAATTAATTTCAAACAGCAAAATTTATTAGCGGATCGCTTTGATTCAGGTTTTGACTTGATTGTCTGCCGGAATGTGATGATTTATTTTACAGAAGAAGCTAAGAATGAATTGTATCATAAATTTTGTCAAGCACTCAGACCCGGGGGAATATTGTTTGTAGGTAGCACGGAGCAATTATTTAATCCAGGAAAGTACGGTTTTGAGCCTGTAGATACATTCTTTTATCAGCGTAAAGAATAGAAAACTAGCAGTGTGAGTAAATCTTATTCGTCTAAGATTTAAATTTAAAGGTTAATCAAGGATTAGCCTTTTTTCTATAAACAATTATTCTACATTTCAATGAATTTCGTATGCAGTAATTTTTAGAAAATTAAGACAAAGTTAATTGTTTTATGATATAATTTAGTGCATAAAAGCGCTAAAGAAATTAAAGGAGGTACCAGATGAGATATTTAACGGCAGGAGAATCACATGGACCACAATTAACGGCAATCGTTGAAGGGATACCCGCTCATTTAAATTTGGAAGCAAAAGATATCGATGATGAGTTAGCAAGAAGACAAAAAGGTTACGGCCGTGGGAGAAGAATGGAGATAGAAAAAGACACGGTCAAGATCACTAGCGGAGTCAGACATGGAAAGACAACAGGTGCCCCAATTACGTTAATAGTTGAGAATGATGATTGGAAACACTGGACAAAAATTATGGGTATTGAGCCAATCGAGGACGATTCAGAAGTGAAACGTAAAATAACCCGCCCGCGTCCTGGACATGCAGACTTAAATGGAGCATTGAAGTTTAATCATAGAGATATGCGCAACGTATTAGAAAGGTCTTCGGCTCGAGAAACAACAGTAAGAGTGGCTGCTGGAGCTGTAGCGAAAAAATTATTACGTACATTTCAAATTAACGTTGCCAGTCATGTAACGGAGATTGGTGGGGTGAAAGGGGTAGATATATCGTACAGTTCTTTGGCGGACTTACAAAAACGTTCTGAAGATTCCCCGGTAAGATGCTTGGATACAGCAGCAGAAAAGGAAATGATTGCCGCAATTGATAAAGCGAAAAAAGACGGAGACTCGATAGGTGGAATTGTTGAGGTTGTTATAGAAGGAGTACCAATTGGTTTAGGAAGCCATGTTCACTACGATAAGAAATTGGACGCAAAAATTGCGGCTGCAATCATGAGTATCAATGCCTTCAAAGGTGTAGAAATTGGGATCGGGTTTGAAGCAGCTAGAAAGCCAGGTAGTGAAGTCCATGATGAAATTATTTGGGACGAAGAAAAAGGCTATCAAAGAAGTACAAATCGCATGGGTGGTTTTGAAGGTGGCATGACAAACGGAATGCCGATTGTTGTTAGGGGTGTGATGAAACCAATTCCTACTTTATACAAGCCACTAAAAAGTATTGATATTGATACGAAGGACACATTTGAGGCAAGTATCGAACGCTCTGACAGTTGTGCTGTTCCTGCGGCAGCGGTGGTAGCAGAAAGTGTCGTAGCATGGGAGGTTGCAAAAGCTCTATTAGAGAAATTTAGTGGTGACTTTATCGAGGAAATAAAAGATTCTATCGAGCGCCATCATGAGCGGGTGAGATTATTCTAATGGACCGGTTATTAATAGAAGCAGAGACGAAAAAATACCCTGTACTACTAGGAGAAGACATTCGACATGATGTCGGGACAATACTTAGTCAGTTGAACGTAACGCCTTCCTCTATTCTCATTATTACAGACGACTGTGTTGCGCCACTTTATTTGGACGATGTAAAAAAGTCACTACCTACTAATATTTCTACGTATGAGTACATGATTCCAAGTGGCGAGGCATCCAAATCATTTCAAAACTACTACGAGATTCAGTCCTTTGCGCTTGAGAAAGGGCTAGATCGAAAATCACTTGTCATCGCGCTAGGTGGGGGTGTAGTGGGAGATTTAGCTGGCTTCGTCGCAGCTACTTATATGCGAGGGATTCCGTTCATTCAAGTTCCAACGACATTATTAGCACATGATAGTAGTGTTGGAGGCAAAGTAGCCATTAATCATCCGTTAGGAAAGAACATGATTGGTGCGTTCTACCAACCAGAAGCAGTTATTTATGATACAGCAACATTATTGACTTTGCCTGATCGTGAGTGGCGGTCTGGCCTTGCCGAAGTCATTAAGCACGGGTTTATTAGAAGTCAGTCTTTTTACGATTGGCTTCGTGATGAGATCAAGTCTTTTTCTGATGTTCAAGGTTCAAGAGCGCAAGATTTGTTAAGGCAGTCAATTTCGATAAAAGCAACCATAGTAAAAGAAGACGAAAAAGAAGCAAATGTACGGGCATATTTAAACTTTGGTCATACATTAGCCCATGCCATTGAAGCCAAATTAGGTTATGGGAAAATAACCCACGGTGAAGCAGTCGTTATTGGGATGATTTTTGCACTAAAAGTCAGTGAACAATACTATGGAATTGCTCTTGATATAAAAGATATTTTAAGGTGGTTAAAAACATATCATTATCAACTTGAAATACCGTCAACCCTTAATATAGATGATTTGATAGATGCAATGAAAAAAGATAAAAAGTCAGCAAATGGTAAGATCAACATGGTTTTATTGAAGCAAATTGGCGATGTAGAGCTTGTTTCTGTTCCCGAGGATTTACTTAGACAAGTATTATTGAATGGCGCATCGGGGTGGTTAAATGGTTAGAGGAATAAGGGGTGCGATCACAGTAACCCAAAATGATGAAAAAGAAATCTCAAATGCTACAAGTTTAGTAATCGAACAAATGATTGAACGAAATAACATAGATCCTGATCTAGTTGCGCACGTACTAATTACAGTAACTGAAGATTTAGATGCTACGTTCCCAGCAAAAGTATTACGACTTATTGAAGGGTGGACATATGTTCCTGTTATGTGTGCAAGAGAGATTCCTGTACAAGGTGCATTAGAGTATTGCATTCGAGTAATGATGACCGTCAATACAGATGTGCCACAAAAAGAAGTACAACATGTTTATTTAAATGATGCTATCAAGTTAAGACCAGACTTAAATCGTTGACAAAAGTTTTGTGACCCTTTATGATTACATGTAATAAAGTATAGTGTTGAAGATTGAGCCGAGTAGAGAAGAGAATGAGAAGAGATGAGTAGAGTTGAGCGGAGGTATAATAAATGAATCATGCCTACGACTTATTTGTTGTAGGCTTTTTTATTACACTGGACCTTCAAAGGTCAGAATATTCTGTCTATAGACAGAAATCCTCCTATTCCCACATTTCCCCTCAACGCTTCTCTTCAATTAAATGAAGAGGTGAGCCGATATGATTAAACCATTATATGCATCGTTCTTAAACGATGTAAAGATGTATGAAACAATTCCATTTACATCCCATTTTTTTGCAGATACTTTGACCCCTATTCAAATATTTCAACAATTAGAGGACCAAGCAGTTTTCCTATTAGAAAGTAAAGATGATCAATCTCCATGGTCTCGTTTTTCTTTCATTGGTCTTAATCCGCAGTTTTTTATAACGGAGGAGAAAGGCCGTTATGTTTTCTCCAATCAATCTAATCAAGAATTAATTAGTGCAGAAACCTTTAAAGAATTGTTTGAACAGGCAATTTCCTATTTAAAGTTAAAGAAGACAGACTTGCCAATTCCTTTTCAAGGTGGTGCCGTCGGAACAATCGCTTATGATGCTGTTGAACTGATGGAACCAATCTTACAAAGCGAAAACAGTTCTCACATCGAGAAAATGAAATTTGTGTTTTGCGAAACGATTCTTGCCTACGACCATCATAAGAAAGAGCTTTTTATTTTACATCACGTAAATATAAAAAACGGTCAAGACCTTAAGACTATCTATGATCAATCAGTCAAGCGGATTGAGTTAATCATCGAAAAGATTTCATCTGTAAAACTTGGTACGAAACTTTTTCAGGCTCCTATTGATGAGGAAGTAGCGTTTGAAAACGTGAAGTCAAATTATAATAAATCGGACTTCATTAAACACGTAGAAAAGATAAAGCAATACATCGTTAGTGGAGACGTATTTCAAGCGGTTTTATCACAGAGATTTGAGCTTGATGTTTCTGTTACTGGATTGGAGCTGTATCGAGTTTTGCGGATGATTAATCCTTCACCTTATTTGTTTTATATCAAATTCGGCGATTCAGAAGTAATTGGTAGCTCTCCAGAAAGATTAGTCCAAATTCAGGATGGGCATATTGAAATCCATCCAATAGCCGGGACACGCAAAAGAGGAAGATCTAGTGATGAAGATGTGCGGTTAGCTAGTGACCTATTAAAGGATGAAAAAGAAAGAGCGGAACACTATATGCTGGTTGACTTAGCTAGAAACGACATAGGAAGGGTAGCGCAGTACGGCTCTGTGAAAGTGCCAGTACTGATGGAAATCGCTAAGTTTTCTCATGTGATGCACATGATTTCAAAGGTTACTGGGACCATTGATTCATCGGTTCACCCTATAGATGCGCTATTTGCATCATTTCCTGCGGGGACAGTTTCAGGAGCTCCAAAAATTCGGGCGATGCAAATTTTACAGGAGCTTGAGCCGACAAGAAGAGAACTGTATGCTGGAGCCATTGCCTATCTAGGTTTTGATGGAAACATCGACTCTTGTATTGCAATTCGAACGATGGTGTTGAGAGATAGGAAAGTTTATATTCAAGCGGGAGCAGGAATTGTTGCCGATTCTGTTCCTGAAAAAGAGTGGGAAGAAACGAGAAACAAAGCAAAAGCTTTAATTCGAGCAGTGATCGTTGCTGAGCAGATGTTTCAATCGAAGGAGGCGGGAAACCATGTTTAAACAATTGTTAGACTTATGTGCCCAAGGAAAAACATTATCAGTTGAGCAAGCCAAAGCTTTAATGGATGAGATGATGATGGGAGAAGCGAATGACATTCAAATAGCGAGTCTTCTTTCAATGTTAACACTGAGAGGGGAGACGGTAGAGGAGTTGGTGGGTTTTGCAACATCCTTGAAACAACATTCGGTCTCAATTGACCACCGTTTTACCAAAGTTATTGATACTTGTGGCACTGGAGGAGACGGATTATCAACCTTTAATATTTCAACAACAACTGCAATTGTTTTATCTGCCTCTGGGTTGAAAGTTGCAAAGCATGGGAACCGCGCCATTTCGTCAAAAAGTGGAAGCGCAGATGTGTTAGAACGATTGAATATTCCTATTCAACACTCACCAAAACAGGCAGTAAATGCGCTAAGAGAATTTAATTTAAGTTTTTTATACGCCCCTTTGTATCACCAATCTATGAAACATGTCGCCAATGCACGTAAGCAACTAAAGTTTAAAACGGTGTTTAATTTATTAGGACCATTAGTGAATCCAGCTAGGGCAAATGCCCAAGTAATTGGAGCTTATGATACGAAGAAAGCAGAAAAAATGGCTTATACGTACAGGGAATTAGGTGGGGAACGAGCGTTGTTTGTAACTGGTGGAGAAGGGATGGATGAGTGTTCGATCACAACCTATACAAATATTTTTGAATTGAAGAATGGTGAAATTGCTCACTATCAAATTACCCCGGAGGAGTTAGGGTTAAAGAGAGGAACATTAGCCGAACTTGAAGCGGGAAATTCAAAGGAGAGTGCAAGATTAATAGAACAAGTCTTGCAAGGAAGATCAAATGAATCGGCTTTAAACATAACCGTACTTAACGCAGCAGCTGCCTTGTATTGTGCAGATGAAGTACAGTCACTTGCTGATGGGGTTGTCTATGCTAAAGAGGTTATTGCATCGGGAAAAGCTTATAAACAATTAGAACGTCTGAGGGAGAAGGAGGCTACATCATGTTAGCGAAAATAGTCGAGACGAAAATGGAACAGGTAAGAAATTTAGTCCTTACAGATGAAATTGAGGTCGAACGATACTCCCTTCTAGATTCACTTCAGAAACATCACAGGCAATTAGCGTTGATTGCAGAGGTAAAGAAAGCCTCTCCTTCGAAAGGAATCATAACAACGAACTTTCAACCACTCAATACCGCAATTAACTATCAAAATGCTGGTGCAGATGCAATATCAGTTCTTACCGATGAAACATTTTTTCAAGGGCATAACATCTATTTAACGGCGATTAAGCAGCAAGTAAAAATACCCGTGTTGAGAAAAGATTTTATCATCTCGGAGAAGCAGATTGAGGAGAGTCGAAGAATTGGTGCGGATGCAATTCTGTTAATCGCAACAATACTCGACAAAAACCAACTCCACGAATATTACTTACAAGCATATGAAAAAGGGATGGAATGCTTAGTAGAAGTACACTCAATGGCGGATGCAGAAAAGGTGCTATTGACGTTTAAACCTGAAATTATTGGAATTAACAATCGAAACTTAAAAACATTTACAACGAATATCCAACAGACCATTGATCTACAAAAACAACTTCCCAGCGACCTTTTCGTTATTAGTGAAAGTGGGATCAATCATGCAGCTGACATCAAAAAATTAGAAGGAATAGCGCAAGGGATTCTTGTTGGTGAAGCACTTATGCGTGGAGAAAATCAACACGAAGAAATTAAAAAACTGTTTGGAGAGCTACAATGACACCATTATTAAAATATTGTGGCAATCACCATTTCCAAGATGTTGTTGTCACATCGAAAAGTCGTGCGAATTACCTTGGTTTTATTTTCGCAAAAAGTAAACGTCAAGTTCAGGCAAAACAAGTCAATAAATGGTTAGAGCAGTTAATGGTTAGACAAAAAATAGTTGGTGTTTTTGTAAACTCAACGCTAGAGGAGATAGAGCAAATTTGTAGGGAAGTACCATTAGATATCATCCAATGTCATGGAGACGAAACGCCGGAAGAAGTGGAAAAATTAAAGCAAAAGCTAAAGAAAGAAGTTTGGAAAGTGGTTCACCATTCACCACAAGCGCTAAAGCAGATGCAAACCTATTTTAAAATTGCTGATGGGTATGTCATTGATAGTAAAGTTGGAAATCGGCGCGGAGGAACAGGTATTGCATTTGATTGGGATTTTATTCCTACTTATCAAAAAGAAGCGATTCGGCAATCTGCAAAGTGCTTTATCGCTGGTGGAATTAACCCTAACACGATTCAAGAGTTACTACCTTATCAGCCGCTCGGTATTGATTTATCGAGTGGCATAGAAATAGATGGAAAAAAGAGCGAAGAGATGAAAAATATACTAGAAGAGAGGTTATTTCATGAATACTTATAATCCGGATAGTCACGGACGCTTTGGGGACTTTGGTGGAAAATTTGTTCCTGAAACTTTAATGAACGCCATTAGCGAGTTAGAACAAGCTTTTAAAAATGCAATGGAAGATGATTCATTTATCAAAGAGTATAAGCAGCAGTTACGTAGTTATTCCGGTCGACCCACTGCGCTTACCTTTGCCCAAAACCTTACAAACCATTTTAATCGTGCAAGAATTTACCTAAAGAGAGAAGATTTAAACCACACAGGAGCGCACAAAATAAATAACGCAATTGGGCAGGCACTCTTAGCAAAACGAATGGGAAAAAAGAAAATAATCGCAGAAACAGGGGCTGGTCAACACGGTGTAGCAGCGGCTACGGTGGCAGCGAAGTTCGGTCTTGAATGTAAAGTGTTCATGGGAGAAAGAGATATCGAGCGACAGGCGTTAAATGTCTTTCGAATGAAGCTCCTAGGAGCTGAAGTCATCCCTGTAGAGAGTGGAAGTAAAACGTTAAAGGATGCAACGAATGAAGCAATTAGGTACTGGGTTGCGAATGTAACAGATACGTTTTATTTAATTGGTTCTGTTGTTGGCCCCCACCCTTATCCGAAAATGGTAAGAGATTTTCAAAGAATCATAGGAGATGAAGCAAGACAACAATTTTTAGAATTAGAAGGAAAACTTCCAACAGAGATTGTTGCTTGCGTTGGTGGAGGAAGCAATGCGATGGGGATGTTTTATCCGTTCTTAATAGATGAAGAAGTAAAGCTCATTGGTGTAGAAGCAGCAGGAAAAGGGACTGAAACCGATCAGCATGCAGCAACAATGACAAAAGGAAGCAAAGGAGTCATTCATGGATCATTAACGTATTTGTTGCAGACAAAAGAAGGTCAGATTATTGAGCCGCACTCAATTTCAGCTGGGCTTGACTATCCTGGGGTCGGTCCAGAGCATGCCTACTTAAAAGATATTGGGAGGGTGCAATATAATAGTATAAGCGATGATGAAGCAATCGAAGCACTTCAAATCTTGTGTAAACTAGAAGGAATTATTCCAGCGATAGAATCTGCTCACGCACTAGCAGAAGCATTTAAAAGAGTGAAACATTTACAAAAAGAAGATACCTTGCTTATTTGTTTATCAGGAAGAGGGGACAAAGATGTTCATACTTTAATGGCATATATCGGGGAGGATAATGGAGATGAGTAGATTAGAAAACGTGGCAAAAACAGAGGATAAACTATTTATTCCATTTATTATGGCAGGAGACCCTACCCCGGCTGCAACTGTTGATATAGCCCTTGCTTTGCAAGAAAGTGGTGCGAGTATTCTAGAAGTCGGAGTTCCTTATTCAGATCCACTCGCGGATGGGCCAGTCATTCAGCAAGCGGCGATAAGAGCAATAGAGAATGGAATGACACTTCAAAAAGCCATTGAATTAGTAGGTGAAATGCGGGCAAAAGGATTAACGATTCCAACGATTATCTTTAGCTACTATAATCCTGTTTTACAATTAGGTGAAGAGGAACTGTTTTCCTTATTAAAAGAAAACGATGTTGACGGTCTTCTTATCCCTGATCTACCTTTTGAGGAAAGTAGCGAAATAGGGAAGAGGTGTGAAGAGGAAGGAATGGCTCTTATTTCGTTAGTGGCACCAACTAGCCAAGAACGGATTGAAAAGATTGCAACGAGTGCCCAAGGCTTTCTCTATTGTGTTTCATCACTTGGCGTGACAGGTATGAGGAAACAATTAGACAGCAACGTCTATGACTTTTTACAAAAGGTAAAGGAATATAGTAATGTCCCAGTTGCTGTAGGATTCGGGATATCAAATGCAGAACAAATTAAAGTCCTTTCTCCTTATTGTGATGGTGTGATCGAAGGAAGTGCTTTAGTAATGAAAATAGAAACGGAAGCAATGAACCTAGTGAATGAAAAAAACAAAGAAAAAGCACTTTCTTCAATAAAAACATTTGTACATTCACTCATTTCGTCGTAACATAGAAGGAAGAATATTTTTACTTTAACAGAGCGGGGTGTTAATGGATGAAAGTGAAAAAACAATTAGTTGGTCTTTCCCCATATAAACCGGGAAAACCAATTGAAGAAGTGAAGAAACAATATGGGCTAGATAAAATAATAAAATTAGCTTCTAATGAAAACCCATTTGGCTCGTCACCAACTGTTAAACAGGCAATAACAGATTCATTAAATAAACTAGCGATTTATCCAGATGGGTATGCTGCTTCAGTTCGAGAAGCAGTAGCCAAACATCTTTCTGTCGGTATGGATCAGCTGATTTTTGGTAATGGTTCTGATGAAGTGATTTTAATTTTGTGTAGAGCTTTACTAACGACAGGCACGAACACCGTATGTGCAGTTCCATCTTTCTCTCAGTATAAACACAACGCCATCATTGAAGGAGCTGAAGTTCGAGAAGTGCCACTAAAGGATGGAATTCACGACCTTGATGGTATGTTAAAACAAATCGATGAAAACACGCGAATTGTTTGGGTGTGTAATCCAAATAATCCATCAGGAACGTATGTTGGAGAAAAAGCATTTTTAAACTTTTTAGAAAAAGTGCCAAAAGATGTACTCGTTGTTAGTGACGAAGCTTATTATGAGTATGTTGTTGCGGAAGATTATCCGCAAACTCTTCCATTATTGAAGCAGTACGATAATTTAATGGTGTTGCGAACATTTTCAAAAGCTTACGGCTTAGCCTCTCTTCGTATCGGGTATGGTGTAGGAAATCCTCAATTTATTCAAAAAATTGAACCTGGAAGAGAACCGTTTAATACATCAACATTAGCTCAAGTAGCAGCAATCGCTGCACTAAATGATCAAGAATTTATTAAACAATGTAAAACGAAAAATAGAGAAGGTCTGCAGCAGTATGCTGGTTTTTGCAAGCAATATAACTTAGATTACTACCCATCACAAGGGAATTTCATACTTATTGATATGAAGACGTCTGGAAATACTGTATTCCAATACTTGTTAGAACGAGGCTTTATTGTACGTTCAGGGGAAGCTTTAGGGTTTCCTACATACGTACGAATAACCGTTGGAAGTCATGAGGAGAATGCAGCAATCATTGATCAACTTTCTACATTTTTAAATGAACGAAAATGATGAAGGAAATCTTAGAAAGCAAGAACATATGAAGTAGCAAATGGGAGAAGGTAGGGAATGTGAAAACAAAAAAAGTTTTTGTCGTTGGTTTAGGGTTAATTGGTGGCTCAATCGCATTAGCAATAAAGAAAGAACATCCATCAGTTACGATTTGTGGCTTTGATATTAATGAAAACGAATTAAAGGTTGCAAAGTCTCTAGGTGTAATTGATGAGATTGCAACGAAACTTGAAGAAGGATTTTGTGAAGCCGATTTAATTGTACTTGCAACTCCAGTAGCAAAAACAGAGCAAGTATTAGAGGAGCTTTGCCAATATACGTTTAAAGAAAATGCCATCATCACCGACGTAGGGAGTACAAAGCGAAAGATTGTAGAAAAAGCTACTTGCTTAGCCACCAAGAATGTGACATTTATTGGTGGACATCCAATGGCAGGATCTCATAAATCAGGCGTGGAGGCTGCTAGAGAACACTTATTTGAAAATGCGTTTTACATTCTAACACCTTGTTCAAATACGAATATGACACAGGTAATTCAACTCCAGAATTGGCTGAAAGGAACTAGAGCGAAGTTTGTAGAGATGACAGCCGAACAGCACGATCGATTAGCAGGGGCAATTAGTCACTTTCCCCACCTGATTGCCGCTAGTCTAGTAAACCAAGTGGCGAATATGGAAGAACAAGAACCGATCGTTACAGACATGGCGGCTGGTGGGTTTAGAGACATAACTCGAATTGCATCCTCAAACCCTATCATGTGGCGAGATATTCTTATGCACAATAAAGAAGTTTTGCTTTCTTTATTATCAGCATGGGAGAGAGAGATGAAACAAGTGAAAGATCTTATTGAACAAAGTGACGAAGAAAAAATCCATCACTATTTTTTACGCGCAAAGTCGTTCCGTGATGAACTCCCTATAAAAAGAAAGGGTGCGATCCCTTCCTTCTATGATTTATATGTCGATGTGCCCGATCATCCTGGGGTGATCTCTGACATAACTGGAATCTTGGCAAAAGAAGAAATTAGTATTACAAATATACGAATTTTAGAAACTCGTGAAGACATTATGGGAGTTATGAGACTTAGCTTTCGCTCTGATCAGGATAGAGACAAAGCGTTAAACTGCTTAAGTGAGCACTTGTATGAAGCATTTATTAGTTCGTAATTTTTCTTTTGAAATGGAGTGAGTGTAGGCATGTCAATAGAAATAGTAAGTCCAGTAAAACAGTTAAAAGGGAGTATAAAGGTACCAGGAGATAAATCGATTTCTCACCGTGCAGTCATGTTTGGATCTATTGCAGAGGGACAAACGACAATAGAAGGTTTTTTACCAGGTGCGGATTGCTTAAGCACAATTTCATGCTTTAAAAGATTAGGTGTAACAATTGAGCAAGACGGTGATAAAGTGACGGTCAATGGGCAGGGCTGGCAAGGATTAAAGGAACCTAGTGACATATTGGATGTCGGAAATTCAGGTACAACCGCAAGATTAATGTTAGGTATTCTTTCAACAAGACCGTTTCACTCTGTGATGATCGGAGATGAGTCGATAGCCAAGAGACCTATGGGGAGAGTGACTGTTCCTCTACGAAAAATGGGAGCAAACATCAACGGACGTCGTGGTGGCAATTATACTCCTTTAGCTATCGATGGTGGATCGTTGAAGGGTATAAGGTACGATTCTCCAGTTGCTAGTGCTCAAGTCAAGTCGGCAGTTCTCCTAGCAGGCTTACAGAGCGAGGGTGAGACGATCGTCAATGAACCACATAAGTCAAGAGATCATACAGAAAGAATGTTAAAAGCATTTGGTGCAAATGTGAGTGTAGATGGTTGTTCAGTTAGGATTCAAGGTAAACAAACGTTAAAAGGTACACACGTCGTAGTACCCGGGGACATCTCATCTGCAGCATTCTTTTTAGTATTAGGAGCCATTACGAAAGAAAGTGAAATAACGCTAACAAATGTAGGGATGAACGAAACAAGGACAGGGATTATCGACGTCCTTCAGCAAATGGGAGCGAAATTGACAATCTCAAATGAAAGAGTTATTAATGAGGAGAAAATTGCTGACCTAACGATTCGGTCATCTGAATTAACGGGCATTGAAATTAGTGGTGATATCATTCCAAGACTTATTGATGAAATTCCTGTCATTGCTGTATTAGCAACACAAGCTACTGGAAAAACAGTTATCAAGGATGCAGAAGAACTAAAAGTAAAAGAAACGAACCGAATAGACACAGTCGTTTCACAACTTAAAAAGTTAGGTGCTGACATTGAGGCAACTGATGATGGGATGATTATTAAGGGTATGACTAAACTCTCGGGTGGTGAAGTGGATAGCTTCGGTGATCATCGTATTGGAATGGCGATGGCAGTAGCTGGCTGTGTTACAAGAGATAAAGTAACAGTTAATGATGTTGAAGCTATAAATGTTTCATATCCTAATTTCTTTGCACATTTGAAGTGTTTAGTTGACCATACAACTTAATCTTAATGATGAAAAAAGCTTGAATGACTTTGTTGTCTCAAGCTTTTTGTTTATTATAAAGGGGAAAAATCCTTATGATGTACAGTTGCTTTAGAAAGTGATTTTAACTGAGTGTTAATCAAATTCATGTCTAATGAAAACAAAGAATGTTTGTCTATTCCTTCAATGATATACTTTGAAAAGCTCCAAATATGTTCTTTTATTATTTCATCATTTTTTTCTGCAATTATCGTTAACGCTTTTAAACTTGCACATAGGATAGAAGCATCCTGAAAACCGTATTTCCGTAATGGATAAAAACATTTCATTAAATAGTCTTCAAAGGTTGGCTGTTCAACCATAACTCTAAGATTCCTATTCCTATCATTATGATACGTTGTTGGTAAATGTTTTTTTCCGAGTTTTGTTAAAATTCTGCCTAAATGATCGATACAGTTTATCGCAGTATTTGGATCATTAACTCCCGGAGACAATGCTCTTAAAGCAATTTCAACAATCTTCGTTAAGCCGAAATCGAGTTGGTCAATTGGCGACTTTTCTCTGCCAATCGATATAAATTTATGGAAGTCCGTATCAACTTTCTCATTATTTACCTTCCAGATTGAAAGAATGGCCGTGTCTTCATCAACGTAGTCACCTTCCTTTCTTTCAACTTTTACAATACAGTCATCTTTAATTGCTTGTTTAATTAAACTATCTAAATCAAGGTATTTAATATAGCCTGATTGATTTCCCTTCACTACTTTAGGAGAGATGTGTCGTAATTCCTCGCTTTCCCAATCCTCCAATGGAGCATCTTTGTAAGCTTCACTTTTCAATTGGAATCTTTGATCAATACGATCAACGACATGGACAGTAATGCGATGAATTAAGTTACTGACTTGCATCCAATTAGAAACATGATGGATAAAGAAGACGAACACGATTAAGCATATGATTGATAAAAAACTGCGAAACTTGGGACGATGAAGATATCTCTTGTGGTATCTTTTAAGAATAATAACAATAAGATCGAATAAATAAAACCGCCAACGAATATACCAAGTACCCTTTGCGTACTATGGTCGGAAATAAAGTTTTGTAATGTCCGTGGTGAAAACTCGGACAAGAACGTTGTTAATACTAATAAGATCGTTGAAAAGGTAATGGTTGTCATCGTTAAAAGGGATGCACTAATCGTACTTAAAATTGTTCGTGCTAAACCGATATCAGTAAAAAAGATTGAATGCACTTTCTGATCGATAAGAGGAATACTTGTAATAGATTGGTCAAATTGTACGCTAAGTAAGGCGAGTAAAATAGCAAACACCCCATAAAGAGAAGGAATATACCAAAAACTTGACCGAATTCGTATTGTTAGATGTTTTAGTGTCAATTGAATCACACTCCTTTCTTTATCATTTTCGATTAAACCACTATTATGTATGTATTTTTGGTCTAAGTTTTTCATTTTAACATAATTTTTCAATAGAAGATTCATTGTGGGGGAGTAATCGATGAAATACTCAATTGAAAAAGCGAAAACCTATCAATATGGTGTGGTTTCTACTTACTGTTATTATATAAATAAGACCAAAATTGAGTATGTATCAAACCGGAGTATTAAATATCGGGGGTTTCAATTAAACACAAGCAAAATGGTGATGACGCCGGGGTATGTGATGTTTGATTTTGATTTGATCAATATTACTCTTTTTTCCGCTATAAAAGAAAGAATGACCTTTCTTCAACGTATAGGGTGTACAACAGTCATAACTGTTTGTGACATAACTGAAGAGAAAAAGTTTGACCAACAACTAAAACAAGCAAAGCATGACCTCATCAATTCAACGGTTGATTTTTTAGTCAGTGTAAGAACCCCATTATCAAATTTAACATCAACATTTGTACGTAGATGCAAGCATCATAAAGTGCCAATTATTTTTGTGATAGTAAACAATCTATGTGATTTAAGTAAAGTTAGATGGCAAGAGATAAAAAATGAGACATTTCAATACGATATTCATTTTTATCCGGTTTGGAACTGTTCTGATGTTAATAGAGCTGTAGCAGAACAAGTATGGAATTATACGCTAGATTATTATCGGTTACTAACGTGTCATAAGCCCTTAAAACAGCATAAACCATTAGATAAACGTACCCTACGCTCGTTAGGGATATATCCACAAAAAGGCACGCTTTTGATTGGTAATGACGCCGATTATCTATTATTTAACGAAAACCAATTTTTAAGCGCAAATAATAAATGCTTGTTAAATCCAAGTGTCGTGGTTCTAAGAGGGAAGGTAATAAAAGCAGGGGGAACTATGTTTATATACCCTGGAAATGGAAAAGAGAATACGATTAATCTTCCGAGAAGGTTTGTACCTATCGATGAAGCTTACCCAATTAAAACTATTGATTAAACATAAAATAGATGTCTATAATAACCTTAAAGGAATTACACCATTATCTTGGTGTTTTTTTGTTTTTATTAATAGGTTAGGAGGTCAATCATGAATCATGATTTAAATAGTGTGTTACAGCTTATTGATATAGGAAGATTTGAAGAAGCATTAAGTGAGCTACGAACACTTTCAAAAATTTGCGACCATGAAACGAAATTTATGATCGCGCAACTTTATTACGAACTAGGATTAGTAGATGAAGCGAAAGTACATACAGACGAACTACTAGGTTTTTATCCTGATGAAGGTGAACTTTATGTTTTCATGGCAGAATTACTCATTGACATAGGTGATGAAGATGAAGCAATTGAAATGCTGTTAGAGGTAAATGAATCAGATCAGGCATTTGTGCAGTCGCAACTGTTATTAGCTGATTTATACCAAACACAAGGGTTAGAAGAAGTTGCTGAGCAGAAATTACTAAACGCTAAAAAGCAAGTGCCAGATGAGCCTGTTGTACTTTTTGGATTAGGAGAGTTTTATTCGGCAAGAGGTGATTACGCAACAAGTATCCCTTATTATAAAAAAGTATTACCTTTCCAAGAGCAGTTAAGTGGAACGAATATTCATTTACGTTTGGCAGAAGCATTTAGTGCAAATGGTTATTTTGAAGATGCGCT
>CAZIRM010000021.1:0-16995 GCA_964541705.1 uncultured Bacillaceae bacterium | reverse complement strand
AGCAACTGATTGAGCTTATTCAAGATGCGTTAAAACAAACAAGCAAAGCAGTTACCAAATTAATACTACAGCAGTGGATATCCGGCCTTCCTAGGTATATCAAGGCATATTTGCCGATTTCAGTCTGCGAAAGTTGAGTTAATAAATAAAATATAAGAACTCTTCTACTAATTTCTATTTCAAACGACTTCCTCTCTTTTTTAACAAGTTCATTTTTGCTTCAATACGGTCTCGGTCATGTAACGAATGTCCGTGATCTATCGTTATTGATTTCACTTTATCTCCTTCAAGTGAAACCGTTACCCACATGCCTTCTTTTGCACCTTCTGGGAGTTGTTCTTTCCCCAATACCAACTCTGTCTCTTCATTACCTACTAGAAGAACTACTTTATCCCCGTCCACTACTCGATCTATTACTGCTTTTAGCAATGCTTTTCCTCCTTACTGTACGCAAGCTAGTCCCTCGGCTTCAATTTCTGCTACCCTTGCAGGACCTATCCCATTAATTCTCGTTAAATCGCTAATAGATTCAAATGGGCGGAGCTCAATTAACTGGTCAGCCCTCGAATTACCGATATGAGTTATTTTCGCTAGCTCACTTTTTTCTGCTTCATTAATATCAATACATGTATACTGTCTACTATCATTACTAGTGCTTTCTTTACTTAAGTCGGCTTTTACATCTTTTTCAGTGGTGATCTCGTACGTCTTTCCGTTTGTTACTACGATAATTGTTCCTTGTGTATCTGTTCCGTATAAAGGGATGTTCATCGCCGCTATTCTAGTTACTACCTCATCGTGCGGGTGACCGTAGCTATTTAAATGGCCCGCCGAATAAATGGTTACATCTGGATTAACAGCATCTAAAAAGGCTTGAGTATTTGACGTGTTCGACCCGTGATGGCCGAGTTGAAAAACATGGGCCTTTATGTCCTCGTTATTATCAATGATTGTCTTTTCCGTCTGCTCTTCTGCATCACCCGTGAGCATAAATTTAATGTCACCATAGGTAATCATAAGGCTTATCGAACCTTCATGGAAATCTCCCGTTAACTCATCGGGATTAAGTACTTCTATGAATGAAGAACCGATTACAAATGTTTCTCCCCTTCTAGGTTCATGGTAGCCTATGTCCGCTTGCAAAACTGCATCGATCACCCTTTCGAATGTCTTTGACGTATGGATATCACCAGACATCCATACGTCCGTAACGTTAAAGCTTTCAATGACTTTATCGACTTGACCGATGTGGTCTGCATGAGGGTGTGTTCCGACAAGTAGATCAATATCCGTAACACCAACTGATTTTAAGTATGGCACGACATCGTTTGCATCATGTCTCCCAGCATCAATCAAAACTGTAAAGTCTGGTCCTTGCAACAGCGTAGCATCGCCTTGTCCGACGTCAATGAAATGTACCATTAGCAATTCGTGCGAATTAGCGGAATCTACCGAACCACTTGGCGATCCTCCCGAACAACCGTTTACAAGGAAAACAAGAGTTAAAGCCGAATAGGTAAAAAGGGGGTTCTTCTTGCCACACTGAGCAACGGATTTCTTACAAAGCAGAACTGTGATGATAAATAGCGTTAAAAGTAAAAACAATGTTGTTCCCCCTAAATGTTTGTATGATTAGAATATCAAACCTTTCCGTACACTACTTCACCCAACACAAATGGTTTTCGTCTACGAGAAAAGTTATATTTACGGTCGTGTGCTTTGTTCGACACGTTTGACTTTTATAATCGAATTCATACATTCAATGAACTGAGACGATAGAATGACATTATACATTTGCTCCTTAAAAAACTTTTCTGGAAACTTTTCTATGAAATATCTTGAAGTTAGACAGTAGCATAACCTCAGAATTTTTTTTCACCATAAAAAATTACTCTCGTTTCTTTTGTCCCGACATTCATTACAAGTTTTTGGTAGTACATACCCTCTTTGTTTATAAAACTTCTGTTCACCGACTGTAAAAGCGAAATATTCCCCACATTTATGACACTTTAAATGGAACTCTTCAGGAGACGCTCCTTCCAATGCCTCCTTAACCGACTTGTCTCTTTCTACTACAAATCGCGGGTCAATTGGACTATTCTCTTCGAGCGCTTTAATTACTTCATAAATCTTAATTTTCACCTTTTTATAATCTACTTTCGCCCACTCCGTTAGATATGATATATACCTTTTGTCTCTTGTCTCTTTCACCTTCTCGAGGAACAAAATGATCATCTCGCGATTACGATCCTTTAAGTAACTCATATCGGGACTTTTATTGTCTTGTTTCAACCATCGTTTCCATTCGTCCAAAAATTCATCAGCACGCTGATCAGCCTCAATTTGCCAACCTCGTTCAGTAAAAATGATCATCGGTAATTTCCCACTATATTCAATATCTAGAAAATCATAATCGATCATCCAATCAATTATATTCATGACTTCTTCAATTTTTTCAGATTTGAAATATCCATATACCGGGCACTTATCTAGCCCTAACTGTATTATTTTTTTTTCACGAGAGCCTTTCAAAATTTTCGCAAGAAGTGTTCGCCCCCCTTGCGCTATAATTTCATCAGCAGCTCTTAAAATTGCTCTTTTATCTTCTTCCGACAAGTAGCGTTTGTTTGACTTTTTCAAAACAGCAACTCCTCATTTGAGATATCGAATGTATCTGAGTCTGACTTGGGTATTTCTAATGTAAACCCAAACTTTTCCTCGTTTTTCGATAGGCTATAAATTGTCATCTCTAGTTCCTTTGCCATCTTAATCCGCTTGATTCAGATGCTTATAGGCCCACTTATGTTTTAAAACTTTCTCACATTCATTCTACAACACACATGTCTCATAATTATTTTCTTTTTCATAAGGGCTTTTATATATTACCTATATTATAGGCTTTAAATAAAAAAACCTTCTAGTCAGTGTACGTTTCTTTTTTAGTTTACACCTAATAAGTTGTATCAACGGACAACTGCAAATGAAAAAGAGGCCTCCAAAAAGTTCAAAGAACTAATGGAAAACCTCTAGTTTTTAGCCTATCATGGGTAAATGTTACCCATGGTTATTAATGGAATAACAAACCCTAATATATCAAGGGGTAATGGGGCGTTATTACATCATGCCGCCCATTCCACCCATTCCGCCCATGCCGCCCATGTCAGGCATTCCGCCGCCTTCTTCAGGCTTATCAGCGATTACTGCTTCTGTTGTTAAGAACATTGCAGATACGCTTGCTGCGTTTTGAAGTGCTGAGCGAGTAACTTTTGTAGGGTCAACGATACCAGCTTCGATCATGTTTACCCATGCGCCAGTTGCTGCATTGAAACCAATTCCAGCTTCCTCGTTTTTCAGACGCTCAACGATGACAGATCCTTCAAGGCCTGCGTTGTGTGCGATTTGACGAACCGGCTCTTCAAGTGCACGTAGAACAATGTTAACACCTGTTAACTCGTCACCTTCAGCTTGAACAGCTTTAACAGCATTAATGACGTTTACTAGTGCTGTACCACCACCAGAAACGATACCTTCTTCAACAGCTGCACGCGTTGAGTTTAATGCATCTTCAATACGAAGCTTCTTCTCTTTAAGCTCAGTTTCAGTTGCAGCACCCACTTTTATGACTGCTACTCCACCAGCTAATTTTGCAAGACGCTCTTGAAGTTTTTCCTTGTCAAATTCAGAAGTTGTTTCTTCTAATTGTGTACGAATTTGGTTTACACGAGCTGCAATTTTGTCAGACTCACCCGCACCTTCAACAATTGTTGTATTTTCTTTTGTAACAACAACTTTAGAAGCGCGTCCTAGTTGAGTGATATTTGCAGATTTTAGGTCAAGACCTAATTCTTCTGTGATCACTTCAGCACCTGTAAGAATTGCAATATCTTCTAACATTGCTTTACGACGGTCACCGAATCCAGGAGCCTTAACAGCTACTGCATTAAATGTACCACGAAGTTTGTTTACTACTAATGTTGCAAGTGCTTCACCTTCAACATCTTCAGCAATGATTAAAATTGGTTTGCCTTGTTGAACGACTTGCTCAAGAACTGGTAACACTTCTTGGATACTTGCGATCTTCTTATCTGTAATTAACACGTATGGGTTATCTAACACTGCTTCCATTTTGTCAGAATCAGTAACCATATAAGGTGAAGCATATCCACGATCGAACTGCATACCTTCTACCACTTCTAACTCCGTGCTGAAACCTTTAGATTCTTCAATTGTGATAACACCATCGTTACCTACACGTTCCATTGCTTCTGCGATTAATTGTCCTACTTCTTCGTCAGCAGAAGAAATTGCAGCAACTTGTGCAATTGAAGCTTTTCCTTCAATCGGTTTTGAAATATTACGAAGCTCTTCTAATGCAGCAACGGTTGCTTTTTCAATTCCTTTACGAAGAACCATTGGGTTCGCTCCACTTGTTACGTTTTTAAGTCCTTCACGGATCATTGCTTGCGCTAATACAGTCGCAGTTGTTGTTCCGTCACCAGCAATGTCATTTGTCTTGCTAGCTACTTCAGCAACTAATTTTGCACCCATATTTTCAAAAGCATCTTCTAATTCAATCTCTTTTGCAATTGTTACACCGTCATTTGTAATAAGAGGTGAACCGAATTTTTTTTCAAGAACAACATTACGTCCCTTTGGTCCTAATGTTACTTTTACAGCATCAGCTAAAGCGTCTACACCACGTAGCATTGCGCGACGTGCGTCTTCACTAAATTTAATATCTTTCGCCATTCTAATCTACCTCCTAGTTTTCTACGTAGTAGGATTTCCTACAAGTTTTGTTAATTGAATGTCTAGCAATTACTCTACAATTGCTAATACGTCGTTTTCACGCAGGATTAAGTACTCTTTTCCATCTAGTTTTAACTCAGTGCCAGCATACTTAGAGAAGATTACTTTATCACCTTCTTTTACTTCTAGCGCTACACGCTCTCCGCTTTCTAAAATGCGGCCTGTACCAACTGCTACGACACGACCTTCTTGAGGTTTCTCTTTTGCTGTGTCTGGAAGTACAATTCCACTAGCAGTTTTTTCTTCTGTTTCTACTTGTTCAATGACAATACGATCACCTAATGGCTTTAACAAGGAAAACAACCTCCTCAATGACTTTGTATTTTTATTATTAGCACTCATCTACAATGAGTGCTAACACAATTATTATAATAATCATATCATTTCTATTTTGCAAGTATTTTGATAAATTTTTTTTGAAAGAACTTGTCTCAAGTAGTACATCAACAAAACAGCTCAGGGCGCTACTCCTTTTCCAAAAATAGACCAAAAATACTTCATTAATTTAGACACTTTAGCGTACATTTATACTATGTTCTATTTATTATTGTACAATCAAGATATGTGTTAAAATAGGAGTATTCACATTAAAATAATTGTGGCCAATAAAATGATTGAATTTCAGAATGACTAAAATATGTGACATCAAGTTTAGCCAATACTCTCGGGCACCTATATAGTGACACATATCTCGTCAGGTCAGACAGTCGTTGACTTAGGAACAATCTATAACTTTTGAAAAGGGGTTTTACAATTTGAAAAAAAGCTATTGGTATGTGTTATTAACCTATATTATCGTTCAGCTCTCGGGGTTAGTAGGAGCCCCTCTCTTATATTTAATTGGAGTAGAGAAAAGCAAAATAATTGGCGTGTGGTCCATCATTAGTTTTTCTATCGGTTTTGTCATTATCTTATTTTTATTAAAAAACGAGATGAAGGAAAGAACACTTAATCGCAATCGTTGTTCGAGAGGAGAAGCTATCGGTTGGTCTGTTCTTGGTGTCATCATGGCATTTACAGCCCAGTATATTGCAATACTTATACAAATGTACGTGTTAGGTATTGATGTTGGTTCTGAAAACACTGAGGTAATTGTTGAGTATGCCAAAGCTACTCCTTTATTAATTGTTGTTGTCGCAATCATTGGGCCTATTTTAGAAGAAATTGTATTTAGGATGATTATTTTTGGTACGCTATATAAACGCTTCAATTTTTGGATCGCTGCTGTAGCCAGCTCCTTAGTTTTTGCTTTCGTTCACTTTGATTTTACACATTTACTCGTCTATACAGCTATGGGATTGGTATTCTCGTTTTTGTATGTACATACAAAAAGAATTATTGTTCCGATTATTGCTCACGTTGCGATGAACAGTTTTGTCATGCTCATTCAAGTCGTTTTTGGTGAAAAGCTTGCAGAATTACAACGGATCATTGAGGAAATGGAAGGATTTATTGGAGGATTTTTCTTATGAGACCTTCCCCGTATTTATTTAGCTTCATCTATTTTTTAATTGGAACAGCGTTTACGTATTTTGCAGTTGAACAAAATGCCCGAACTAGCAATTGGGACTTCTTTACCATTCTATTGATTGCAATGGCCACCTTCGAATTCATGGTTGCGATTCGCTACATCAGGATTGCCCGAATGATAAAAAATATTCAAAAATAAAAACGAGCATTCGCTCGTTTTTATTATGCACACATTCGTTTCTCTTCTTGTCTTTTTACTTCTTTTCCTAAGAATACCCCAAAAGGAATCACAATCAATAATACTATTGAAAGAATTAGAAAGCTTTCATTAATGGTCTGTAAACTAGCCTCTTGAGAAGTCATGCTCTCAACTGCTAGTATCTGTACTCTCCTTACTTCATAGTAGATTGAGCAGAAAACGATTGATAATGCAGAACTCATTTGTTTTAAGACATTATTCATTGCTGAACCTCTTGAAATGGATTGGTCTGGTATTGTATTCATACCAGCTGTTGTTGCAGGCATAGTTGCTAAGCCCATTCCTATCCCACGTAGAGCCATTAGGATAAAAAGTGTCACAATTGAAGTAGTCAATGTTAGGAACCCCATAAAGATCGTACTTAAAAAAATGATCGATAACCCTACTGTTACAACGACGGTTGGACCACTCTCATCCAAGATTCTCCCTCCTACAGACATGAAAATACCGGTAAAAAGAGCAGAAGGTAAAAATAGCAACCCTGTCGTAATTGCACCATATCCGTACACATGTTGCATGAGTAAAGGAACTAGAAAAATCCCTCCAAAAAGAGCTAAAGAAGATGCAACAGAAATGACAACACTTATTGTATAGGCTCTAGTTCGAAAGATAGATAAGTCTAGTAGTGGATAATCGACTTTTTTCTCTATTTGAACAAATACATACAATAGCAGTAATCCGCTCACCAATAACGAGACATTCAGTGGCTCTGTTAATTGCTCAAGAGACCCTACTCTCCCTAAAGCAAACAAAAGAAGACCTACACCAAAAGTAACGACAATAAAGCCCCCTTTATCGAACGTAATTTCTGTGTTTCTCTTTGTTCTTTTTAAGTACATCGCACCAATGATTAATCCCAATACCCCAGTAGGGATATTAAACAAAAACAACGATTGCCAGCTCCCAGTTTCAATCAAAAAGCCCCCGATCGTCGGACCAATGGTGGGTGCTAACATTGCTGCTATTCCCCATATTCCAGTTGCAAGGCCCCTCTCTTGTTTAGGAAAAACCTCAAAAATTAAAGCCATTGAGAGCGGCATCATGATACCTCCGGCTATTCCCTGAATCGCACGAAAAACAATTAACGACTGCAAACTCCAAGAAAAAGCAGCTAGCAACGATCCTAAAATGAAAATCGAGAGCCCCGTTAAGTACAGTTGCTTTTTGCCAAACCGATCTCCTAAGTAACCAGTGACAGGCATCGTGACTCCCATCACGACCATAAAGATTGTAATTGTCCACCCTGCAGTAACAGCATCAGCTTGAAAGATCTCCATTAAATAAGGTACTGTAGGGTTGAGCATGCTATTATTCAAGATGATAGTAAAAGTACCTAGTAAAACCGCTATGACCACAAGCCACTTTTCGGGAAAAATTTTGCTCATCGAATCGCCTCAACTTCTTTCGTTTTACGAAATATATACGTACTACTATACCATAACTAAACCGAACATAACATAAAAAAGACTCTAATCACGAGTCTTTTTAGTTTGGGTAATGTTTTAAGAAATAAATTAATGACTGTAACTCTACGGATAAGTCAATATGGTGAACACGAATATGATCGGGAACAGATAGCCTTGCCGGAGTGAAATTTAGTATTCCTTTAATTCCACATTTCACGAGTTGATCCGCAACTTTTTGCGCTGATGCAGAAGGAACAGTTAGGATTGCTACAGACACATCATCCGTTAAATGTTCTTCCATATTGTTTAAATCAAAGATGGGAACATCACCTATAACTGAGCCTATCTTTTCCTTATCAACATCAAAGGCCATTTCAATTTTTGTACTGTTATTCTTAGAAAAATTATAGTGTAAAAAAGCAGTACCTAAATTACCTACCCCAACCAATGTTACTTTTGTGACTTCATCTTGATCGAGAGTTTTTCTAAAGAAGGATAATAGATAATTAACATTATAGCCGTATCCTTTTTTTCCTAACGCTCCAAAGTAAGAGAAATCTCGACGAATCGTCGCTGAGTCTACTTTTACTGCTTCACTCAATTCTAATGATGAGACACGCTGCTTACCAGATGCCTGTAGGTTTTCTAAAAACCGATAATATAACGGTAACCTCTTTGCTGTTGCTTGAGGTATTTTTGTTTGATTGTCATCCATATTTAATCCTCCTGCTGCACAAACAACTTCTTCGTACAGTTTTTCCGTTCTAATCAAAAACATTTACTAAAACTTATTTTAATATGAATCTTTATTTTTTAAAAGCTATTTGACCTTCTTGCTTGTATTAGAGTAATTACGGTACACTATTTGTATATTATAATTGACTTTTCTGGAACTGCCAAATGTTAGGATGGATGAAAGATGATATTATTACAATGTGTTCAATTGACAAAGTTATTTGGTGCTGAACCAATTTTAGAAAATATTAAATTAGAAGTGAAGTCAAGAGAAAGAGTTGCAATAGTCGGTAGAAATGGTGTTGGCAAATCGACGCTGTTAAAAATAATTGCTGGGAAAATGACCTACAACTCTGGGGATATTATTATACCGAATGACGTAAACATTGGCTATTTAGCTCAAAACACCGGCCTAGAGTCAAATTTAAGTATTTGGGATGAAATGTTATCCGTTTTTGAACCACTAAGAAAAATGGAGCGACAACTACGATTACTTGAAGAAAAAATGGCCGACCCTGCTTATATAGAAGACCCTACTCGATATGATAAACTTTTAAAAGAATATGACCTCTTGCAAAATACATTCAAGGAAAAAGGGGGCTATAAATATGAAGCGGACATTCGTAGTATTTTAGCCGGTCTCCACTTTTCCGATTTCGATTACAATACACCTATTTCCACTTTAAGTGGCGGGCAAAAAACAAGACTTGCATTAGGGAAGCTACTGTTAATAAAACCAGAACTTCTTATTCTTGATGAGCCTACGAACCATCTTGATATTGAGACATTAAGCTGGCTAGAACAATATTTGCTCCATTACGATGGTGCTGTGATCATTGTATCCCACGATCGTTATTTTCTTGATAAAGTTGTTAATCTCGTCTATGAGATTTCTAGAACACGGGCGACAAAATACCATGGGAATTACAGTGACTTTTTAGAAGAGAAAGACAAACGCTTTGAAATCGAGCGCAAACAATACGAAAAGCAACAAGCGGAAATCGAGAAGCTACAAACATTTATTGATAAAAACATCGTTCGGGCATCTACAACTAAACGGGCTCAAAGTAGAAGAAAACAACTCGAAAAAATGGACAGGTTAGACCGACCACAAGAAGACGAAAAATCAGCAAAATTTACATTTAACATTGAGAAGCAAAGCGGAAATGACGTCTTAAAAATTGGAAACCTAACTTCCGGTTATTCATCAGAGGAAATTCTGATGGAAAACCTTAACTTTACCATTAATCGCTCCGAAAGCGTTGCCTTGCTCGGTCCCAACGGCATAGGAAAATCAACCCTACTAAAGGTAATCACGAAAGAATTAGCACCTTTAGCTGGTCACATCCAGTATGGAAGCAATGTTACCATTGGTTATTATGACCAGGAACAAGCCAATTTATCTTCAAACAAACAAGTATTGCATGAGCTTTGGGATGAATACCCTTTAACACCTGAAAAAGAGATACGAACAGTACTAGGGAACTTCCTATTTAGTGGAGATGACGTATTAAAGCTAGTCAATGACTTGAGCGGTGGCGAAAAAGCTCGGTTAGCTTTAGCAAAATTAATGTTACAAAAAGCTAATTTCTTAGTTCTAGACGAACCTACAAACCATTTAGATCTAGACAGCAAAGAAATTCTTGAGTCTGCACTGATTGATTATCCCGGAACAATCCTTTTTGTTTCTCACGATCGTTATTTTGTGAATCGTATGGCAACAAGAGTTGTAGAGTTATCCAAATCTGGTTTAACTAATTACCTTGGTGACTACGATTACTACTTAGATAAAAAAGCAGAAATAGAAGAAAGAGAGCGACTTAAAGAAGGTGAGATCTCCCCAGGTAAAGTAGAAGAGAAAAAAACGAAGCAAGATTTTATGCTTGATAAAGAAGAAAAGAAGAAAGAACGTCAACGTTTGAGAAGAATGGAAGAAATTGAGCAATCAATTGAACTACTTGAGCAAGCAGTAAAAGAAGCAGAAGAAACTTTATGTGATCCTAACGTCTACCAAGACCATGAGAAGGTCACAGAGCTGAACAATGAGATAGAAAAAAAGAAATCCCAGATTGATACTCTTATGGATGAATGGAGTACTATTGAAGCTGAGTAGAGAAAAGCATCATAACGATGCTTTTCTTTTCTTCGTTTTTTCTAATTTCCAGAAATAGCTCGTACAAACAATTATAAACATAGATGTCGCCGCTGCCACTACCCCTGAATCATTCAAAACTAGCAATGCAATTGAAGCGACTATACCGGTTTGGATTAGTAGTTGTTCAGTATGGTCTTTAACATCTTTTTTGCCTCTCCATAGATAGAATCCAATTAGAATATAGGTTGTGACAAACAACTGCGTCCAGTTGCTAAACCTAAAAATTTTCCAGTTCATTTGTAATTTTCGTTTTATGACTTCGAAAACAAACGCTAGATCTCCTTGTAATAGTCTACTAAAGGCATAACTAATATGTGTTTGTTTGTCTTGTAGTTGCAGTAAGTATAACAAGAGAATAGAAAGTGGCATGATTACTGCTAAAATGATTGTTAATTGCCTTCCCGTCATTTGCTTAAAAAATGTACGGAAAACAAAATAACTATACATCACGCCAGCGGCTAGTGTAGCACCTGCATTTGCACCTAATTTTCCTGAACTTAAAAAAATTAGGTGTGTTATGCCTAAAATAACAAAAGCTAGATGTTTTCTAAAAAAATGATGGTTAAATAGTAACATTCCTGAAATTAAATAAACCCCCGCATACTCATTTCCAATTCCGTAAAATCTCGCCCCTATAATTGGATCATATCCTAGGTATGATCTTTGCATGAGCTGAGCGCCAAATAATAAGTCTAACGACAGTGTAGAAAAAATTACAGCGTTAAGGAAGAAAAGCTGATTGCGGACCAATTTCATCAATAAGAACCCTGTTAATCCACTACAAACTAGAATCAAGCCTAAATAAGTGCTTGGAAAAACAAATTTCAACAAATAGGGTGTTATTAAAAACCAAAGAGGCGAGCTTATACCGCTAATGATTAAGACTTGCACCCAAAAAAGCCCAGGCTTATAATCTTTTTTGAAAAATATCAATGCACTTACAGTCACTAATAATAATACTAACAAGGAGATGTACGTCGAAAGAATAAAACTTCTTGTACGATATACAGTTACGATTAGATCCATTTTACTTAGTACTTGTTTGTAATAAGGGGCATCTACTTCTTTCTTTACTAGTGGTGATCCATATAGTACATGAGGTTGCTCTAGATGAAAATAGTCAAAAATCGTTGGAACAATATCTAAGTTACTGCCTACATACTGCTGCCGTGTCGTTGGTGATATTAACTCATAACTACTATGTAACGCCCGAGGACCCCAGTAAAATAGCGGTGCGAGCAACTCTTTATTTGCATAAGCTTCTTTATTAACCATCGGTGATACTAACATAACCGTCGCTTGATTATTTTGCTGTAGTAAGTGATAAATAAAACGTTCTAGCCGATCTAAATATTCCTTGTACTTTCTTTCAAAATGTTGAAGATCCATCTCGCCCTTTAATTGGAATAAGCGATAAAGGTCCCCCCATTCAATCACTGTGAATGTATCGCCGCTAGTTGTCTGTCTTCTCTCATTTAGCTTAAACAGTATCTTATCCACATTCATCAATAATCCATTGGGTTCAGAATCAATCCTAATTGTTCCATCTGTTATTTCCCCCTTGGAAAAACCAGCCTGATTCACCGTAAATAGTGAGCCATATCTCACTTTTTCTGTGATTGTATCACTATTACCCATAAAAAACAGATCTACACCAGCATTACTTAACGTATCTCCAAGAATACCGACTTGGCCTCGAAAAGTGGTTCTGCTGTTTTTATTCACAAGTTTTTTGAAATTCGGGTGCAAAATATTATCCACAACCCTTTGACCTGTTAATTGTTGATAATAGTCTTCGACCGCTACTCCATTTAAGCCTTCTCCTCTTTGATAAGCATTCCAATTCTCTACCCCAACACCCCTTATCCCCATGCTCATTGTCACCATATTATTTAAGTAAGAGAGAGGTCCATCCGGACGAATGTTCATCCCAATCATTCCACCAGATGACCAGACACCCGACTCATTACTGTGCTCTAATACCCATTTTACTTCTTGAAATGAGAAATCAGGGACTACGATTAAAATAAATTCACGGTTCTCTTCTGCAAATAGTTTTCCACAGAAGAAGCAAAGTTGAAGCAATACGATTACAAAAAAAAGTTTTATTACTCTCATTTCCAATCTCCTCATTTAATTCTGAAGCACAAGTTGCGTTAAACAATACGATATCCACATTATCAACAGTATTACCCACAAGTAAAATGCCTATATAACAAAACTGACGTGAGATACTAACAGTGTATAGTAGTTTATCCACATAAAAATTATTCACATAAACGAAACCTCTTAAACTGTTTATTTGTGGTTATTGTTAGTATTTATCCACATTATCCACAAAAAAGTTGTTAATAAGTGCATACGTTCCCTTTTTCCACACAAACATGGACTACTCAGATAAAAAAATCTCCCAAAACTATTTGTTTTGAGAGAGAAACATTTTATCGATCTAACTGTAACCCCGGATTTCCATTTAGAGCGAATCCTGAGAAATTATTTTTTTCTAGTTCTATAAATGCTGCTGCGCCAATCATCGCTGCGTTGTCCGTGCATAAATACAATGGCGGAATGACTAATTCTACATTCATATCCTTAAAGTCTTCTGTTAGCTTTTTACGTAATCCCTGGTTTGCTGCTACTCCTCCTGCTAACAGAAGTTGTCTCACATCGTACTTTGTAACTGCTCGTTTAGTTTTTTCTACTAAAACTTCAATGACACTTTCTTGAAAGCTAGCTGCTAAGTCCTCTTTAGAAATCTCAATTCCTTTTTGATTTGCATTGTGGATTGTGTTAATAACTGCCGATTTTAGCCCACTAAAACTAAAATCAAACGAATCTTCTTCTAACCACGCTCTTGGTAGTTGAATCGTCGCCTCGCCGTTTTTTGCTAAGCGATCAATATGTGGACCACCTGGGTATGGTAAATGGAGCATTCTTGCAACTTTATCATATGCTTCACCGACTGCATCATCCCTCGTTTCTCCAATCACTTCATAGCTACCCGACTCTTCCATATAGACTAATTCTGTATGCCCTCCCGATACAACAAGTGTTACTAACGGGAATTTTAATTCTTTCTCCAACTGATTCGCATAAATGTGACCTGCAATATGGTGAACACCAATTAACGGAATACTATGAGCAAATGCAATGGCCTTCGCTGCATTTACACCAATAAGTAATGCTCCTACAAGTCCAGGTCCTTCAGTAACTGCTACTGCGGCAAGGTCTGAGTACAACATGTTTGCTTCCTGCATAGCTTCTTCAATAATGACTGTAATTTGTTCTACATGATGCCTAGACGCAATCTCTGGAACAACGCCACCAAAACGCTTATGACTTTCGATTTGTGACGCTACTACATTTGATAAAATTTCATTTCCATTTTTTATTACAGCCGCAGCAGTTTCGTCACAGCTTGTCTCAATTGCTAATATTATTTTATCTTCTTTACTCGTTTTCATTTAACATCACCCACATGACAAGAGCATCCTCTTGGTTATCTGCATAATAGTTTTTTCTAATTCCACCTTTTTTAAAACCAAGCCTTTTGTAAAGCTTTTGTGCTACATTATTCGTTACTCTTACTTCTAAACTCACTCTTGTTGCACCTAATAGTCTTGCTCTATCTATTGAATGTAACAATAACTGTTCCCCTAATCCCTGACCTCTGTATTCTTTCTTTATTGCGATTGTTGTTATTTGTGCGTCGTCAATGACAACCCAGATACCACAATATCCGATAATATCACCGTCATGCTCAAGTACAGTATAGTTTGCATAATTATTTTTCGTTAGTTCCTCAATAAAGGCTCTCTTTGTCCATGGACTCGTAAAGCTTGTTTTCTCGATTACTACTACTTCTACTATGTCGGTTAGTACCATTGGACGAATCTTAAATATTGTCTCAGCCATACTTCTCTTATTTTTCTCCTTGTTGACTTGCTAACCAGTTTGCTTCAGCCTCTGCAAGTCGTAAATAGTTGGGTGAGAATTGATGTATGTTATCCACAGGTGCTTTTTTTAGACCTAATCTAGCTAATTCACTTGGTCTAAACTGGTGGTCACCTAAAAGGCCTATTTGCGCATTACTCCCAAATACTTGTTCGACTACTTCTCTATGTATCGTTAGGTCATTTCCTAAAAATAGGACATCATGTTGCATTTGTTTTAATTGTTTTGCCCAATCCTCAAATAAACAAATTCGATCATCAAGAATAGTTTTAAACGTCCCTTTATCATTACCATATAAACCAGTAAATACTTGTCCACGTCTCGCATCAATGATTGGCGCCACCATTTTTGAGCTATACTTTCCATTTTGCGCTAAAACTTCTAGCGTTGAAACACCAACAAGAGGAATACCTAATGTCCAGGCTAATGTTTTAGCTGTTGTAACGCCAATCCTTACCCCGGTATACGATCCTGGTCCTTCAGCAACAATTACTCGTTGGAGTTCGTTCGGCTTTATCTCAACTTCTTTCATGATTTTTTCGATTGCGGGCATTAATCGAATCGAGTGATTCTTTTTCAAGTTTGTTATGACTTCTGCTAAAATATTGTCTCCATCAACTAGGGCAACACCCATTGAATATGTTGAAGTATCGATTGCTAATGCTAACATATACTTAATAACTCCTCGCAAATGAATTGATATCTATGTCCGTAGGGTTTAAAAATTATTTTTCGTTCGGTATCACCTTCGCGAAAAATTTCTACACCTAATCTTTCTTCAGGTAGTTGGTCAGAAATTAAACTCGCCCATTCCACCACAGTTACACCATCTCCATAAAAATATTCGTCTAGTCCTAAATCCTCATCACCTTCACTAAGGCGATAAACGTCCATATGATAAAGAGTCATTCGATTTCCTTTGTACTCTTTAATGATTGTAAAAGTGGGACTGTTAACTGTTTTATTAACCCCTAACCCTTTAGCTAGGCCCTTTGTAAAATGTGTCTTTCCGGCCCCTAAATCGCCTTCTAACGTAATGACCGTTTGAGGGTGAATGATATTAGCCAACTTCTCGGCTAGTTTCAACGTTTCTTCTGGAGATTTTGTATGTATCATGTATTTTTCCATCATTACTCACCTTTTTTAAAATGATTATACCCTTGTTTTAACACTAGCGTTCTTTCATCTTTTATTGTCACGTATACAGCAGGTCTCCCCTTTGTTACTTCACCGACAATTTTAATTGGTATATCCTTTTTCTTGAAAAGAGGATCGATAATTTCCCAATCACCTTTAGAGACGGTACCAATTAATTGGTAGTCTTCGCCACCGTTTAATACCCATTTTTCTTGTTCTTTCATTGAGTATTGTGCAAGTTCTTTATGAATTGGTAACTTCTCATAGTATATATTAATTGTAACGTCACTTGCTAACGCTATTTCATTTGCTTCACTGGCGATACCATCACTAATATCATTTAAAGATATTCTTGCACCACTTAGTGCTAAAATTCTACCTGCCTCTACCTGTGGTCTTGGCAGTTGGTGTTCTAACAATAGTTTTTCTTGTGAAACAGTATAGTTTTCTTTGGGATTATTATCTAATAGTAGCTGTAAACCAGCTGCAGAACCACCTAATTCTCCACTAACAAACACAACATCTCCTGGTAATGCATTTGAACGAAGTAACCTCTTTCCTTTCTCTACTTTTCCATAAACCGTGACAGTAATCACAAGCTCTGATTTACAAGAGACCGTGTCGCCGCCAATTAAATCCATCAAGTATTCGTTCGCAAGTTGTCTCATGCCACGATAAACATTTTCTAACTCTTGTTCAGTCCAATGGGGAGGAACTGCAATTGACACAAGATAAAAAACTGGAATTCCACCCATTGCTGCAATATCACTGATATTTACTGCTAAAGCTTTATAACCAATCATATATGGTCTCATCGTTTTTTTAGTGAAATGAACACCTTCTACCATTGTATCCATACAAATAAGGGTATCAAACATTTCATTTCCCTCAATAATAGCCGCATCGTCACCAATACCCTGAATTAGCGTTTCTTGTGTGGAAGATTTAGGGGTTATTTTATTTATAAACTGAAATTCATCCTGTAACATCACGATCACACCTAAAGATATATTCTCTATTGCAAGAAAAAACCTTAGGAGTAATCCTAAGGGCTTTTATCGATAGTGTAT
>CAZIRM010000020.1:0-17813 GCA_964541705.1 uncultured Bacillaceae bacterium | reverse complement strand
GCCCTCTAAGATAGGATTTACTAACCTATTTCTATATAAAGTTTTGACAATACGCTATAGAGGAGGATGGTGAAAAGTATGAAACATCTCTTTCATGAGGGAAGCAACCCTAATGCACCTACACTACTATTGTTGCATGGTACGGGTGGAGACGAAAATGATTTGTTGCCGCTTGCAAGTGCGATTTCACCTCACTCGTCTGTTTTGAGTGTAAAAGGAAATGTATGCGAAAATGGGATGGCTAGGTACTTTCGACGACTAGCCGAAGGAGTATTCGACGAAGAAGACTTAATTTTTCGTACGAAAGAACTGCATGATTTTTTGAACGAAAGGGCTCAAAAATACAAGTTTGAGCGAAAAAAAATAGTGGCTATTGGTTACTCTAATGGGGCTAATATCGCTGCTAGTCTTTTGTTCCATTTTCAACATACATTAAGAGGGGCTGTTCTGTTTCATCCAATGGTGCCAATCCGAGGCAAACAATTACCGAGCTTAAAAGAAGTCCCTGTGTTTATTGGTGCGGGAAAAAGAGACCCTCTAATCCCAGTAAGAGAATCAGAAGAACTTGTACAAATCTTAATGAGAGCGAATTGCAATGTGACCGAGTTTTGGGGTGATGGAGGTCATCAATTAACAGGTGAAGAAGTCGAACAAGCAAAACAATGGTTTCAAAAACAATTTCTTTAGGAGTGATGAATCTTGTTACATTTAAAAAGTGCTACAACTTTACATAACGGTGTGAAGATGCCTTGGTTTGGTCTTGGTGTTTATAAAATGAGAGAAGAAAATGAAACAGTGGAAGCGATTAAAGTAGCGATTGAACACGGGTATCGTAGTATTGATACAGCAGCCATTTATCAAAATGAAGCTTTGGTAGGGAAAGCAATCAAGGAGTGCGGTGTACCGAGAGAAGAATTATTTATCACTTCAAAGGTATGGAATTCTGAACAAGGCTATGAGACGACATTAGCAGCTTTTGAAGAAACGATGACAAAACTTGATTTAGAGTACCTCGATTTATACTTGATTCATTGGCCTGTACCTGCGCAAGCAAAATACAAAGAAACGTGGAAGGCGTTAGAAAAGCTGTATAAAGACGGTCGTATCCGTGCGATAGGGGTAAGTAACTTCCAAGTTCACCACTTAAAGGACCTGATTGCAGAATGTGAAGTTGTCCCGATGGTAAACCAAGTGGAATACCATCCAAAGTTAACCCAACTAGAGTTGCACGATTTTTGTAAAGAGAACAAAATTCAACTTGAAGCATGGTCACCACTCATGCAAGGGAAGCTTTTAGATGACCCTACATTAGTAGAAATAGCGAAAAAGTATCATAAATCTGTGGCTCAAATCGTCTTACGATGGGACATTCAAAATGAAGTTGTAACAATACCAAAGTCAGTCACACCACATCGGATTAAAGAAAACGCTAGTATTTTTGACTTCGAATTGAGTCAAGATGACATGGAGCAGATAAATCGTCTAAACGAAGATGCTCGTGTTGGTCCTAATCCTGATGAATTTAATTAAGTTTGAAAAAAGGTGCCTACTTTAGGTACCTTTTTGCGCTTTTTTATGAAAAAGAAGGGAAAAAGTTGGTTACTGTAGAATTTAATAGAATTATATTTAATCATCATTGAGAATGAGGGGAACTTACATTGTTCAGTCAACTTCTTTTGCAGGTCACATACATCATGTTTTCGTTGTTTTTGTATTTACTAGTCATCAAGGGGACAGTTAGTGGGCGAAAGTATCAATCACTAATGGTAACGTTGTTTTCAGTTATTGCTATCTATTTATGTATGACCACCCCCATTGTACTAGTAACAGGTGGTATCATGGATTTAAGAATCGTTCCGTGGTCACTTGCCTTTATATACGGTGGCTTTACTGTCGGTTTAATCGTGACGGCATTTCTTTTTGTGTATAGGATCGTAATCGGGGGAGTTGGGGTATTAACTGTTTTAACAGTGTATCCAATAGGGATCCTATTGTTTTATAAATTTGTAAAAGGGTATCCATTTTTTTCTTTTAAAAAGAAGCTAACTAGAGTACTCTTTACAATATTGATCATTGTTTTACTCGTAATATTTTCAATACAAGTGACTGTTAACCCACCGTTAGCTCAAGTGTTGCTGTTTTATTTTTTCTTTGGTGGCTTACATTTGATTTTAATATCGATTTGTATTTATATCATTGAAACACTGATTGAGAAAGACATGCTTAAAAAGCAAATTGAAAAAGCAGAGAAATTAAATATTGTCGGTCAAATGGCGGCTAGTATTGCTCATGAAATCCGCAATCCACTAACGGTCGTTCATGGATTCATGCAGCTGTTGAACCAGGCAGAGGACATACACAATGACTATAAGGAACACATAAAAATCATGATGACGGAACTTGGAAGAGCCCAAACAATTATCTCAGATTATTTAACATTAGCGAAACCAGAGGCTGAAACACTTGTACCGATCGATGTGAAACAACAAGTCGAACAAATTGTACAGACTATTCGACCTTTTGCTTTTATGAAAAACGTTGTTTTAACATTAACGTTTAGTGGAGAAGGAGCAGTTGTTTTCGGAAACGTAAAAAAAATTCAACAAGTCATTGTAAATGTTTTAAAGAATGCAATAGAAGCAAGTCCGGAAAACAGTAGCGTGGCGGTTATCCTCCATGCAGACTCACAGTATACTTATATAAGAATTGAAGACAATGGTCATGGGCTAACGGAAGATGAAATCGACCGCTTAGGAACACCGTTTTACTCAATGAAGAAAAAAGGTACAGGATTAGGCTTGACCGTAACATATAGTATCGTCAAATCAATGAATGGGTGTGTTCAAGTGGAAAGTAAAAAAGGAGTTGGAACAACATTTGTAATCTGGCTTCCTGTTTATAAACCTGTTAAGGAAGAAGGAAATGGGTGAAGAATAAATATTTATACTCAATCATTGCCGTATTAGTTGTAGTACTATGTTTTATGAGCTTTTCGCTCTATCAAACGAAGAAACAAGCAGAACAAGCATTTGGAATTTTTCTTAACCATTTTTATTTTACCATTGATCGAATGGTAGAGGGTTTTGTTGAAATGATTGACAACAACGAGGATACAGATACACTTGCTTTTTACTTGAATCGGTTGCACGAAGATATGCAAAATGCCAATCACCTATTCTATAGCAATGCTTTCATTAATGAGGATATGTATTATTATTTTTATTTTAAAAACTTAGATTTTATGGTTAATGGATTAACGTCATCAACAAATAACCAAGATCCAATCCGTGTAGCCCCATTCCTAGAAGACGGAAAACTTGATGACGTAGAAGTTGCCGTACTTGAATGGGTTAAGCAAGATTTAGAACAAATAAGGCAAGGGCTATACTCAGAAGAAACAAGACAGGAAGACCCTAAGATTACAATTGATACGTTTAATGAAATTACCACCTCATTGATTATGAAAGACTATAGTGATATGGCAAACCGCTATCATTATGAGCAAAGACAGGCAGAAAAAATAAGTAAAGGGCAAGGGAATCCACCCTTGCCTTTCGTATTTACTTCACATATGCTGACCCTACAATAACAAGTAGGATAAATAATACAACAATTAACATAAAGCTATTACCTCTACCTGTGCTATGAGCAGCAGGGTAACCATAACCAAATGATTGTTGTGGCATGCCATATTGACCCATCATCGAAATGACCTCCTTTTTTTGTGGCTACAATACATACACTATGTAAGTAGTGGTAAAGTGAGTGGGCGTTTAACTAAAAAGAAACAGATTAAGCAAATGCCTATTGTTTAATATTATGAATATCCCAAGCAATAAATCGCTTGGATTGATTATAAATTGCTTTTTTGTGGTATAAAATAAAAGAGTACAAGGGAGGTTTTCACATGAAGTTAAAAGTAATGATATATGCCATCTTCATGGCTGCGTTAGTCGGATGTGGCACTAGTAATCAAGATGCAACAGAACAACTTGACCAATCAATGCCAGATCTTGAAGAGACTAAGGGTGAGGATACAGTTAGAGAAAAAGAAGAGGAAAATGTGATTGATGAACAAGGAGAAGCAGAAGAAACAGAGCCGTTATCTGCAAAGGAGCAAGCGCAAGAGATCATTCAACTATTAAAAGAACAAAACATGCAACGGCTTTCGACATTTGTTCACCCTTCGAAAGGGCTGCTTTTTTCGCCTTATGCTTATGTAGACATGGCTGAGGATCTCGTGTTCCAAGCCGAAGAAGTAGCTCAATTAATGTCCGATGATACGGTTTACACATGGGGAGTGTTTGATGGAAAAGGCAACCCAATAGAAATGACATTTGCAGAGTATTACGACCGATTTATTTATGATGTCGATTTTGTAAATTCGGAGGAAGTATCCGTTAATGAGCAGATCAGTTCTGGAAATACAATTGATAATAGTCAAGAAGCCTTTCCTGATGCAAAGGTCGTCGAGTTTCATTTTTCAGGGTTTGACCCGGATTATGCAGGGATGGACTGGAAAAGCTTGAGAGTGGTTATTGAACTGGAAGATGACCAATGGTATGTTTTGGCGATTATTCATGATGAGTGGACAATATAGATGGAAGAGTGAAAAGCTAGTTGAGGTGACTTAACTAGCTTTTCTTGTGACCAATTGTGCCTCTTTTGAATAATGTATGGTATAAATGCCTAGAAAGAGGAGGTTTTTTTGTGTATCCTGTTTACCCCTACTACAGCAGTGAAACGAAGTGCAAAGAACAACCCATTGCTTTTCCTCCACAAAAGCAAGACGTCCATCCTGGTTTAGAATATGTGATGGTGCCACAACCGATTGCCGAAAATCCATATTATAAAGGTTCAGGCAAACTGCAAGATAAAGTTGCGATCATCACTGGTGGTGATAGTGGCATTGGTCGAGCAACAGCAATCGCATTTGCAAAAGAAGGCGCTGATATCGTCATTGTTTATTACAATGAACATATTGATGCTGAACACACAAAACACAGGGTTGAACAACTTGGGCGATCGTGTTTGCTCATTGCCGGTGATTTGAGTGACGAATCGTTTTCTACTGTCGTTGTTGAAAAAACAATACAGATCTTTGGGAAAATTAACGTCTTAGTCAATAACCATGCGATGCAAGTAACGGAACATTCCATATTGGATATTACTAGTGCGCAGCTAGAAAAGACATTTAAAACAAATGTGTTCGCCTTCTTTTATTTAACAAAGGCTGCGTTACCGCATATGAATTGCGGTGATACAATCATTAATACGAGTTCAGTCACTGCCGATCAAGGTCATAGTACACTCATTGACTATGCATCTACAAAAGGTGCGATTAATACATTTACGAAGTCACTAGCGATTTCATTAGTCAAACAAGGAATTCGTGTGAATGCCGTTGCACCGGGGCCGATCTGGACTCCTCTCATTCCAGCCTCTTTCTCAGAAGAAGCGGTTAGTAAATTTGGTACAGGGACACCAATGAAACGAGCTGGGCAGCCTTTTGAGTTAGCGCCAATCTTTGTTTACCTTGCTTCTGATGATAGTAGCTATGTTACAGGAGAGATTCTACCCGTAAATGGTGGGCAACTACTAGCTTCACCAGGAGAAAATTAGTTCCTACGTTTCATAACGTTTGAACTTAGCCATTGAGATTAAGCCGAGAATAGGGCCTAAACTAAGTATCATAAATGCCCATGCCCATCCCACACTGTGTTGAATAATCGGGATTAGTTGAATCGTAATGTTGGTAATTAAAAAACCAATACACATTTGAAGTGTCAAGGCAGTTCCTAAGTAAGATTCATCTGAAAAATCAGAGACAGCAGCCGAAAATTGCCCAGAGTCTGCGATGGCAGAAATTCCCCAGATAAAAGCGACTGTCATCGTTAACCAGATTTCTTGTCCAAAAGTAAAGCCGATGATGATAGAACAAATCCCACTAATGGCCAGTGAATAAAACGTTAAACGTGCACGCCCTATACGATCAGCAACGAAACCGCCAAAAGTCGCTCCAATTGCTCCGGCGATACCAATAATCATGAAAGATGCGAGTGAACTTTTCCATAAGGGAATTGTAGGCGAATGTTCAAGAAAACTCATGCTTAAGAATGCGGGAATCCAAGTCCACATCGCATAAAGCTCCCACATATGACCGAAGTAACCGTAGTTTGCGAGCATCACAGGTTTGTTTCTGACAACCTTTTTTATAAGTGATAGTGAAAATTGTGATGGCTTTTGATCTGTTTTAGGAAGATCGACAACCATCCAGTTCATAATTGCTGATGCAAATAATGATAGTAAAGAGGTAATACCAATGACTAGTTGCCAATTCACGCGGATAAAAACGGCCGCGATGAGGTGCGGTAATGCTGACCCTAATGTTAAGGCGGCAATTAAAATCCCAATCGCAAGTCCTCGTTGCTTTGGAAACCAGAGCGAGAGAATCTTAACTGCTGTGGGATAAACCCCTGCCAAAGTGATTCCAGTCAGCAAGCGAATCATAAGTGCTACCGATGCTGAAGGTGCAAAAAGTAAAAAAAGGTTAAAGATGCTTCCTGACAGTGAGGAAAGTACGAATACTTTACGTGCATTAAAACGATCAGCTATAGAAAAAAATGAACTGAAGAAAGCGCCAATGATAAAACCAATTGTAACGGATGATGTAAGTAAAGCTTGAGTAAATAAATTTAGTTCCCATATGAGTTTTAATTCTCCTATAATAACAGATGCACTAAACCATAAACTTAAAGCAAACAATTGTGCTAAAGAAATCCAACTTAATATTACCCAACGATTTTTATACAAATAAGTCACCACTTTTTAGATTCAATTTACTAGTTCAATGAATTTCACCATTGCTTATTTTTGACACTAAGCAGCATAATTTCTATTTTACTGCTAAATATTTTGCTAGTCATTAATTATTTTGTACAGTAATCACACTTTGTAGCGATTGTTTATAAAATAAAGTAGTGAAAACACCTAGATGCTAAGGGGGGATATGATGCCAATACTTGAATGGTACTTTCAAAGATATCGCAACAATATCATCGGACTAAACGAAACGTATATTACCCCCTATGGTAGAAAGAAGATTGTCTATGCAGATTGGACGGCAAGTGGGAGGTTATATCGACCAATAGAAGCAAAGCTACTAAATACATTCGGCCCTTTTGTTGCGAACCCCCATACGGAAGCAAATATTACAGGCTCAACAATGACGGCAGCGTATCGTTTGGCACAAAAGATCATCAAAAAACACGTAAATGCTGATCCCGAGCAAGACATTCTTGTCACTGAAGGTTCTGGCATGACCGGGGTCGTAAATAAATTTCAACGCATACTCGGATTAAGGATCCCCGAAAAATATAAAAGTAAAGTATATGTTAGCCAACGTGATAAACCAGTCGTTTTTGTTACGCATATGGAGCATCATTCGAATCAAACATCATGGTTAGAAACGATAGCCGATGTAATCGTTGTTGAACCTGATCAACATAATCATGTGTGCTTGAAAAATTTAAGAATCGCCGTTGAACGGTATAAAGAACGCAAGATAAAAATTGGTGCATTTACCGCCTGTTCAAATGTCACAGGAATTGAAACACCTTATCACCAAATGGCAAAGATTATGCATGAATATGGAGGCGTATGCTTTATTGATTTTGCCTGTTCAGCCCCGTATGTGAAGATTGATATGCATCCAAAAGATAGAATGGAACAACTCGATGCGATCTATTTTTCCCCTCATAAATTTTTAGGTGGGCCAGGTACAAGTGGGGTACTGATATTTAACAAAGTACTATACAAAAATGAGATTCCAGATCATTCTGGCGGTGGCACAGTTGCTTGGACGAATCCGTGGGGAGGAAGACGTTATTTTCGTGATATTGAAAGAAGAGAAGACGGTGGGACGCCAGACTATCTACAAACGATTCGAACCGCGCTTGCAATTAAGCTAAAAGAGGAAATGGGTGTTGAAAAAATCCGCAGGCGTGAAAGAGAAATTGTAAATCTATTGTTTAAAGAGCTTTCAAACATACCGAAAGTGAATATTTTACAAGCGCGTGTAAAAGAAAGACTTGCTGTCGTTTCGATTCATGTTGAAGGAGTTCATTATAATTTAATCACGAAGATATTAAGTGATAAATATGGCATCCAGGTGCGCGGCGGTTGCTCGTGTGCTGGAACTTATGGGCATTATTTATTCGGGATTAATAAACAAATGTCAAAGAAGATTACCGATCAGGTTGATTGTGGTGATTTGACAACGAAGCCGGGTTGGGTACGAATTTCCTTGCACCCGGTCATGAAGAATTCTGAAGTCAAATACGTTGCTTCAGCGATTAAACAGATCGTTGATAATATAGATGAGTGGAAGAAAGACTATGAATATGATAAACAAACGAATGAATTTATCCATAAACATATTTATATAAAGATGTGTATTGATCAATGGTTCGAGTCGTAAGAATAGGCTAAAGTCTAGCAGTGGATCGTTTCCTCTGGTAGGCTTTTTGAAATTTTACTATACTAGAGTGGAGGTTTTAGCAAAAAATAGTAAAGGGGTTATATGATGGAGTTAGAAGAATGTAAAAGAGAGCTGTATAAAGAAATAGATCAACTAAAAAGGCAACAAAAAGCGTTTAAACTTCGAGTTAGTATTATCGTAAATTTATTTATTCCAGGGATGGGGTTTGTTGTTTATGGACCCAGTCTTTTAAAAGGTCTTATATCATTCATTCTTTTCGCATCCTATAACCTTTTATTTTTCAATAAAATTTTACCTAATACCGATTTCGGTATAGCCATTGTTTATTACATTCCGGCAATCGTCATTTGGATCACGAGTACTATCATCGTTTCTAGCATAGACGATTAATTGTTGTAAAAACCTGTATCGTAAATCATCGATACAGGTTTCTCATATTGTCTATTTTTTTGCTTCAAACTCGGCTTTTATTTGATTTAATAGGTCAGTATTTGTTAAAACATCGTAAGCGGTATACGCCAAAGTTTTCGCACCTAGAATCATTCCGTCAAATGCAGGTTCAGTCATTGCCGCATCACGAAATTCAATTGTGTGACAGACATATGGCTGATCACAGATTTTAATATAAGGGTGAATGGATGGGCAGACTTGACTGACATTGCCCATATCGAGCGAGCCGCCGTCTCCTTTTTCATGAATCTCGTTAGGATCTACACCTAACTCAATCATGTTATTTGTAAAGACGTTTGATAATGCTTCGTTTGTGATTAAATCATCATAGGATAGTTCATAAAAGGATGTTTCTAGTCGAGCACCAGTCGCTAACGCAGCACCTTGCGCGCAGGCTTTTACTTTTTCTACCACTTCATTTACATAGCTACGTGAATTAGCTCTTACATAAAACTGAGCAATTGCATGATCAGGGACGACATTCGCAGCTTTCCCACCTTCTGGAATGATGCCATGAATACGCACATCTGATTTTACGTGTTGACGTAACGCATTAATACTATTGAATGTTTGGATCACCGCGTCTAGTGCATTAATCCCTTCATGGGGAGAAGAAGCAGCATGAGCCGCTTTTCCAAAAAAGTCAAATTGAATCGCATCCATGGCTAAGGATGATCCACTTTTTTCGTGTTGATAGTAAGGGTGAGCCATTAAGGCTATGTCAAGGTGGTCAAAAACATTTTGCTCAGCCATCGTTACTTTTCCACCGCGCGTTTCTTCTGCAGGAGTACCATATACGTAAACTTTCCCGCCCGTTTCTTTTAGTACTTTACTCAGTCCGATTCCCGCTGCAATAGACATCGTTCCAATTAAGTGATGACCGCAAGCATGACCAATTTCAGGTAAGGCATCATATTCAGCCATCAAGCCAATGGAAGGCCCACCAAGCCCGCTGTCAAAAACCGCTTCAAAAGCAGTTGGTAGCCCGCATGTGCCATCAGTTACGGTAAATCCATGTTTTCTTAACTCATCCGTTAAAGCTTTTGCAGCTTTAAATTCTTCATGACCCAATTCAGGGTTTGAACCGATATATTGACAAATGTGATAAAAATCATTGCGCAATTGTTCTATTTCTTCATTCATTCGTTGTTTCATTGTGCTTCCCCCTAAATGTCCTTGATATATTGATTGTTTCTTTGAATATACATAGGAGTGAAGAATAAAGTCAAGTTGCGAAGGGAGCGACAGATGGACATATTTGAATGTATAACAACTAGAAGAAGTGTACCATTAGTAACTCAAGATAAAGTGTCAAAGGAATTAATTGAAAAAATCTTAGAGGCTGGAACGTATGCCCCTAACCATTTTCGAACGAAACCATGGCGTTTCTTTGTTTTAACAGGAGATGCAAGAGCTAAGCTCGGTAAAGTGTTTCAAGACGTGACCAAATCCACGATCGAGAATCCGGGACATCCTGATAGCTTGGCAAAAATTGAGAAGGCAAAGAAAAATCCACTACGTGCGCCATTATTGATAGCTGTAGCGGTAGAACCGAGTCAGAAAAAGAATGTGCTTGAACAAGAAGAATACGCAGCAGTGGCAAGCGCCGTACAAAACATGCTCTTAGCAGCGCATAGTCTTGGGTTAGGTGCAATATGGCGAACAGGAAATCTCTGCTATGAAGAACGAGTAAAAGAATTTTTTGGTTTATCCGCTAAAGGAGAACTAATGGCATTTGTCTATATTGGTGCCCCAAAAAAAGTTCCACCAAAAGTGAAGAAACCAAATATTGATGAAGTCACAACATGGATGTAAAGGCGAAGCGTAACTCTAAATGAGTTGCGCTTTTTTTTGCTAGCTGATAGAATTGTCCGAATAAATTAGAAAGATGTCCGAATTCTTCGTCGAAATGTCCGAATAACAACAAATCATGGGAGAATAACCATTATTTTTGGGAGAAAAACTATTTTACATCCTACTATTATTACTAGGTAACAAAAATCTATTTTCAATCATTGAAAAATGTGGTACACTTACAAATAATTTTACGATGTGTATAAGTAGGAGATGAAAAAATGGAATTGAAAATAATAAAGACAAATCATAAGAAGTCAAAACCAAGTCAAAGCGAGTTAGGCTTTGGGAAACATTTCACTGATCATATGTTTGTGATGGACTACACTCTAAATAAAGGCTGGCACGATCCTCGAATCATACCATACGAACCAATCGCCCTAGATCCAGCAGCCATGATTTTTCATTATGGCCAAACCGTATTTGAGGGATTAAAAGCGTATCGGACGAAAGATGATCGGGTGTTACTGTTTCGTCCAGAGCAAAACTTTCGTCGACTTAATTCTTCTAGTGAGAGATTGAGCATCCCTGAATTCGATAGTGAAGAAGTTTTAGCATATTTAAAGCAGCTGATACTCATTGATAAAGAATGGATACCAAAAGGGGAAGGTACCTCGTTATACATCCGGCCATTTGTTATTGGGACGGAAGCGAATTTATCAGTTATTCCCTCAACTTCATATAAATTCTTTATCATTCTCTCACCGGTAGGTTCATATTACCAAGAAGGGATCAAACCGGTCAGAATAAAAGTAGAAGAAGAGTATACACGTGCTGTAAGAGGAGGGACAGGTGCAGCAAAGACGGCTGGTAACTATTCTGCGTCTTATAAAGCGCAAAAAAAAGCAGCGTCAGAAGGCTATTCCCAAGTGCTTTGGTTAGATGCGATTGAGAAAAAATATATTGAAGAAGTAGGCTTAATGAATGTGTTCTTTAAAGTGAATGGACAAGTCATTACTCCATCGCTAAGCGGGTCAATCTTAGAGGGGGTAACAAGAAAATCAGTGATTGAACTTTTAAAAGATTGGGGAGTGCCGGTTGTCGAAAGGAAGATTGCACTTGAAGAAATTAAAGCATACTACTTGTCGGGTGAGCTAGAAGAAGCATTTGGTACAGGCACTGCTGCTGTTGTCTCGCCAATTGGAGAGTTAGTGAGTGACGAACTTCCAATGGTCATTAATGAGCGAAAAATTGGAGAACTCGCTCAAAAAGTATATGATCATCTAACAGGCATCCAAACAGGTGTCACGTTTGATCAGTACAACTGGACGGTTGAAGTGAAATAAAGATGAAGAAACGATGCGGGGACACTTATGTTCCCGCTTTTGGTTTGAAGTTAGACTGAGTCTAGCTGCAAGTTGCTTCTATGTAATGATTAAAGTTGAGTTTTGCGACGAGTAATCGCAGGAGCGAGTCGCTCGTGATCAAGGTGCATTGCGCTTTTTTTAACAACAATGAAAAGTTTTAGTAAGATACTATGTTACTATAAGAAAGGAGCATTTTTCATCGTCAATCTACTTTTTGTACCTCTACGAATTCCTTTTCTTAGTAGATCAAAAGACTAAATGTTTGATATATGAGGAAGCATTCACTATAGTAAAGGTTGGGAGGCATAAATATGAACGAAACGCAACAATTTGAATTTTTGGAAAGATTTACAGATGGGATTTATTGCTTGGACATTGATTGGACCTTTACATATTGCAACGAAGCTGCGACTCGTATATTAAAAACGACAAGAGAAGAGTTAATAGGAAGAAATGTCTGGATGCAGTTTCCGGAAGCCGTTGACCTTACATTATATGACCAATACCATAAAGCGATGAGGGAACAGCAGCCAGTCTTTTTTGAATTATTCTACCCGCCATTACATACGTGGTTCAATGTCAGAGCCTATCCGTCGATGACAGGGTTAACCGTCTATTTTCAAGACGTAACAAAACAAAGGCTTCAAAAGAAAGAGCTTGACGAACATTACAAATCGCTGTTTATTAATAATGCAGATGCAGTCTTTTCATTTGATTTAAATGGGAATTACCTAAGTGTGAATCCTGCAATGGAAAGAATGTTTGGCTATAGTGAAGCTGAGTTTCTTCGAATGTGTTTTGTTCCACTTATAGTAGAGGAAGAAGTCGAGAGGGTTAAGACTATTTTCTCTAAAGCGGCCCAAGGCGAGATTCAAAATTATGAAACAAAGACCATCGATAAAAACGGAAGAATAATTGATGTAAAGGTGACCAATATACCGATAACGATAGAAGATACAATTGTCGGGATTTATGGTATTGCTAGGGATATTACAACCGTTAAGCAAGCAGAAGAAGTTTTAATTCAAACGAAAAAATTAATGGCGGTAGGAGAACTAGCCGCGTCAATCGCGCATGAAATTAGAAATCCACTGACATCCATCAAAGGATTTTTACAGCTAATGAAACAGAACAACAACAATCTAGATAGCTCCTATTTTGAAATCATGGCAGATGAACTGTCTAGAATTGAAATGATAACAGGAGAACTACTAGTGTTAGCGAAACCACAAGCGAAGGATTTTAAAATAACCCAGGTTGAAAACATCATTCACGATGTGAGTATGCTAATAAGCTCACAAGCACTCATTTATAATGTTGAAGTAAAAAAAGACGTACAACCATTACCAAAAATTAAAGGCGTGGAAAATCAATTAAAACAAGTGTTAATTAATTTAATAAAAAATGCAATTGAAGCGAGCCCAAGCGGTGGAGAAGTCATGATAAAGGCAGCACTGATCGATGAAACATCGATAAACATAAAAATCATTGACCAAGGTCATGGGATTCCTAAAGAATTTCTAGACAAGCTAGGAACCCCTTTTTATACAACGAAAGAAAAAGGAACGGGTTTGGGGTTGATGACAACAATAAAGATCATTCAAGAACATAATGGAACGATTGAATTTGTCAGCGAACCTAATAGTGGAACGACGGTTGAGATTCGCTTGCCAGTTGTCAATGGATAAATACCGTTTTCACGAGCAGAGGAATCAATTTATACAGTATTGAAATTTTTCTCCAGTTAAAGTAAAATTTAGGTAGATCATTATGGAGGAGGGTTCTATAAACATGATACTTACTACTTGCTAATCAATTTCATGAAAAAATGAAATGAATGAAAAGGATGCAAAAAATACCTATACATCAGGGTTATTTGAGTTGCCTTTAAACGCAAGTAGAAAAAGTCGTTTATAGAACAATCCATTTTTAAAAACAACAGGTGTGTATTTGTTGTTTTAAGGTGTTTTCCGAAATCTTCTAGGGAAAACCTTTATTAAAATGTGGCTGTAAGCTATAAGAAGACTCTTTCTTCTATAGCTTTTTTGTTTTTCTCTTGCTCTAAAGAAGCCTGCATCTAAAAATGGAGGAATGAAAATGACGGTTATGAAACGGTTTTATGAAAGAGAAAAAGATTACGAGAAAATGTACCAATTATTAGTAGATACGTATCAAGGTGGGAAGTTCATCAACTGGTTGCCGCAAGGTGGGAATATATGCACTATCACCCATACTACAAAGATAAATGGACATCCAAAAGTGGAATTTGGGAGGAAAATGGGGAAGTAGTAGCTGCCATTCATAATGAATTAGGGGATGGAGTAGCGTATCTATCGTTTCGCACTGGTTACGAATATTTATTTGCAGAAATGATTGACCACGCAGAACAGCATTTAGCAAAAGAAGAGAATAGAAAATGTAAACTTACTGTTTTCGCGAATGAATTCAATGAAAAGCTGACGCAAGTGTTGAGTGAAAAAGACTACTCTAAAGCCGATAAAGATCTACAATATCATACGATTTGCACGTTTGATATGGACCAACCGTTTCCAAAGGTTGATCTTCCAGCAGGATACACTGTAATGAGCCTAGCTGAGGAGAATAACCTAAAAAAAGTGGATCGTGTATTATATAGAGGGTTTGGACACGAGGGAGAGCCAGATGAAGATGGGATTGAGGATCGTAAGCTAATGCAGTCTGCACCGAATTTTCGTAAAGACTTAAATATTGTGGTTGTTGCTCCAAATGGGGATTACTTTTCCTACGCTGGTTTCTTTTTGCAGGAGGACATAAAAGTAGCATACGTTGAACCGGTAGCAACGGACCCTGACTATCGAAGGTTAGGGATAGGGTCAGCAGCGATGTTAGAAGGAATTAGACGTTGTATAGATCGAGGAGCGAAAACAGTCATTGTTGAGTCAGCGATCCCCTTCTATTTATCACTAGGATTTCATCCGCAATTTATTCGACATCCTTGGTTTAAAGAGTTTTCAAAATAGGGTGTCTCTTGAATTAAGAACAGATTTTTCACTGACTAAGAAGAAATAACCCTAAAATACAATCTATAAAAAGTAAATCGTTGTGAGGGGGCCCTATGAAAAAAGTACTTGTGATGACAATCTTGCTTATCGGTATAATAGTATTCATTAACACTCGTATGATTGATGAAAACGAAGCAATAAAAATTGCAACGGAAGGACTAAATCAAGATTTTGTCATAGTTAACACAAGTTTAATTGAAGAAACGGAGAATTTAACGCGCTCCATAAAAAAGTATTATGATATAGAGAATCCTTCACAATATAAGACGATCTGGTTTGTTTCATATGAAATGAATGAAGGTAAAGAAATATCATCTATTTATATTGATGCCTTTAGTGGGGAAGTTTTGAGCAGTTGGTTAATTCGTAACGAAAACGGGGATGTAATCGATCAACATTTTCTTCAAGAATAGAGTTATTGTAGGAACAAAGAGCGATAGCCGAATGAAGGTTGGTTATCGCTTTACCTATAGCAAAGTAAGGAGAATTTGTTATGTCTAAAAAAGGAGAGAAGTTTACATGTGGGTAAGAAGTCAAGACAAGAAGGAATTAGTTAAGTGCTTTTCATTTTCAATCACGAAAAATTTTGGAGGAAAGAAAAGATTCGCTATAACCGGCACTTGTGGTGGTTATGGAAAAACAGATGTTCTATTAGGGTTATATGATACAAATGATGCAGCATTAAATGAACTAACAAAAATACAAGAAGCATTAACTGAAAATAAAAACGTTTATGAGATGAACGAACCAAGTGTCTAAGAAGCAAGGTGTGTGATAAATTGAACACCTTGTTAGCTGATGAGAGTCTTTCTAACATAGAAAGGGTCGACTACGTATACCCTGAGCTGCTGGCAGAAGAAAAAGACGCTTACTTTATGTTAGCGGTAGATGAGTATGAACAAGATCAATTTAATCAGTCTATTCTAAGAGGGAACGAAGAACTTCGTACTGTTATAAACCTAACTGATTCAATGGCTGGATTTAAACTAATTCGAGACGTCGAAGTCCTGTGCAAGAAAAGAGGCAAAAATATTCTCAAGAGAGCTTCGTTCAATTTAAATTGAAAACAAAAATTGAACGAAGATGATCGTGGAAACAAGATACCCATACTAAGTGAAAGTTTGAATGTCAAAACTTTTAGTTTAATAGAAAGTTTTCTTTTTATTTGCTATAATTTATTGATGACAACACAATATTCAGTCACATCTTTAATTACTCAGGGGGAAAAAATGAAAAAATTACGTGTATTATTTATCGCATTGATCATACTAGCGACACTTAGTGCCTGCACAAGTAATAAACCAGCGGATACAAAGTCGATAAGCGAAGATCAAAAAATCGTAGAAGCATATTACGACACCCTTTATGGGCAACGCGACATAGAAGTAAAACAAGATTTTATCGACCAGTACATAGCAGCAAGGACAAAAAACGGATTAGAAGCGAGAATAAAAAGTTTTGATGAAGCAGTCTACAATGAATATCATCAATTTGAGATCGTGGAAGGAGTACAAACCGTTTCCGATGGTAGGAAAGTAAGCGTCTTTTTAGTTCATGTGACAAACATTACAGGAGAAAAAAGAGAAGTGATGCACATTGTCGCTGAAGAAGATGGTGGTCCAAAAATGTTTACGCCAATTACACCAGAATTTATGGGTGGGTCACATTTTGAAGAGTACCGAAAGCTATTTAAAGAAAAGCAAATCTGATAGCGGTTCCTCAATGGGCCACTACAGATAACATCTAGGGTATTGGAATAAACCATATTAGACAAAAAATTATAATAATGCTAAAGCCATACTGTTTCGGTATGGCTTAATTTAATTTCACCAGGTTTCATTGAGAACAGATTAAAAGGAATAAGTCTGTGCACAAAGAATATTAGTATATATGAAACATGAAGATTGGAGTTGATTGATATGGCTGATGGAGAACGAAGAAAGGGTCTTGATTCAATCTTTGAACAAGCGCAAACTGATTTTGAGAAGTTAAAAGAGCAATCGGAGGAAAGGATTCGTGAGAGGAACCTGTCGTTTATTTTAATTGCAGCCGTAATATTACTGTTGTTAGCGGGAATCATTTATGCAACAAGCTCCTGGAATACAATGAATGACTTGATGCGAGTCTTTTCGTTAATCTTCGTTTCTTTGTTTTCTTATTTTATAAGTTTTGTAGGACAGAGGATGTTTAAACTATCGAAAACATCATTTGCCTTTTTAGTATTGGGAAGTTTGTTTATCCCGATTTCATTTATTGGCATAGGCTATTTTCAATTGTTTGGGGAATGGTTATCGTTTGCCGGATCAGGCAAGTATGTGTTTGGTATGATTGCTACGCTGTTTTGTCTATCAATCTATAGTGTGATTGGCTATAGGTATAAAAATCGTCTTTTTGTTTGGTTATCATTCGTGATGTTACTTTCGTTCGTCTCGTATGTCGTCATGAATTTTTCTTTACCTGCATTTTGGTTTTACTTTGTACTAATGATGTATAACGTATCTCTTAACTTTCTTTCTTATCATAAACAAAAACTGCAAATTTTTTGGAAAGAAGTCCCTTATTTATCTCAATTAAATGTTCTGATAAGTAGTATATTTGTTTTTGTGTTTTATAGGATGGGCGTAAAACCCCTATGCCTTTAGGCTAGGGGATGTAAGCCCT
>CAZIRM010000019.1:10328-18006 GCA_964541705.1 uncultured Bacillaceae bacterium | reverse complement strand
ATTGTATTTTATTAACCATTTGATTGACAAGAAGATATACACAAATGCAAGAAATGCCAAAAATGGAGCTAAATACCCCCTTGCAAAAGCAAATGGCGTCTCAAATAAAAACGCACGCCAAAAAGAAAAACCCGTTGCTTCCCACAGTCCCGGTGTATAATATAATGCTTTCGGATTTAACATACTTTCAATGTTTATTGCCCCTGATATAAATAGCACGACAAGAATAGGTACGAAAGAAGACAAAAGAGTAAGATGCTTTCGATAGAGCCTTTGATAGCGGCTCGCTTTGGAAATCTCATCTGAAAAAATGTCATCCGTTGCTTCATGATTTACTCTATGAAAATACTGTACCCCGGATTTCATACTCCCAACAATACGGTTCCAGCCACTATCCTCAAATAAAGTAAGATAGTCTTCATAGTCTGATTTATTATTAAAGTGACGAAAGTCCATCTTGATATTCATGATGTTTTCCGATTGACGAAAGCAGTAAAAACCAAATTTTTTATCAACGAGAAGATATCCTCGTTTGCCCATTTTGTTTAACCATCTTTCCTCTTTTTCAAAATCCACAAAAAATCTAAATGAATACATTTCTCTCACTCCTTATCGTTTAATTGTTTTTCTGTAATGCTTACCATATGCCGCATTCGTTTTAAGTCGAGATTCAAGATATCTCTCCCCAAATCAGTGATTTCATACACTTTTCTTCGCTTATCAGAACGATCAACTTGATGAATGTAGTTTAATTTGAGTAGATTTTCGATTGCCCCGTAAAGCGTTCCAGCAGCCATCCTCACATCTCCATCGCTAAGCTCTTCAACCTTTTGTAAAATCAAATAGCCGTGTGCTGGCTCTAGTAAAGATAATAAAATATAATAGACCGTCTCTGTTAAAGGTAAACTTTTATGCCTTTTCATCATTAGCCTCCTTCTTACTCAGTTTCACTTTATATAGTTACACTGTATAGTCTTATTATATACAGTGTAACTGTATACCACAAGTGATAATTGATTATTTTTCCAAATTAAATAAAAATAGGCTAAATGAAGGGTCATTTAGCCATAAACATTTAGTTGTACAATTATACAAACAAAGATAACGAAAACAAGTTATACTATCTAATACTTTTCTATTGTAGGAACGACGCCCTTTGGAAGCACTTCTTTTATCCGGTTCAATAGTGCTGAATCGTCCGCTAGTCTCTGGTCCAACAAATAAATCGATCCTTTGTCTTTACTTGTGCGGATTAATCGCCCAATCCCTTGTTGAAGTCTTAACAGCATATACGGCATGTCAACTTCATCGTAAGGATTTGAAGAACGACTACGTTTTGCATAATAGACTGGATCGTTTGGCGGGAAAGGTAGCGACCATATAATGACATTTGATAAGGAAGGTCCAGGAATATCTAACCCTTCCCATAAATGAATCGCGCAAAGGTTGGTTGTTTCTTCGTTTTGAAATTGCCCAACAATACTACTTAACTCTTGATCCCCTTCAAACAAAAACGTATAATCATGAAACTCAGGTCGAGTTGCTATCGTTCGTTTAAACTGAGCTAATTCTTCTTCAGTGTTAAAAAGAAGTAACGATCGCCCATTGAATGCATGAATACTTTTTAAAGCTACATCAACTTTTTGATTAAACTGATTACCTTTGTTTAATTGCGGAATATGAACTGCCATATTTTCTTCATAATCAAACGGTGATGGTACTGAAAAAGATAAATAATTTTCAATCCCTAAACTTTTTGCTAAATAGCCAAAGTCACCATCAACGGATAAGGTAGCCGATGAAAATACAAATGGAATCTGTTTTGAAAACACTTCCTTACTTAATACATCTTCGATTAGATGAGGCATGATCGATAATGTCGTTCCTTCGGCTGCTTCTGTCACCCATGTAATTACGTTTGACTGCTCCTCTAACAGACTTAACGCATACTGTATCATCTCAATGTGCTCTTCAACGATTCTCAGCTGATATTCGTCAATTGTATACAGCTCGCCTTCAAACACTAGCTCTTCTTCTAGGTTTGATAAGAGTTTCTTTAGTCGACTGACTTCTGATTTTAACTCGTTCGTTAAATCCAATTGTTTTCGCTCTGAACCATCAACTGCTACACTTTTCGTTTTGATCATTTCAAACAAGTACAAGCTCTGCGAGATAATATCATCGATCAGAACTGCTACTTGCTCTCTCACGTCATTTTGTAATAACCTTGTTAATACTTCTTCAAGCACGTCATGCCTTACTTGGTACGATAAAGCTTTTTGGGCAGCGAACTCTAAAAGGTGGCCTTCATCAAAAATAACACTGCTCGCTTCTGGTAACAGTGGCAACTGACCTTTACGCTTTCGTGACTCTACTGTCCAAATATGCTCCATGTAAAAGTCTTGTGAACAAACAATCAGATCCTCGGATTTCTTATAATATTCTCTTGTTAACGTCATTCCACAACGATGACGCATGTCACAAACAGAACAATCTTGAAAAGCATCCCAATTCACGTGTTTCCATGTTTCATTGTTTAGTTCAGGATATGTTTTTCGATCGCCATAGTGGTGAAATGATTGCATCGGTTTGTTGCTATAGACAAATGCAGGAATCGTTTCATTTATTTGCTCATACGCATCAGATAGTCCTTCTTTTGTTTTTGCTTTTTGTAACTTTTCAACACATAAATACTGATCTTGCGCTTTTGCTAAGCGAACATCAATATTAATCCCCAAAACGTCACATAATTTTGCAATATCCCACTCAGGTTTCACTAATTGTTCAATTAACGCTTCGTCAGCGCAAGCAATGATTGCAGGTTTCCCCATATATCTTGCGTAACAAAACGCATATAACAAATAAGCGATGGTTTTCCCGGTACCTACCCCAGCCTCTGAGAAAATGACTTTCTTTTCAGCAAATGCACGTTCAAGCTGAAACGCCATAAAAATTTGTTCATCTCTTTCTTCAAAACCTGCTTCAGGTAGCTTTTCGTAAAAAACATCACCAACCCAATCGGATAGTTGTTCCATAAAAGGTCTAGAACGATCATATGTAAAAGGTAATTCTTGAAAAGAACGCATAACTTCCCCCTAAAATAAACATCAATTTCTAAATGATCAGAACACATCTCATTATTACCACTTAGCGATTTATTTAACACTGAATAGTGTTGTAAGCATTAGTTCATACACGAATCTACAAAAGTAAACAATACCATAAAAAAGTTTGTAAAGGAATATATTTTTGGATTTAAAAAGTATTTATGGGCGATTTCAAACTATTTGTGGTCCATAATCATCATCATACGAGCCAATTCTATTCTTTTACGGGCGAAACTTTGGGCTGTTTCACACTTTCACGTTGGCATAAGAAAAGCGCAAGCGCCTTGGTCACGAGCGACAAGCACTGGAGGGCCGGCAAGCAGAAGCACGCATTTGGCTTCAATTGACGGACCGAAGTGACCTCGAGCGAGTAGGCGCTGAAGCTAGATATCAGTCTAACTTCAAAATTTTATACTTCTTATCTTTCAACGAAAAAAGTATACCTATAACAAGGTATACTTCTACTTTTATTCTTCATCAGGAATATTTGCTTCTGTTAATTGATGATCGAGTTTATCAAGAAGTTCTGATGAGAACTCAAAAAACTGATCGTCAATACCAGTTGCGTGTGAAATGGCATAGTGATACTGCTTTTCTGCTTGATTTAGAGCATCTCTAGCTGCTTTTAATTGATCTTCATCCATGCTCATCGTTGCTTGACCAACCATGCGCTGAGCAGCTTTAATGGCCATCTCAACTTGTCTTAAATCGTCAAATGGTTCCGACATGTACAACCCACCTTTAGTATATTCGGTGTTAGGTTTGACAAATCGAGAACGATTTATTCACTCTTAGGTGGCCGTGGTCCAAAATATTGATAATAATGTGTTTTAATGTTACCATTGTAAAGTTTGCGGTTTTTTGATGCTTTCTTTCCGTAAAGCTCTTCAAAGTTTTCGTTTGATGTGAGCATATAGACGCTCCATGTAGGGTGCTTTTCAAATGCTTTCCCCATATCACGGTACATCTGTTCAACCTCTTCCTTTTCCCCTAACCGTTCCCCATATGGTGGGTTACCTACGATGCATCCGTACTCTAACTTTGTTGAGAAGTCCTTTACTTGCATTTGCTTAAATGTTAGTAAACCACTAAAACCAGCTTCTTGTGCATTGTTTTCAGCTAATGCAACCATTTTATGGTCAATATCTGTTCCGAAAATTTGTAGCGGTTGATCATAATTTGCGATGTCTTCTGCTTCTTCCATCGCTAAATCCCAATTTTTCGAACCAATCCAATCCCATTGTTGTGACGCAAAGTCGCGGTTAAAACCTGGCGCAATTTTTTGTCCGATCATCGCTGCTTCGATTGCCAGTGTCCCAGAGCCACAAAATGGATCCGCAAATGGTCGATCAGGGCGCCAATTGGTTAGCATAATCATTGCTGCAGCCATCGTTTCTTTTAACGGTGCTTCACTATGTAAGTAACGGTAACCGCGTTTATGTAACCCAATACCACTTGTATCAATTGTAAGTGTGGCAATATCTTTATGAATCGCTATCTCAATTCGATAAAGCGGTCCATCTTCATCAAACCATTGTCTTTTGTACGTTTTCTTTAAGCTTTCAACAACGGCTTTTTTTACGATCGCCTGGCAGTCAGAAACGCTAAATAATTTCGATTTCACTGAGCGACCAATAACAGGGAATTCACCGTTTTCGGGAATGAAATTTCCCCATGGCAATGCTTTCGTTTTTTCAAACAATTCATCAAAGGTTAATGCTTTAAATTCCCCAATTTTCAGCTTAACGCGGTCTGCCGTTCTTAACCAAAGGTTTGCACGACAAATCGCTTTTTCATCAGCTTCAAAGGTTACTTTTCCGTTATCAACGGTTACATTTTCATAGCCTAAATCTTTTACTTCTCTAGCAACAAGTGCTTCTAATCCCATCGAAGCTGTTGCAATTAGTGTTACTTTTCCCATAATCGTTTCCTTTCGTCGACAAAATTTACTCTTCTCATTATAGCCATTGTTATCTAGAATTACAATGAACCAACAATACATGAGTGAATTTCATAATTACTAAAAATTAGTCACATAAGTCAATATATAGTTTGCGAACGGTTTTGACGCAACTATACATTGATTCAGTGCGCAAATAAGCTATTATGGACTTCATTGATAGATAAACAGAAAAAAACTCCACTTTGATAGCAGAGTTTGACTCTTAATAATTATTATCCATCAGCGCTCGATAAGCCATGTTTTGTCCCTTTGTACTGCAAACGGTTATAAGCCTCGTACTCCGGTGGTAATCATCTATCTACAGAACCGAAATTCTGTCCCTCTCTCCGTTTGATTCCTTTGAGAAGGTTCCCCTACCTAATTTGGGTTTCTCGCTCGAGGGGTTTACCCGTTCCACTCTCCTCGTTTCCTCGGAGACTACGTCACTGTGGCACTTTCAAGGTATTAACACCATATCAAAAGACTTAGGTGCGTTCCCTGCCGTTAGCCCAGTAAAAACCAGACTACCCTAGCTTATTGTTTCGCTAGGCACGAACACTACGGTCATCTCAGACCGTGCGAGCATGGACTTTCCTCTACATCCAAAGATGCAGCGATTACCTGAGCGCATAATGGTTGTCGATAACGACAAAATTTATTATAGCACAAATCTAAACCAAAACAAATATTAACTGTTTACCTTATTTTCCATTTAATAGAATCGCTTCTCTAGCCAATTGGTCAGCGACGGTATTATTCTTACTCGGAATCCATTTTAAGAAAAAAAGGTCAAACTGATCAATATATGAAAGAGCTTCGTTTACCAGTGTTTTGAACGGCTCTCTTTTCGCAGATCTTTTTTCAATACTATCATCTACTACTTTAGAATCAGTTCGGAAAGATACTACAAGATAGCGTTTTTCTAAACAAATTTTTAGTGCTTTAATTAAGGCTAAAAACTCCGCTTCATGACTTGATACAATTCCTACAGGAAATGAGAAACGCTCAACTTGACCTTGATTTTTTATAAAAATGCCGATCCCGGCATTCCCAGGATTTCCAGTACTAGCACCGTCAATATAAACTTCAATCAAAATCGTAGCCTCTAGTCAAATAACTTGTTCCCAAACACATGTTTCTCTAAATTAGATAAGCGTTTTAAGATATCATAATTTGTATTTCCTGGATTTTGGACTTGTCGAGTATGTTTTTCAGAATTTTTTTCAACGTCTTTCTTTAAGCGTTCATTCTCCTGCTCTAGTTCTTGAATGCGCTGTTGAAATTGATCATAGTCTTTAATAATAACATCTAAAAATTTATCGACCTCATCGGGATTGTACCCTTTAAAACTTGATTTGAATTCTTTTTCTAATATCTGTTTTGAACTCAGTTGTGAAATTTTTCTCCCAACCATCTGATCCACCTCTATATAACATATTAAATAAACCGATTACTCCTTCTTTATTTTTTCAAAACTTTGGCAACTTGTCAATGAACTTTTGTATCTTACCAGAATTGCTGATCATCTTGATAAGCCATTTCAATTTCATCAGGGTAAATATACACAATCTCATAACTTGAACTTTCTTGTTTTTTCTTTGCATTTGCTAAGTAATAAGTAGGAGACCCTGGTTTTTCTTCATCATATATAAGTAGTAATCCATCACTTTTATTCACCAGAAATTCATTCTTCTGCTTTAATTGACTCGGACTTTCATAATCTCGTTTCGAAATACTATCTACGTAATTTGCGCTCTGTGTGATCTCATCATAGAGCATTTTATTTGCCTCGTTCCAGTTGCTCTGTTGGTTCAAGTAAGGAGTGATCACCGCTAGTTTAAGGTCTGGGTACTGTTTTTTTAAAGCCAATACAACTTCAGCTGCCCATAGTTCTACCCCTAATTGCCCACTGATTAAAACCCATTCTAATCCTTCTTCTATCAAATTCACTAATTTCTTTTCTATGACCTTCTTTATGTATTTAATCCCTATATGCTTGGAATCAAATATACCTAACTCATGCGCCTTATACCCAGTTACTAATATACCTTTATCATGATTCATTCATCCTTTAATGGAATCTCGTTTATTTAATCCTATCATGAATAGGCAATGGCTACCACATGAATTGGGTAGCCATCGATTTATAGCTTAAATTAGAAGAAACGTCTTGGAGCTGCTGCAGGTGCCACGCCTTGCCCTGCAAATGGTGCTACACCTTGCCCCGCAAATGGAGCTACTACCACAGGCGGTGCGAAAGTTGGTGGTGCAACGAAATGTTGGCTACCCACTTGGTTTACTACAGAAGTAGTGTGTGGGAACTGGTGACAGTGTTTGTATAAGTGTTTGTTTACAATTGTTGTATGACTTGGATGAACTTCAGGTACAATATATTCACAACAATTATATTGTACATTTTGGCAAGTTGGATGAATGCGTGGTGGTAAAACTTGTCTTTGGATAACAGGTCTTGGTTGATACATTTTTAACTTCCTCCTTTTTTTATTGATTCAATAACAACCTATGATAAAAAGTACGTACATGTACTAGTGTATTCACCTATTTTTCATGGTTAAATGAGTCAAAAAAGAAAAAAGACCTTTATAAATCTGAATTTCATCATTACAAA
>CAZIRM010000019.1:0-10228 GCA_964541705.1 uncultured Bacillaceae bacterium | reverse complement strand
AGCTGAGTCACATCAAACAATCGATCGTTTGCGAATGGTCTAGCGCAACGATCGATTGACCCTTTTGTGACGAATATAACGATGATGAAATTCAGTGGTAGGAATTTCATCATTACAAAAGCTGAGTCACATCAAACAATCGATCGTTTGCGAATGGTCTAGCGCAACGATCGACTTCCTTTGTGAAGATTATATAGGGTATGACTACATAGCAGTTAAGACTACAAATGTGAGCAAAATAAAACAAAAGAACATTGTTAAAATGAACTTGGGCATCCTTATTCCTCCTAGATTAACCTACCACCTAATTGTATTCAGATACCCCTGTTTCGACAATGCTGGAATTATTGGAAAAAATAGATGCATGATTCTACAATTTTGTTAATGTTTTTACCTTCGAGTTGTTGATTCATAAGGGTTTTGGAGTTTTTTTGCGCTTACCCAGGAAATGAATACTCCTACCTAAAATTCTAATGAATTTTTGAGGAAGGAGTACTCTTGGCTAAAGTGATAGAACTGCTTACAGTCTTTTCTTTAAACGATCAATACGGCTCTGTATTCCTTCAAGTGTCTTTTGATCCTTTCTACGCAGAATTGTCAACTTATTGTGTTCGTATTCATAAGCTTTTTCTGAACAGCGAAGAGCCAATGCAAGATTCTTATCGTGATGTTCATAAAGTTTTGCTAGTTCGATGTATGCTGCTCCTCTATTTATGTTTGAAACATTCGTAACCTCGATGAAAAAATCCTTTGCTTCCTCATATTTCTTTTGCTTTTTTAGTACCCTGGCTAAAGCGTACATGGCCTGAAGGTGACGACCCGTTTGTTTACCAATCATAATGGATTGTTTATAGTGTTTTACCGCCTGATCATTCTCTTTAAGCGATTGAAACCATTTCGCAATTCCGTACTTTTCCTCAAATGTGCCCTCGGTATCGAATCCCAGAATTTTTAATGATAGCGTGACATATAAACTTATTAGCGAGAGAACATCTTGTTCATGATGTCTTAATATTCCTTCTAAAATATCAGGGTCTCTTTCTTTTAAAAAATCAAAATAAAGAAAAGGCGCAAGACTTCCTGGGGTATCACCGTGCCTTTTTAACCCTAGGATCTGTTCCTCTACAATTGATAACCGGCACGAAGGTAATTGTTCCTTCCAAAGACGTCTCGCAGCATGAAGTAAATCAAAATGACCAAACTGAGGTAGTTTCGGGACTTGGTCTCGGACAAACGTATGTCTCGTTTTGACATGGGGCCAGTCAAATGCTTTTCCATTATAGGAAGTGGCCAAATGAATAGACTCTCCTACTTCTCTTAAGAACCCCTGATAAAAGGCTACTTCACAACTAGGATCCGGCAAGAGGTGTTGACGAACAATGACTCGGTCCTCTAGCACTCTTGCATAACCCAGTAAAAAAATGTAGGTACCAGTCCCACCGTTTAATCCGGTTGTTTCAGTATCGAAAAAAATCATCTCTGACACATGATTATTCTTACAAGATAATGGATGATTGATCTCCGTCGTGTTCCAACGTTTAGCAACATCAATCAGAGCAGATCCCTTGTGGTTGCCAATGCTAACATCAAGAGGATAAACAACCTCGCGAATGAGCGAGTACTGACCGTCAAAATAAAACGGTGTAACACCTAGTTGTGCCCATTTTTCCATATAGGGAATTGGTTGGTCGAGTGTATATGTCGCATCTTTTTTTTTCGTGTGTTGAAACTCTTCGTTTGAGGATAAGTGGCTCTTGAATCTAGTAAGTTTATTTTTTAGTGAGATAGCGGTTCATCCTTTAGTTGATTCAGTAATTTCATAGCTAATTCTTTGATGTTCCCTGTCCCATTGACGCCAACACAAGATGGGCAACCCTCTGTACAAAGACAGTTTTTAATTAAGGAATATGACTTTTCGAATATTTGATCCATTCCTTTGAAAACTTCCTCACTTAAACCTACACCACCAGGATATCGATCATAAAGGAAGATCGTCGGTTCCCCAGAGTGAATCGCTTTGATCTGTGCAACAGCACGAAGATCATTTGCATCACACATGACATACAGACAGGCAATTGCTTGTAACGTATGGGACACGCCACAGAGTGCTGTTTCTAACTCGTCTTTCTCAAATGACTCCTGTATCTGTTCACTAATATTTACCCAGACAGCACTTGTGTGTAATTCTTGTTCTGGAAGGTGGATAGGACCCGAGCCAATCGTTTCAAACGTTGATAATCGAATTTTTTTAAAAATCGTAGCCATCGCGTTAACAGTAACATCACCATACTCGATTCGATAGCTGGGTTTTTGTTGTACTTGATCAACCTCTAATACTTTTAAAGAGACTGCTAGATTTGCATCAGTAAAGTATTCAACATCGACTTCACGCACAAACGCTTTTTTTTCTTCCCAATCCAATTTTTCCACTTGATATTGTGTTCCTTCGTGGAGGTAAATTGCTTCATCATGCAAGAGCGTCATCGCACTAAATGTATCCATTTCACCGATGACTCTTACATCTGATATGGTTGATTGATCAATAATCACTACATTTTCTTGGGAAGCGGAGCGTAGGCTAATAGCATGAGCTGGAAAGGATGCGTTCATCCAGTACCATTTGTTTTGTTGAGGATGCAAGACTTGTTCCTCTACTAAATAATCAAGTATTTCTTCTACGTCATTCCCACCAAAGGTCTCACCTTTGCTAAACGGTAATTCGTATGCAGCACACTTTAGATGGTCAACTAAAATAATAAGGTTATCTGGATTAATTCGCGCATGTTCAGGACTACGTTTAAAGAAATGATCTGGTTTTTGAATTAAATATTGATCAATTAATGTCGAGCTTGCAACCATGATAATCAATGCTTCGTCATGCCGCCTTCCAGCTCTCCCTGCTTGTTGCCAAACACTGGCGATAGAACCGGGGTATCCTGTAATAATACAGGCTTGTAACTGCCCAATATCAACACCTAATTCCAGTGCATTCGTACTTACGACTCCCTTTACTTCCCCACTACGTAAACCTTGTTCAATTTCACGTCTCTGCTTAGGTAAATAACCTCCCCGATACCCGCGAATTGTTTTTGCACCAAATTTCTTTTTTACAAGTTCTTGTAAGTGACTTAGTATAATTTCAACTCGGACTCTACTCCTAGCAAAAACAATCGTTTTTATGTCATTTAAGAGAAGCGTTGATGCTAATTTTTTGGCTTCAACATTCGCACTTCCCCGAATCTGTAGCGGTTCATTGATAAGTGGCGGGTTGTAAAAGACAAAGTGTTTTTTACCACTTGGTGCACCATTTTCATCAATTAAAACCATCTCGGTTCCTGTTAATCTAGTGCTCAACTCGATTGGATTGGCAATCGTTGCAGATGTACAAATAAAGATGGGGTCACTACCGTAATAGTGACAAATTCTTTTTAAGCGACGAATAACATTGGCAACGTGGCTACCGAAGACACCTCGGTACGTATGTAATTCATCCATGACAATATGAGTCAGGTTTTCAAATAGTGAAATCCACTTCGTATGATGGGGCAAGATAGCAGAATGAAGCATGTCTGGGTTAGTGATGACAACTTGACCTGCCTTGCGAACCGTTTGGCGGATCGTCGGCGCTGTGTCTCCGTCATACGTGTAGCCTTTAATATTTACCCCAATTTCCTCAATAAACTCATTTAGTTCACTTTTTTGGTCTTGTGCCAATGCTTTTGTAGGAAAAATATAAAGCGCACGACTTGATGGATCTTCGGTTATTTGCTGAAGAACAGGTAAGTTATAACATAGCGTTTTGCCAGATGCTGTTGGTGTAATCGCTGTAAAACTCTTCTTCTCTAAGGCCAATTCAAATGCACGTGCCTGATGTGTATACAGTGAATAAATCCCTCTATTTTGAAGCGCTTGTTGTATACGGGCATCTAATTGTTTCGGGAAAGAGGAATAATTTGCTTCTTTCGCCTCAATTTCTTTCCAATATACAACGTTTTGATCCTTTTTCAATTGGTCTATAAAGGTAGTAACTGATTGTTTTTTTAACATTTATGATCACCTCAACGATACTTTCATTATAGCGAAAGTACGTTCGTAAAGCAAACTAGTTTTAACAAGGTTACATAATATCATTACCGTTAACGAATAGACGTTAATAAATACTATTTTTATATGGATCTTCTAACACTTGCAAACCAACCGTATAGTGATCAAACAAGATCTCTTTCACCTTATTCAACTTTTCTTTCGTACAATGAATAATAAGCATTACTTCTCCAGCCCCAACTCGGTGTCTTCTTTTTACAAACTTTTTTTTTCTCAAAAGAAAATCAAAAAGAAAGCCAACACTGAACCCTAACGCTAACCCAATTAACCCCCACGTAACGGGGCCACCGGGTAATACAAATCCATAAATCACCCCAAATAATGAGCAAACGGTTCCAAAAGCAAAAGACCCGTCTAATAAAGAGAAACCGCCACCCCGCACCAAATCGACCTTTTTCTTAATCTTCTTCTTTTCTGTTAGGGGGATAGCAAATATGTTTTGCCTTGTAATTCCGTTTCTTTCAAGTTCTTTTATTGCTAGTTCTAAATAAACTGTATGTTTAAATGAAGCTACAATGTTCATCAAGTCATCTCTTTTCGAAAATAAATTGCATTTCGTTTTAAATGTCGAATCTTGATAAAAAGCCATTAAATAACTACTTTGCTGCTTATTCATAAGTTTATTGTAGCTATTGCATTCGACAAATGCCGCATAAGGTGCAAAACAATACATAGATGGTAGAAAAATAATCCATTGTGGATCAATGACATCAATGGCTGCTGCGACATCTCCAGTAAATGTATAGTGCATCGCTGGTAATATACGAGAAAAATAGGTAACGATTAAAAACCAAATAAAAATAAAAAATCCTGATGGTAAGCGATTAACATATAAATGTCCCAATCCTGGTGTAATTAACGACCAAAAAATACTGAGCCAAGGTTTTCTTCTATCTAAATAATTGTTCTCGACCGAAGAAATAGTAATAGGGTCAATCTCTGAGCAGAGTTAGACATATCAGCTAGAATGGCATACTTGTTTAAGTCAATCGCAACTCTTCGACTGTCCCACATACTAAATAAGTAAACAGGTGCATAAAGTAAAATCCAATTAAGATTGATTACATCTATTGCTTCATCAAACCGTCCTAAAAATGTATAAAGGATCGCAGTATTTAACTTACTATTAACATTTACCAAAAACTCCCAAGCGATGAACAAAAACCCTGTCACATATTTACACAGCATCACGTGACCATAACCTGGAATTGCCGCTGACCACCACATAATCGCCGTAGGATTTACCAAACTTGCTACATTCGTATTAGTTGCACCAACCGTCCCTTTTGTATATTGCTTTTTCTCTAAGTTTGAGATTCCCATAGCCTACTCCTATTTTGTTATTTGATTATAGAGTAAGTGAAAAATTGTAAATTATTCATCACTAGGTATCGAGCTGGTACCTCGTACTAGACAGCGGTATATTTCCCCCTAAAAAAAGAGCACATCCTGACCATTAGGGTGATCAGCATGTGCTTAAACTATTTCTTTATTTCTTTTTGCTTTTGCATGATTTGATATGACTTTTCGATAATGTCTTCTAAAACATCTGGTTTATAAACCCTACCCAGTTTCGTGTTCTCTTGATAATACGCAACAATATCATCTAACTGTGCGATTGTTTCTTTACTTACCCTTACATTCAACTGTACTCGTTCGTTACTTGCCATCATTCAACTCCTAGTATTTATCTATCATTATGCTATCATGATGATAGCATAATGATAGCATAATAAATAACAAATAATAGATAGAAAGTCTAATCCATTAACGCAGATTATCGACTTCGACTTGTTCAATCCCTTCTAACGCCCTTATTTCATAGAACACTTCTGTCGTATACATTTCTCGATCGGTCATAACAATGCAAGAAAGTAAAAATCGTTGCGCCTCTTCCTTAACTTTTACACTATGAATCCGATATCCATATGATTTCATTTGCTTGACTAATTCAGTTAACTTCACGTCTTTTGTTGTATACAATCGAACTTTAATTTCTTTTTCCTTTAATCCTTTTGGCCCGATTGTTTGAACAATAAAAGGAATGAGTTGAACTGCAAGCATAATAAACACCATTGTAATGATCGACTCTTTGTAAAAACCTGCTCCCACGGCAATTCCAATTGCCCCAGACACCCAGATGATTACAGCTGTCGTAAGCCCAGAAATGACATCATTTTTTCTGACTAATATTATTCCACCGCCAATGAAACCAATACCGCTGATCACTTGAGCGGCTAACCTTAATGGATCCATTGGTTTGACGTAAGCCTCGCTATAAATGTTAGCAGAATTTAGTGAAACAATTGTTAAAAGACAACTACCGACCGTCAAGATCATAGCGGTTTTTAATCCCGCTGGCTTATGTTTTAATTCACGCTCTAGTCCGATAATGATCCCGATAACTGCTGCAACTGCAAGTTTTAAGACGTTCTCATCAAAAAAAAGGCCAGTGACATAAGAAGTAATCATGGATAGCATAAGTGACCCCCTTTACATTATTCAAAATGATAGGTTTCTAAATCCTCATGGCATTGAATGTTCAACGGTTTTAAGCTGAGATCATCAATAGGTTTATAACTTAATATAAACACATATTCATTAATATAATACGAATCAAACTGATCATAATTCGTCTTTTCTCGATTTTGGAATGGATGCTGCTCTACCTTTTTATAATAAACGAAAAAATCGATATCGAATGTTTCTTTTTCGATAAATTTATTTTTAATCGCTTTTAAGAAAGAGGCTTTCTGATCTTCAATATAATTTTCTCTTAAATCACTAGAGATACTCATTTGATATAACACAGGTGTTATATTTTTCGTGATTGTATCAATTAGTAATACTTCTTCTTCTTTTAAATTTTCTTTCGTATCGAGGACAACTAAGAAACCAAATGGTAGCCCCTCATTTTCATCATTCAAAAATTGGCAATGGTGATAATCGAACATTATTGGCGACAGTACGATGCAGTTGCTTTCACCAATTGATTCCGTTAGATCACTGGTAAAATAATCGCTTAATCGATTTGACGTGAATTCAGAAACTGTTTCTCCTACTAAAGTATCGACCCAAAAATCTTGAATCTCATGGCTACAACCCTTTAACTCTTCGACACCAATCGTATCAACAATCTCATAGTTGACGGATGATTTTTGTTTAAAACTTATAAACGCTTTTTTTACACCAAAATGTAGCTGCAACGTTTTAAGGGCTAAGCGACATAACTCTTCCATTGTCGTGCAATGATTGATCGTTTTCGTTAATTTGTTAAACACAACCATTGTATCTAGTTTCTTTTTAATGTTTTCTTTTTGTTCGTTTATAATACCAAACATTTTTGCATTCGAGATGGCAATGTATGTTGAAGCAGAAAGTGATTCAATGAGCTCAAACATCGAATCATCATACTTCGTAGCTCCAATTGAATCACTTAGTGTAACAAAGCCCAAGATCTTTTCTTTCACGATCATAATAATGTATTTAGCATCAATTTGATAAAACTCTTCCCAGTTAACAAACAACGTTTTTATTTCTTCAAGATCCTTTTCTACCTCAAAAACCACTTTACGTTTGTTATAAGAAGTGGAGCGCAGTTCAAAGTCTGCCTTATATGTTGTAAATGAGCGAACATTTCGATAACTAGCAAGTTTTACTTTTTCTGTTAACTCATCATAAATTCCTAGAGTCGTTACTTGACTTCCAGACACCTCGCTGAAAACGTCTGTAGCAGTTGCTGTTAATTGATCAATATCAAGCTCTGACAATAGTACTTTTGTGCTTTGATTAATAATAAATAAATTAAATAATTTCTGGTCGAGTATGGCATTTGATTTCTTTAAATCCTCGAAATGACGACTATTTTCTAACGCATTGTTAAACAAGCGCATCAGTGCGTTTAAAATATGAAAATCATCTTCCTCAAAAGCATTAATAATTTTTCCGTTAGAGATAATAAAGCCAAATAATTCACTATCAATAATTAATGGGATGACAAGTTTCATATCGAATTTAATCATTTGTTCTGCTTCGAAAAAGTTTTCGAAGTGGGATGTAATAATATGACCGTGATATAAAGGGATGTGATCTAAAGAAACAGTATTAGAAATCTTGTAATCATCAACTTCATAAAATCTTTTTTTTCTTAAAACAAATGTATTGCCTTCTTTTAAAAACAATGCTGAAGCATTCAAAGTTACAATTTCGTTTGCGAATTCAAATGCAAAATCAGCCAATTGGTCCAAACTAAAGCGCTGGGTAAAAAAATCAATTGCCTTGAGCAACGATTCATACCGATAAAGTTTATTTGTGATTGAATTTGACATCTTGTTCCCCCTATTCGAAGTGCAGCTCTTTTCCGACAGCATAAAAAGTACCCGCAGTAATTCGATCTAGTCTTTTTTGTAACGCTTTAATTTGTAACATTGTTTGTGGATAAGCTTTTAATGCAATAGATACTTGCCCCTCCCCTTTGGCTTGTAAATATTTCATTAAGAGATGACGTCGCTCTTCAAGCTCATATACTCTCATGACAGCTTTGTCGTATTTTTCTAGATTATATAAATATTCTTTTCGATCTTTTTTACTTAACGAACCTTCAACCGTCTCATACACATCAATTTCACGCTTTAATTGGTCCGCTTCACCCAATACTTTTTTAAATTCACGTAATAAATGACCTAATTCTTCCATAATCGCACTTCGATCAAAACCAGCGACATTAATCATCGTTTGCCTACCAGATTGATTACCAATAAAAGCTGAAACTACTTTTACTTCTGCCTTTATTTTTCCGCCAATGATCCGCCCTTTCTTGCTATCTAGTAGGACGTTTTTGGCTTCTAAGTCACTACCGAAGGAATAGAGGCCAATGTTAATTGTGTCACCCGCGATTAATTTGCAATCATTCGCATATTTTACAAATATATTCTTGCCCGCTTCTAAAATTGCTTCATTTTCCCCTGAAACTCCACCCTTGATGAATATGTCTCCTTTTTTTGAATGAATTTTCTTGACTTTTCCAACTCCAATCTCGCCTAAAACCGAAATGTCTTTCGTTGCGGTCACAGAAAAGCCGTTGTTTATTGTTCCTTTTATCGTTATCGATCCGTCAAAGTCAATATTTCCAGTACCTGTATTTACATCTCCATCGATTGTTAGATGGTCTTGCACCATCATTACTCCATTTTTAAATTCCACTGCACCATCAACTTTTGCAGTCAAAACTATTTTATTACCAATTTCAGTTGCGATCACCGTTTTTCTATCGTAGCGAATCACCTTATCTTTTCCTTTTTTTGAAGGTATTTTTTCACCCGTCACTGTTCTGCCTGGCGTACCCAAGCCTGGTAATATCTTCTCACCTAGCCAATCACCTTTTTTTACTTGGTCGATAAACTTTAATTCGTAGAAGTCAGCACGACCATCTTCCTTAATGACTGGTTTGCGGTCTGAAATTTCAAAATATTTTACAACTGCTTCTTCACCAGCAATCGGTTCTATCCCCTTTGCAATAACAACCTTTTTTCCTAAAGTAAACCCGTTTTGTAAACAATTAAACATAATTCCTTCTCTTACGCCGGATTTTTCTAATACGGACACAACTTCAGCAATAACTTGAGGCTGTTTACTGTAAAACTCCGCATAGGTTATGTTCGCTTTCACTTCGGCCTTCATTTTATCATTAGAGATAAACACTTCAATTCTAGGATTCAAGGTGCCAATTTTAATTTCCTGTCCTGTCGCTTCGATAAGAGCTTTTCTTAGTTCGGTAATTTTGTTTATTGAAATTCTTGGCTGTTCTTTTAAGACAATATTAAACTCTTTAATATCAAAGCCTTTTTCTTTTACAGAGATGTAAACGTCATCATTTGCATCACTAGTTAATAATAAATATTCATTTTTAAATAGATCCACTTCGGCCCCTCCCCCAGTTATTCCATTCTGTCTAGTATTAAGGGAAAAGAATCGACATTTCGTGTGATCTTTTCCTATGACTATTTAGCGCATACTATACTTACATTTTAGCAGGAATTGTTCCTATATATCTACCATATTTTAATTGTTTTGTCATAATTTTTGGACACAATCGTTGATTCACGTCATATCGGATGGAAGCTAT
>CAZIRM010000018.1:0-18806 GCA_964541705.1 uncultured Bacillaceae bacterium | reverse complement strand
GCTACCTTGAATGGGTGAATGGTCATTTACACAAAATTATTGACAGTACCATGCACGCAAGCAACTATATCTTAGTGATGAAAATAAACAATGATGAAATTCACTTTTAAATAAGGAAATGACCAACTACCAAAAAAGTGGTATTATAATAAAAATTATAAATAAAGATAAGGTGGAAGGGGGAACTGCAATGATAAGACGTTTAACGGAAAAAGATCATACAAGATGTTACGAGTTACTAAAAAGACAATCAGCAGAAAACTTATTCATTATTGGCGACATAGAAGCGTATGGTTATGAACAAAAGTTTCAGAAGCTCTGGGGCGAGTTTAATGATAATGGTGAGTTGGTAGCAGTATTATTAAAATATGAAGAAAATTATATTCCTTACGCAACCGATTCCTTCAATGTCAAAGAATTTGCAACTATTATAAATAATGATCCTGAATTTTTAATGTTATGTGGACTAGAAAAATTTACAACCTTGATAGAACCCTACATAAAAAAAGAGCTAAAAAGAAAAAGAAAAACTCACTATGCAAAATGCACAAAGTTAAATAGAGACGGTAACCTTGATACTTCCATTGTAAATTGTGCTAAACCTGAGGACGCGGAAGGTTTAGTAGATTTAATATGTTCGGTTCCTGAATTTGAAGATACGACAACAACAGTGGAAAAAATGCGTCGTAATCTAGAAAAAGGTACGTCGCGTTCGTATTATATTCTTGAAGATAATAAAATAGTGTCAACAGTTTCAACAGCTGCAGAAAATTCTATGTCAGCGATGGTGGTCGGTGTTGCTACAAGAGAAGGGTATAAGAAAAGAGGTTACGCAACGAAATGTCTATTCAAGCTATGCGAACATTTAATAAGTGAGGATAAAGAATTATGCTTGTTTTACGATAATGAAGACGCAGGTGCAATCTATAAAAGAATCGGTTTTGAGGATATTGGTTTTTGGATGATGTATAAGTATATAGATTGAAATGATAGTATGATTCTCCGTTTCCCTTTTCAAGAACTACTTTTCGTGTTATTCTTGCGTGAAAGGTTTTCCTTTTAAATGGGTAAACTGAAAAAGGGGAGGTTATACAATTGTTACAATTAATATTAGACAACGCTATTTGGAATGATTATGATTATTCTAGCGATTAATATCGTTTATGTAACGTTATTTACGATTAGAATGATCTTTACTTTAAAAGGGCAGCGCTATTTTGCGGCATTAACGAGTATTGTAGAAGTGATTATTTATATTATTGGTCTAGGTCTAGTATTAGATAACTTAGATCGTGTCGAAAACTTGATTGCTTATGCGATTGGTTATGCGATAGGTGTTTTAGTAGGTATAAAAATAGAAGAAAAACTAGCTCTTGGTTATATTACGGTAAATGTGATTACAAAAGAGTATGAACCGGATATTCCGAACGCATTAAGAGATAGGGGCTACGGTGTAACAAACTGGATTGCCAATGGTCGTGAAGGAGAAAGATTGATGATGGAAATTTTAACTTCACGAAAATCTGAAAAGGCGCTTTATCGTACCATAAAGGAATTAGATCCAAAAGCTTTTATCATATCTCACGAACCAAAAGCATTTTTTGGTGGATTCTGGGTTAAAGGTATACGGAGGTAACATGAATAAAAAGCCAAACAAAAAGAAATATGAAGTTCATGAAGGAGAAACAATTTCTCAATGTTTAGATAGAATAAGTAAAGATGGTTACACACCAGTAAGGCGTATGCAGCAACCAATCTTTCAAGAGGTTATAAAAAATGGTGTTGCAGAAACTGAAGTAATTGGAGAAAATATTGTTTTCGAAGCCAAACTAAAGGATTAAATACGAACGTTTTCTAAAACTTTTTATTAAATGTTCGATTTTTCATTGACAAATTCTTTGACATATTGCTAAGATAGGATTAAATGAAGTTATTACTAAATATTACTCTCATATAAAGTTGGGGATATGGCCCGAAAGTTTCTACCTAATGACCGTAAATCATTAGACTATGAGAAAAGCATATACTTATGTTCGCCAAGTGAGATCATTTACTTGCCTCTTTCGTGTTGGCTGAACAACCAAGTGTATTCGTGCTTTCTCTTATGGATTGTACGAGTGTGCTTGGTTTTTTATTGTATAAACCAGAATGTCTAACTTCAGAGCCTATCCCTTGAGGTCAATTCGGTCCATCATTTGAATCCTAATGCGGACTTTGCGATGAGTAATTGCAGGAGCACGCGCCTCATGAGCAAGGCGATATCATATAAAAAATCATTAAATGGAGGTTATTATGACGGATGCTTTAGTTGGTGTCATTATGGGTAGTACATCAGATTGGGATACAATGAAACACGCGTGTGATATTTTAGAAGAGTTGCAAGTCCCTTACGAAAAGAAGGTTGTATCAGCTCACCGAACTCCAGATCTTATGTTTGAGTATGCAAGTAAAGCAAAAGAAAGAGGGCTGAAAATAATTATCGCTGGGGCTGGAGGTGCTGCGCACTTACCAGGTATGATTGCAGCAAAAACGTGTTTACCAGTGATTGGTGTCCCTGTACAATCAAAAGCACTTAACGGTTTAGATTCATTACTTTCAATTGTTCAAATGCCGGGTGGAATACCGGTAGCCACGGTAGCAATTGGCAAAGCAGGAGCAGAAAATGCAGGCTTACTTGCTGCACAAATATTAGCCACTCAATACTCTGCATTTGCAGAAAATGTAGAAAAAAGAAGAGCGATGATAACAAAGAATGTACTAGAAAAGAGTGATCTGTTGTGACCAATGTTCTTGTACCTGGAAAAACAATTGGGATTTTAGGGGGAGGCCAGTTGGGTAGAATGATGGCACTCTCTGCCCGTGAGATGGGATTTCAAATTGCTGTTTTAGACCCGGGCACGAATTCACCTTGTGGTCAAATTGCAGATATAGAGATTTTAGCTACATATGATGACCTCTCCGGTGCAAAAGAATTACTAGAAGTTAGTGATGTCTTAACTTATGAGTTTGAAAATATTAATAGCCTGACAACTAGATGGATAGAAAAGAACGGCAATCTTCCACAAGGAAGTAGACTGCTAGAAATAACACAACATCGTGGGAAGGAAAAGACAGCAGTGGAATCATTCGGCATTGAGGTGTCCCCATATCGTCTAATTTACACGTATGAAGATCTAGAAGATGCAGTTCTTGTCTTGGGGTTACCGGCTGTACTGAAAACTTGTACGGGTGGATATGACGGGAAGGGACAATTTGTTATTCGAGAACAAGCACAAATAAGAGAAGCTTACAATCAACTTAGGAAAAGCGGTGAACTTGTTTTAGAAAAATGGCTTAAATTCGATAAGGAAGTTTCTGTTATTGTTTCGAGAAATAGTATGGGTGAGATTAAAACGTATCCTACTAGCGAAAATATTCATACAGATAATATCTTACATATAACAATTGCACCAGCAAGAATTTCAAACGACCTAAGTGAAAAAGCTGAAAAAATAGCTGTTAAGCTTGCAGAATCTTTTGAGCTAATTGGAACACTCGCTGTTGAAATGTTTTTAACCGAAGATGGTGATATTTTTGTAAATGAGTTAGCGCCTAGGCCACACAATTCGGGTCACTATACGATCAATGCTTGTGAAACTTCTCAGTTTGAGCAACATATTCGAGCAATTTGTAATTGGCCTTTAGGTAAAACGAATTTACTAAAGCCAGCGGTAATGGTTAATATATTAGGAGAACATTTACAGCAAGTTGTTAACAGTATTCCGAAACTCAATGACTTTCATCTTCATTTGTACGGAAAAGCTGAAGCGAAAAAAGGCAGAAAGATGGGTCATTTGACAGTCTTAGCAGACACCGTTGAGGAAGCATTGGAAAAGATACACCAACTTGGTATATGGAACTAATCCAACATAAATGGAGGAATAAAGATGATTGAACGCTACACGAGACCTGAAATGGGCGCAATATGGACAGATAAGAATAGGTTCTTGGCATGGCTAGAAGTAGAGATTGTTGCTTGTGAAGCATGGGCAGAGTTAGGAGACATTCCAAAAGAAGATGTTCAAAAGATAAGAGAAAATGCGTCTTTTGATATAGAGCGAATTCTTGAAATTGAACAGGAAACTAGACATGACGTTGTCGCATTTACAAGAGCAGTTTCTGAGACGCTAGGTGAAGAAAGAAAATGGGTTCACTACGGTTTAACATCTACAGATGTCGTGGATACTGCACTTTCATACTTGCTGAAACAAGCAAATGACATTTTAGAAAAAGATCTTAAGAATTTCATAGAAATCTTAAAAAACAAAGCGATTGAGCATAAAGACACAGTGATGATGGGTAGAACACACGGTGTTCATGCAGAGCCTACCACATTTGGTTTAAAGCTAGCGCTTTGGTACGAAGAGATGAAGCGTAATTTAGAGCGATTTAAACAAGCGGCGGATACTGTTAGAGTTGGAAAAATATCTGGAGCAGTTGGAACATATGCAAATATCGATCCGTTTGTAGAAGAATTTGTATGTGGGAAATTGGGACTTGAACGGGCTTCTATTTCTACTCAAACGTTGCAGCGTGACCGTCATGCGCACTATATCGGCACATTAGCGTTAATCGGAGCTTCTATTGAAAAAATGGCGGTAGAGATAAGAGGTCTCCAAAAAAGTGAAACAAGAGAAGTAGAAGAATTTTTTGCAAAAGGTCAAAAGGGATCGTCAGCTATGCCTCATAAAAGAAATCCAATCGGCTCAGAAAACATGACTGGTTTGGCTCGTGTACTAAGAGGCCATATGGTGACAGCCTATGAAAATGTTGCTTTATGGCATGAACGTGATATTTCACATTCGTCAGCAGAGAGAATTATTCTACCGGATGCGACAATTGCTTTAAATTATATGCTTAACCGTTTTGGTAATATTATTAAAAACTTAACAGTATTCCCAGAAAATATGAAGCGAAATATGACAAGAACATACGGATTAATCTATTCTCAACGTGTGCTGCTGTCACTGATCGATAAAGGAATGGTTCGAGAAGAAGCATATGATCTCGTTCAACCAAAAGCAATGGAAGCATGGGAAAGAGGAGTTCAATTCAGAGAGCTTGTTGAAGCTGATGAAAAAATAACGTCTTTATTATCAATACAAGAAATTGACGATTGTTTTGATTATCAGCACCACTTAAAGCACGTTGATACAATTTTTAGCCGTTTAAATCTTATATAGGAGTAATGTGAGTGGTAGTTGTACCACTCCTTACCCTCTTTATATCATTATTTTTTTCAATATTCAGAAATGTCGGAGGTGCAATGTGAAAAAATTAGAGCTCCTATATGAAGGTAAGGCAAAGAAAATATTTAAAACGGATGATCCTGAAGTGATATGGATTGAATATAAGGATGAAGCAACGGCATTTAACGGAGAGAAAAGAGATACGATCATTGGGAAGTCAAGATTAAATAACTTAATTACCGCCAATATTTTTCACGCGTTAAAGGAAGCGGGAATTCCAAATCATTTTATCAAGCAAATCTCTCCCACAGAACAGTTAGTTCGCAAAGTTGAAATTATTCCGTTAGAAGTGGTTGTGCGAAATAGTACGGCAGGTAGTCTGTCGAAAAGGCTAGGAATCGACGAAGGAATTCATCTACAAACCCCTATCATTGAATTTTACTATAAAGATGATCAACTAGGAGATCCGCTTATTAATGAAGATCATATTTACTTATTAGAGACAGCGACTTCTGAGCAACTGCAAACGATGAAACATATTGCACGTGAGGTTAATCAAACTTTAATTCAATTATTTAAAGAAATAAATGTAAGATTGGTAGACTTTAAATTAGAGTTTGGAGTAACGGCCGAAAACGAAGTGCTACTAGCCGATGAAATTTCTCCAGATACTTGTAGGCTATGGGACACACAGACAAATCAAAAATTCGATAAAGATTTATTTAGAAGAAATTTAGGTAGTTTACTAGACGGTTATGAGGAAATATTAAAAAGACTAGGGGGAGCAAGATGTACAAAGTAAAGGTGTATATTACGTTAAGAGAAAGCGTATTAGATCCGCAGGGGAGTGCAGTTACGAACTCATTACATGCATTAGCTTATCAAGAAGTAAAGGATGTTCGTATCGGTAAATATATGGAACTTACAATCGAAAAAAATGAAACGAATGTTGAAGACAGAGTGAAGGAAATGTGCGAAAAACTATTAGCGAATACAGTTATTGAAGATTACCGTTTTGAAATTGAGGAGGTTATCCCTTCATGAGATTTGCTTGTATCGTCTTTCCGGGATCAAATTGTGATGTAGACATGTTTCATGCAATAAAGGATGAACTTGGAGAAGAAGTAGAATATGTATGGCATTCAGAAACAGACCTAGATCGTTTTGATGGTATTTTAATTCCAGGAGGATTTTCTTATGGAGATTATCTCCGTTGCGGAGCAATCTCACGTTTTTCTAATGTGATGGAGGCTGTAATTAAGGCAGCTAAGGAAGGGAAACCAATCTTAGGTGTTTGTAATGGATTCCAGGTGCTTTTAGAAGCGGGGTTATTGCCAGGTGCGATGCTTAGAAATGAGAATTTAAAATTTATTTGTCGATCAGTCACGTTAATTGTAGAAAACAATGAAACATTATTTTCATCTGGGTACGACAAAAAAGAAGAAATTACAATTCCAGTTGCGCATGGTGAAGGTAATTACTATTGTGACCAATCGACTTTAGAAGAATTACAGAATCATAATCAAGTTGTCTTCCGTTACAAAAATAATCCAAATGGGTCTGTAAGTGACATTGCTGGAATTACGAATAAGCAAGGAAACGTTCTAGGTATGATGCCACATCCTGAACGTGCAGTTGATAAGCTTTTAGGCAGTGATGATGGATTAAAGTTATTTAAATCAATCTTAAAAAATTGGAGGGAAGCACATGTCGTTACTACTTCATGAACCAACACAAGAAATTATTAAAGAGAAACGCTTATATGCGGATATGGGTTTGACGGATGAAGAGTTTGAATTAGTAGAAAAGATATTAGGCCGCCTTCCAAATTGGACAGAAACTGGACTTTTTTCTGTCATGTGGTCAGAGCATTGTAGTTATAAAAACTCAAAAGTATTATTAAAAAAATTCCCAATAACCGGAGAGAGAGTGTTACAAGGACCTGGTGAAGGGGCAGGAATTATAGATATTGACGATGAACAGGCAGTTGTTTTTAAGATTGAAAGTCATAACCACCCATCAGCAATTGAACCATATCAAGGAGCTGCTACAGGCGTTGGTGGAATTATTCGCGATGTCTTTTCAATGGGGGCGAGACCAGTAGCACTATTAAACTCGTTACGCTTTGGAGAGCTAAATAACCCTAAAGTAAAATATTTATTCAAAGAAGTTGTCGCAGGGATTGCCGGGTACGGAAACTGTATCGGAATCCCAACAGTCGGTGGAGAGGTTCAATTTGACCCTTGTTATGAAGGTAATCCTCTTGTGAATGCCATGTGTGTCGGGTTAATCGACCATAAAGATATCCAAAAAGGTCAAGCAAAAGGTGTAGGAAACTCAGTGATGTATGTAGGGGCTAGTACTGGCCGTGATGGAATTCACGGAGCAACCTTCGCTTCGGAAGAATTAGACGAAGGGTCTGATGCAAAGCGTCCGGCTGTTCAAGTTGGTGATCCTTTTATGGAGAAGTTACTTCTTGAAGCTTGTTTAGACCTTATAAAATCAGATGCCTTAGTCGGTATTCAAGATATGGGCGCAGCAGGATTAACTTCATCATCGGCAGAGATGGCAAGTAAGGCAGGTTCTGGAATTGAACTGAATTTAGACGAAGTTCCACAAAGAGAACTAGGAATGACCCCATATGAAATGATGTTATCTGAATCCCAAGAACGTATGCTGATCGTTGTAAAAAAAGGGAGAGAAGAAGAGATTAAAGAAATTTTTGACCGCTGGGGCTTGTTATCAAAAATTGTTGGAAGAGTAACAGATGATAAACGATTAAGACTTATTTTTAAAGGTGAAGTTGTTGCTGATGTTCCTGTAGATGCGCTTGCTGAAGATGCACCAGTTTATCATAAAGCATCAAAGGAACCTGAATACTTTAGAAGGTTTCAAGAACAACCAGAAGTTACTCCACAAGTAGATGATATGAAGAAAACATTGCTACAATTATTAGCTCAACCAACAATTGCAAGTAAAGAGTGGGTCTATGATCAATATGACTATATGGTACGTACAAATACGGTTGTGGCACCGGGTTCAGATGCTGCAGTGATCAGAATTCGCGAGACAAACAAAGCTTTAGCGATGACGACAGACTGTAACTCACGTTATTTATATTTAGACCCTGAAGTAGGCGGGAAAATTGCTGTGGCAGAAGCTGCAAGAAACATTGTTTGTTCTGGAGCACAGCCACTTGGTATAACAGATTGTCTAAATTACGGAAATCCAGAAAAACCAGAAATCTTTTGGCAATTAGAAAAATCGACCGATGGACTTAGTGAAGCTTGTCGAGTGCTTGAAACACCGGTAATCGGTGGGAATGTTTCACTTTATAACGAAAGAAGCGGAGTGGCGGTTTATCCTACACCGGTTGTTGGTATGGTCGGTTTAATATCAGACATTAATCATATTACAACTCAAGTATTTAAACAGTCAGGAGACCTAATTTATGTAGTTGGGGAAACAAAACCAGAGTTCGGTGGTAGTGAGCTGCAAAAGTTAATAGATGGAGAGATCTCAGGTAAAGCTCCGAGCATTGATTTAGAAGTGGAGAAAAAGAGACAGTCGCAATTACTAGATGCTATCTATGCTGGCACTGTTGCTTCTGCGCATGATTTGGCTGAAGGTGGTTTAGCAGTTGCCCTAGCTGAATGTGTTATGGATGGAAAAGTAGGAGCAAAAGTGAAAATTACAGGTGAAGACACAGTGGCCTTATTTGCAGAATCGCAATCACGTTTTCTTGTATCAGTGCCGGTAGACAAACAACAACAATTTGAGCAAATCGTTGCTGATGCTTCTCTTGTTGGTGAGGTCATAGCAGAAACGGGGTTAGAGGTACAAAATGAGAATCAGGAGATTGTCTTACGTGCATCGGTTGATGAACTTCAAACAGCGTGGAAAGGGGCTATTCCATGCTTGCTGAAATAAAAGGCTTAAATGAGGAGTGTGGAGTGTTTGGGATTTGGGGTCATCAAGATGCAGCCCAAATTACGTATTACGGATTGCATAGTCTTCAACACCGAGGACAAGAGGGGACTGGAATTGTTGTTTCAGACGGAAGCTCCTTAAATAGTCATAAAGGTCTTGGTCTTGTATCTGAAGTTTTTTCAAAAGGTGAGTTGAATACTTTACATGGAAAAGCCGCGATTGGTCACGTTCGTTACTCAACGGCTGGTGGTGGTGGTCTAGTGAATTGCCAACCGTTACTATTTAAATCGCAAACCGGTGGTCTTGCTTTAGCACACAATGGGAATTTAGTAAACGCGACAGCGATTAAACGCCAGCTAGAACAACAAGGCAGTATTTTTCAAACAACGTCAGATACGGAAGTTCTAGCTCATTTAATGAAGCGAAGCGGATTCTTAAAGATAGAAGAGCAGTTTAAGAATGCTCTAACAACAGTAAAAGTTGCATATGCATTTATTGTTTTAACAGAAAGTTAATTAATGGTTGCCCTAGATCCTTATGGGCTACGTCCGCTATCGATCGGCCGTTTACAAGATGCTTATGTTGTTGCTTCAGAAACGTGTGCATTTGATGTGATTGGCGCTACGTTCGTACGAGAGGTTGTTCCGGGTGAAATCGTGATGATCGATGACACCGGTCTACGTTCAGAACGGTTCTGCACTTCTATGCAACGATCAATATGTAGTATGGAATACATTTATTTTGCACGTCCTGATAGTAATGTTGATGAAATAAATGTTCATACAGCTCGAAAAAACTTAGGTAAACAACTAGCGATGGAATTCCCTGTCGATGCTGACGTCGTTACTGGGGTTCCAGATTCTAGTATATCTGCTGCAATTGGATATGCTGAACAATCAGGAATTCCTTATGAATTGGGTTTAATCAAAAACCGTTACGTAGGAAGAACATTTATCCAGCCGTCCCAGTCATTAAGAGAACAAGGAGTCAAAATGAAGTTATCTGCAGTACGCGGAGTAGTTGAGGGAAAAAGTGTTGTGATGATTGATGATTCAATTGTAAGAGGCACGACGAGTAGGAGAATTGTTCAATTATTAAAAGAAGCAGGGGCAAAAGAGGTTCATGTAAGAATTTCCTCTCCACCAATTACCCATCCATGTTTTTACGGTATTGATACGTCATCAACGTCTGAGCTTATTGCAGCAAAACATACGATAGAAGAAATTAGAGAAGAGATTGGGGCAGACACATTAGCTTTTTTAAGCGTAGAGGGTTTACTGACGGGTATTGGCAGAGATCGGCAATGTTTAGCCTGCTTTACAGGAAACTACCCAACAGAAGTTTATCCAGAAACATCTACAGGCCAGTCAAAAGAGACAAAAGTTGAAGCAACTTGTAATTGAACGAAACAGAGAAGAAATGGTTAATTAAATAAATTACACGGGGGTTAACATGTCAGAGGCGTATAAACAAGCCGGAGTAGATATTGAAGCAGGCTATGAAGCGGTAAAGCGTATGAAGAAGCATGTAGCCAAAACATCCAGACCAGAGGTGTTAGGTGGATTAGGAGCATTTGGTGCAATGTTTGATCTATCAAACTATACAGGGAAAGAACCTGTCCTTGTTTCTGGCACAGATGGTGTGGGTACGAAGCTAATGCTTGCGTTCATGCTAGATAAACATAATACAATAGGGATAGATGCAGTCGCAATGTGCGTCAACGATATAGTCGTACAAGGTGCGGAACCTTTATATTTCTTAGACTACATTGCTTGTGGAAAGGCAATCCCTGAGAAGATTGAAGCAATTGTTGAAGGGATTGCAGAGGGGTGTGTACAAGCGGGCTGTTCACTAATTGGAGGAGAAACGGCCGAAATGCCTGGTCTATATAGTGAAAATGAGTATGATTTAGCTGGATTTTCAGTAGGAATTGTGGAGAAATCTAAACTCATTACAGGAAAAAAAATTTCGGAAGGTGACGTCCTAATTGGTCTTTCTTCAAACGGATTGCATAGTAACGGTTTTTCCCTTGTCCGCAAAGTGCTATTAGAAGATCATCAATTGCAACTATCTGAAACGTACGAACATTTTACACAACCTCTAGGTGTTGAGTTATTAACACCCACAAGAATTTATGTAAAGCCTGTATTGGAAATAGTGAAGAAGTACGAAGTTAAAGGATTATCGCATATTACTGGCGGAGGTTTTTATGAAAACATTCCTAGAGCTTTGCCTAATGGATTAGCAGCAGAAATTGATTATGGATCGTGGCCCGTCCCGCCAATTTTTGAATTAATTAAACAAAAAGGGAATCTTCATGGAGACGACATGTTTTCTACATTTAACATGGGTATAGGTCTTATCATGGTTGTTTCAGCCAGTGAAGCTGTGTCTGTTATGCAAGATTTAGAAAATCTTGGTGAAAAGGCATACGTGATCGGTCGAGTGAAAAAGGGCGAAGGAATTTTTATTGGAGGACAATACGAATGAGACTAGCTGTTTTCGCTTCTGGTAGCGGATCGAACTTTCAAGCAATACTTACAGCAATCCAAAAAGGGGAGTTTGATGCTGAGCTAGCATTGCTTGTCTGTGACCGGGCGGATGCTTATGCACTTGAACGGGCAAAAAAATTTCAAGTTCCGGTTTTTGTATTCAATCCTAAAGATTTTCAAAACAAACAAGCATTTGAAATGGAAATTCTGAAGCATCTCAGAGAAGCTTCAGTAGACTTTCTCGTATTAGCAGGCTATATGAGACTCGTCGGACAGACTTTGCTACGCGCATATGAAAATAAGATTGTAAATATTCATCCTTCCCTTCTTCCGGCTTTCCCAGGGAAAGATGCAATTGAACAAGCATACAGAGCGAAAGTAAAAGTAACAGGAGTAACTGTTCACTACGTTGACGAGGGGATGGATACTGGGCCGATCATAGATCAACATCCAATTTATATAGAAGAACATGATACAATTGAAACATTACGAGAAAAAATACAGGCTGTAGAACATCAACTATATCCAGTGGTGTTAAAGAAAATACTAGGGGGTCATTACACGTATGAAACGAGCATTAATCAGTGTCTCAGATAAAACAGGGATCGTCACTTTTGCCAAGCAATTAGCTGAATTAGGTGTTGAAATTGTCTCAACGGGTGGAACAAAGAAGGCTATTCATGAAGCAGGAATTCCGGTAACAGGCATATCGGAAGTGACAGGTTTTCCTGAAATTTTAGATGGAAGGGTAAAAACACTGCACCCTAAAATCCACGGCGGATTACTAGCGATGAGAGAAAGTGAAGACCATCTCGAGCAATTACAAGCACATACGATTCAACCCATTGATTTGGTTGTCGTTAATCTTTATCCTTTCCAACAAACAATTGCACGCGAGGATGTTACATACGCGGATGCGATTGAAAATATTGATATTGGTGGTCCGAGTATGCTTAGAGCTGCCGCAAAAAATCACCAATATGTGACAGTTGTCGTTGACCCACTTGATTATGATACTGTGCTTAGCGAAATGAAGGAGACTGGCACTACTACTCTAGACATGCGCTCAAAATTAGCAGCAAAGGTTTTCAGACATACAGCTGCTTATGATGCAGTTATCGCTGAGTATTTAACAAATGAAGTAAAAGAGGAAAGTCCTGAGTCATTTACCGTAACCTTTGAGAAAAAACAAGATTTACGATATGGAGAGAATCCTCATCAAAAAGCGGCATTTTACAAAAAACCTTTAGGTTCGTCTAGCTCAATTGCGAATGCTATTCAATTAAACGGCAAAGAGTTATCGTATAACAATATTAATGATGCCGATACGGCCCTTTCAATTGTAAAAGAATTTTCAGAACCAGCCGTGGTAGCGATTAAGCACATGAACCCATGTGGCGTTGGCGTAGGTGAAACAATTGAGATGGCTTACGACAAAGCATATGCTGCAGATCCAGTTTCGATTTTTGGTGGGATTATCGCAGCTAATCGGGAAATAGATGCAACGACAGCAATGAAGATGAAGGAAATCTTCCTAGAAATTATTGTTGCTCCTTCTTTTAGTCAGGAAGCATTGGATATTTTAACAACGAAGAAAAACTTACGTTTATTAACGTTACCGATCCAAACAGAAAAGAAAGCAGAGAAACGTTTAACATCCATTCACGGTGGTCTTCTCGTGCAAGAAGAGGACGTATTTGGTTTTGACGAAGCGACAGTGTCAATTCCAACTAAGCGTCAACCGACGGATCAAGAGTGGGCGGATTTAAAACTCGCATGGAAAGTTGTAAAACATATAAAGTCAAACGCAATTGTTTTAGTGAAAGATGACATGACTGTTGGAGTTGGAGCTGGACAGATGAATCGAGTAGGCTCAGCAAAAATTGCCATTACTCAAGCTGGTGAAAAAGCCGTGGGTTCTGTTATGGGTTCTGATGCGTTCTTTCCAATGAATGATACAGTGGAGGAAGCAGGGAAAGCTGGTGTTACGGCGATTATTCAACCAGGTGGTTCCATTCGGGATGAAGAATCAATCAAAAAAGCGGACGAACTTGGGATTGCGATGGTGTTCACAGGAGTTAGACATTTTAAGCATTAATAATGGAGGTAAAAGCTAGTGAAAATCTTGGTAATCGGTAGTGGTGGCCGCGAGCATGCAATCGCGTGGAAGGCTGCTTCAAGTGATAAAGTAGAGCAAGTGTTTGTCGCTCCTGGTAACGCTGGAATGCTAAATGTTGCTAGATGCATACCTATATCCGAACACGATCATGAAACATTAGTCCAATTTGCAAAGAATGAGAAGATCGATTTAACAATCGTTGGTCCAGAAGTTCCGTTGTTAAATGGCATTGTCAATGTTTTTAAAGCTAATGATTTACGCGTATTCGGTCCTACAAAAGAAGCAGCACTTATTGAAGGAAGTAAATCCTTTGCAAAAGAAATGATGGAGAAGTATAAGATTCCAACTGGTTTTTTTAAGACTTTTACAAACTTCTCTAAAGCGAAAGATTACGTAGAGGAAATGGGAGCACCAATTGTTATTAAAGCGGATGGTTTAGCAGCCGGAAAAGGCGTTGTAGTAGCGATGACGAAAGAAGAGGCAATAGGGGCGCTAGAAAGTATGTTACAACAAGGTACGTTTGGAGAGGCTGGGAAAAAAGTCGTTATTGAAGAATATTTAGACGGAGAAGAACTGTCATTAATGGCTTTCGTAAATGGTGAACGTGTTGTACCGATGGTTGGTGTCCAAGACCACAAAAGAGCTTATGATGGGGACAGAGGTCCTAACACTGGTGGCATGGGTGCTTACTCACCTGTACCGCAATTTTCTGATCAGGATGTCCAAGTTGCAGTGGATACAATTCTTATCCCAATGGCAAAAGCAATGAAACAAGAAGGACGTGAGTTTACAGGTATTTTGTATGCCGGTTTAATGATGACAACGTCCGGACCAAAAGTAATAGAATTCAATGCACGTTTTGGCGATCCGGAAACACAAGTTGTACTTCCGCGGTTGGAAAGTGATTTGGTAGATGTGATAGTGACATTACTAAAAGATGAAGATGTTGAAACTAAATGGTCCCAAAAAGCAGTTGTTGGTGTTGTCTTAGCTTCTAAAGGGTATCCAGGGCAATATGAGAAAGAAAAAGCAATTGGTGGACTAGAGAAGTTAGATCGTCATACACTCGCATTCCATGCGGGAACGAAGGAAATAAATGGAGGCTATGTAACGAATGGCGGGAGGGTTTTGCTGCTGTCAGCTACTGGTGATGATTTAAGCGAAGCGCAAAAGAAAGTATATAAAGAAATAGAAAAATTAGATATCGATGCTTTGTTTTATCGAAAGGATATTGCGAGCAAAGCATTGCAGGCACGGTAGTCCTTCTATTCGGGCTTTATACAGGTAACGGGCGACTCGATACAGAGTCACCCGTTTTGCATTCCTAGCTTGGGTTAATCAATTCTTCACCCGCATGGTCGTGTTCATGTTCATCTTCGTCGTGAATCAAGTGGTCAAGCTTTTCTTGAGCAATGTAAGTAATTGGACAGAAACGAGTAATCCCCTCAGCGATTTTCATTGCCCCCATTAAAACAATAAAGGAAGGCATATGACTAAATGGTCTTTTAATAATTTTTGCTGTGCCCCATCCTAACAAAAAGAAACCACAGATTAGGCGAATATAGGCATTTAATAACCCCATATTTGGTCTTAGTCTAAACATTCAACAAACAACTCCTTTTTATGATTATTTTACAACCAACTTTACTGTGTTAAACGGTGAAAATCTGTGTTAAGATAATAGAATGAAGAAAACGTTTACATTCTATCCTTAATACAAAAAAAGTGGGTGACAAAATGACTGAGCGCATTGAGCATTGGACAAAAAAACAAATACGACGACAGCTTCAAATAGTAAGAGGCGAGCGAGCTCCGACAATTGTTTTGCAGGCTGCCACTTATTTAAATAGCTTTCGAAAATGCTGGCTTAAAGCAAATATTTGGATTGATGCTGACCGTATTATTTATGTCGGTGATGGAATGCCACTACTAACGGACCATGTAGAGGTGGTCGACTGTAGTCAATATTACATCGTACCGGGCTACATTGAACATCATGCTCACCCTTATCAATTATATAATCCCCTAACACTTGCTGAATATGCGTCGATTCATGGAACGACAACGTTAATTAATGATAATTTGGCATGGTTGTTAAACTCGGATCGAGATAAGACATTTGCGATGATGGAGGAGTTAACGAAGCTTCCGACGTCCATGTATTGGTCCTGTCGATTTGATTCACAGACAGAGTTAACGTATGAAGATCAAATATTTACTTACTCAAATATGAAAGCCTGGTTAGAGCATCCACTAGTTGTTCAAGGTGGGGAGCTGTCGTCGTGGCCAAAAGTGTTGCAGGGTGACGACAGTATTTTACATTGGGTAAGGGAAACAAAACTTCATGCGAAACCAATTGAAGGACATTTGCCAGGGGCTTCTGAAAAAACGTTAATGCAAATGGCTTTAGTAGGTGTCAATGGTGACCACGAATCAATTACGGCTGAAGAAGTCATAGCGCGGTTAAATTTAGGCTACACCGCTTCACTTAGATACTCATCAACAAGACCTGATTTACCAAACATTTTAGACGGACTGTTAGCTTTAGGAATTGAAGACTTCAGCCAAATGCTATTAACGACGGATGGGTCCAATCCTGAATTTTATGAAAACGGATTCATGGATAGGTTGATCAAAATAGCATTAGAAAAAGGGGTAAGGGATGTAGAGGCTTATGCTATGGCTACATCTAATGTGGCACGTCATTATCGGATGGAGAACTGCTTAGGTACAATTGCTCCGGGTCGGCTCGCACACCTCAATATTTTGGAAGATAAGAATAACCCGACTCCAACTTCAGTGCTAGCAAAGGGCCAATGGATCAAAAAAAATCACCAAGTTGCAGCGAGCAAGGTGGAAATGGATTGGAGAAAATTTGGGGTTGGTCCGCTTGAGTTTGACTGGGATTTAGAAGAAAAGAATATGCACTTTTCTATGCCAATGGGTATTGAGCTAGTTAGTACTGCAATTTTAAAACCTTATCAAATTAAAGTCGATGTTACAGACGGCGTGATTAGCGACGAAAGCGACGAAAGCTTTTTTATGCTCATTGATCGCAATGGAAATTGGCTCATCAACACGGTTATTAAAGGATTTGCGAAAGGTGTTAAAGGATTAGCCAGTTCCTATAACGCAACCGGAGACATGATCCTGATCGGAAAGAATAGACAGGATATGCTTGTTGCCTTTCGTCAGCTAAAAGCAGTAAAAGGTGGAATTGTACTCGTTGAAAATAATAAGGTGATTAGTCAGGTTAGCCTTCCTCTTTTGGGGCTTATGTCGACAAAACCGTTAATAGAATTAGCGAAAGAAACAAAGAGGTTTGCGATTGATTTGAGGGAAAGAGGCTATCGTTATGATGATCCACTGTTTAGTTTATTTCTTTTTACCGCGACCCATTTGCCTTATGTACGTGTTACCCAAAGAGGAATTTGGGACGTGAAAAAGAAAACAGTACTCTTTCCTTCAATTATGCGTTAAACTAGTAAAGAATAGTCTTAATAAAGGATGGTTGAACAATGAAAAAGTCTTTGGTCGCATTCATTTTTCTATTTATTGCAGCAATCATTATTACAGGATGTAAGAGTGAGCCTGAATCAATGGAGGAGCCAATAGAAAAAATAGAAGAAAATCGTGAAGAGGAAGAAAAAGTAGAAGTAGAAGTATTTGATACATTTCCTTTAACAGGCACCAGAATGACTCAAGAAGTAACAAACAGAGCTTTTGGAGTGATGATTGAAAATTCTGTCTCAGCAAGGCCACAGTCGGGTCTTTATCAAGCTGATTTAGTGTACGAGGTGTTAGCGGAGGGTTCAATTACGAGATTTTTAGCATTCTTCCACAGCGAACATCCTGAAATAATTGGACCGGTCAGAAGTGCGAGAGATTATAACATTTTATTAAATAACGGTTATGATGCACTATACGTATCCGCTGGTGGGAGTCCAGCGGCATTTGAAATGATTGAAAAAGGTTTAGTAGACCACATAAGTGGGTTAACCTATGATGGAAGATATTTCACAAGATCATCTGCTAGAAAAGCTCCTCATAACCTATACACGAGCTATGAAAATCTTGTGAAAGCTGCTGAACATGCAAATATTTCTTTACAAAAAGAAGTTCCTGAATTACCATTTTACAGTGCGGATTTTGTTTTGCAGGGTGAAGAGATTACTGGAGTTACCATCAATTATGGTAGCAATACCAATACAGTTCGCTACGAATATGACACAGACATGAATCGTTACAGGCGGTACAATGGTGGAGAACAAACCGTTGACTTAGAAACAAACACGCCTGTACTCGTTGATAATATACTCGTTGTTGAGACGATACACCGTGTAATTCCAGGAGATAAATCAGGGAGACGAGAAATTGATTTAACTTCAGGTGGACAGGGATACTTAGTTCAGGGTGGCGTTATTCAGAAGGTCGAGTGGGAGAATGTAGATGGGAGAATTTTACCTAAAGGAGATCAGGCAAGATTTTTACCAGGGAAAACGTGGATTAATTTAGTGCCAAGTTTTGATGCTGTGTCAATCATAGAATAAATGCAGTTTTTGAAAGGATGAATAGAGTTGCAAATCAACAAACTAAGAGGAAGAGAGTTAGACCAGCTTTTCTTAGCGATCTTAAGTTTAAAAGACCTAGAGGAATGTTATCAATTTTTCGACGATTTATGTACAATAAATGAGATCCAGTCATTAGCGCAACGTCTTGAAGTTGCTAGAATGTTACGTGATAAAAACACATACCAAAAAATTGAAACAGAAACGGGTGCAAGTACTGCCACAATTTCAAGAGTGAAACGTTGTTTAAACTATGGAAATGATGGTTATCAAATGACACTTGAAAGAGTGAAGCAACAGCTTGAACAAGAAAATAATGTAGAGTAAAAAAACCGCTAAAGGCGGTTTTTTGTTTGAGTACATATCGTTGTTCTCACTCTAGTCATTTCATTCTAACTCAACTTTTGCAGACTTAATATGCCTTGATATAACTAGGAAGGCCGGATATCCACTGCTGTAGTTGCCTTTT
>CAZIRM010000017.1:0-19164 GCA_964541705.1 uncultured Bacillaceae bacterium | reverse complement strand
TGTTATAATTTACTTCCCATAAAAATAGACCGTGACCAGGTGCTGTTTTCCCTGCCCTCTGACGATTCTTGCTCTCAAGTATCGATAAAATGTCCTCTGGATCCCTTTTTCCCCGTCCTACATCTAATAAAGTCCCGATTATAATCCGTACCATATTATATAAAAAACCATTTCCAACAAATCTGAATTCAAGTTCCTCATTTCGTTCATTAATTTCGATTAAATAAATCGTTCTTACTTTATTTGTATGGGCGGTTTTTGTTGAACAAAATGAAGTGAAATCATGAGTGCCCTCTAAATGTTTTGCAGCCGTTTTCATTTGCTCGAGGTCAAGTGAAAATGGGTAATGAAAACAATAGTTGCGTCTAAATACATTCAACACTCGATTCGTTTGAATATAATAACGATATTCCTTACTCACAACGTCATAGCGTGCATGAAACCCCTCATCTACTTCAACAACGCTTATTACCGATATGTCTCTAGCTAGCTGTGATTGAATTGCCCAAGACCATCGCCCAGGAGCAATCTCTAGTGAACTGTCGAAGTGAAAGACTTGACCTTTTGCGTGGACGTTTGCATCAGTTCGACCAGAGGCATATATTTTCACCTCTTGCCCTTTATGCATTCTGCGCAATACTTTCTCAATTTCATCCTGCACTGTTTTTGCGTTTTTTTGTGATTGAAAACCGGAATAATTCATACCATCATATGACACAGTCACTTTTAACCGTTTCAAATCATCACACCCTTTTCCCCGCCTACTTCCTAGTAAATAATAATAGGAGCGCTAATAGAATCATATAGACAATCAAGAATGTATCTTTTGCCTTCCAGGTAAGCTCTCGGTATTTCGTCCTACCTTCTCCTCCACGATAACCTCTGGCCTCCATTGCTATTGCCAAGTCTTCTGCCCGCTTAAACGATTGGATAAAAAGTGGAACCAAGAGAGGAATCACTGCCTTTGCACGCTTAAAAATGGTCCCTTCTGTAAAGTTGGCCCCTCTTGCTGATTGGGCTTTTACAATTTTTTCTGTTTCCTGTAGAAGAGTCGGGATAAATCTTAATGAAATAGACATCATTAAAGCGATTTCGTGAACGGGTACTTTTACCTTTGACAGTGGCGAAAAGAGCGTCTCAAGACCATCTGTTAACGTAATCGGTGACGTAGTAAGCGTTAGAATTGTTGTCATCATAATGAGCAGCAATAAGCGACTAGCAATAAAAGCCCCTTGAGTAATTCCTCCCGAATAAATTGCCACAGAGCCTATACTAAACAAGACCTCACCTTCCTTTGTATAGAAACCATGTACTAAAAACATAATTAAAACCAAGAGAAAAACAGGTCGTAAACCCTTATATACATAGATAAGATTTATTTTAGATAGAAAAATGGCTAAAATGGCCGTCAAGAATAAGAACAAATAAGAGACAAAGTTATTTGCCAGAAATACGATGACAACAAACCAAAAGGTTGTCATTATTTTTGCTCTTGCATCAAGACGATGAACAATAGAATCACCCGATACATACTGACCAATAATTACATGCTGAAACATGATTAAGTCCCCTTTTTTACTAAATGAACAATTGCTTTAATGAGTTGTTCTTCTGTCAACAGTGCTTCAGTTAGCTTAACACTAAACTTCTGTTCTATTTTCTTCTGAAATTGTAGTGATTGCGGAATGTCTAAACCTAGTTGCTGCAAATATTCAACAGATGCAAAAACTTGATTAGGAGTCCCTAACGCGGTAATTTCACCATTATCCATTACCACAATTCTATCAGCATACTTAGCAGCATATGCCATATTATGAGTCACTAGAATTGTAGTCAACTTCTCCTGGTGGTGTAGTTGTTGAAACAGGTCCATAATCTGTCTACGTCCAACTGGGTCTAATCCAGCGGTTGGCTCATCTAATATCAATACTTTCGGTTTGCTAGCTAAGACACCCGCAATTGCCACTCTCCGTTTTTGGCCACCACTTAAATCAAAAGGAGATTTAGTAAGCAACGACTCTTGTAAACCGACAAGAGGTAATATTTCCTTGATTCTCTTTGAAATTATTTCCTCGGAAAATCCAAAGTTGTTAGGACCAAATGAAATATCTTTTTCTACAGTTTCGTCGAATAACTGATGTTCTGGGTATTGAAAGACCATACCGACGATTCTGCGAAGCTCGCTTAACTTATTTCCTTTTTTCTTTGCTGTCACAGTCGTATCTCCGATCGTAATTGAACCGGATGTTGGCCTCAATAGTCCATTTATGTGTTGGACAAGTGTTGACTTCCCTGAGCCTGTGTGACCGATAATCGCTATGTATTCGCCCGATTTAATATGGAGGTTTATCTTATCTAGAGCCTTCTTTTCAAAGGGTGTTTTTTTCATGTAGATATGTTCTAGGTTTTTAATGACAATTTCCATAGTTCATTCACCAATTCTTCCTCGGTTAAACAAAAATGTTCAAAACCGTTAATCGATTTATTAAGTTCATTTTGAACGGAAATAGCAAATGGCAATTCTAGACCTGCATTCATAATTTCCCTTTCTTTAGAGAACACCTGCCGAGGATTTCCTTCTAATATAATCCTCCCTTCTTTCATGACGATAATTCGGTCAGAGAGAAGCGTTTCTTCTAAATCGTGAGTAATATTAATGATTGTAATACCTTCAACTTTATTTAACGTTTTTAATGCGCTAAGTACTTCTTTTCTACCCATTGGATCGAGCATTGATGTTGCTTCATCAAAAATCATAACAGTGGGCTTCATGGCCAAAACACTAGCAATCGCAATTCTTTGTTTTTGACCACCTGAAAGACGATATGGTTCTGCATCTAAGTATTCGATCATCTTTACTTTGCTAAGAGCATAATCAATTCTCTCTTTCATGTCTTCACGATTAAGCCCAAGATTTTCTAAGCCAAATGCAATATCATCCTTTACTGTTGTCGCAACAATTTGGTTATCAGGATTTTGAAAGACCATACCGACGCTCTTTCTTACGTCCCAAATATTTCTTGAATCAGCAGTATCTAAACCTTCAATACACACTTTTTTTTCGTCTTCAGGAATCAAAAGCGCGTTTAAAAACTTTGCTAAGGTTGATTTCCCTGAGCCGTTATGACCGACAATTGAGATCCATTCTCCTTGGTAAACGTCTAAACTTATATCCTTTAACACTTCTTCCGCTTCTGGTTCGTATTGAAAGGAAAGATTTGAAAGTTCAATAACTTTTCTTACCATGAAAAAACACCTGCCCTATTCTTACTTAACCCTAAAGATATTGTATATGAGCGCTAATCAATCTATCAAGGTTGTGATAAAAGAGTGATTACCAATCACATATGAGAACGTATGTATGAAAAAAGGGCATAGACAGAATCCGTTATCTTAAGACTCTGTCTCGCCCAAGCATATCTGCTGTATCTTTAATTATACAAGCTCAATAATTACCATCGGTGCACCATCACCACGACGAGGACCTAACTTTAAAATACGTGTATATCCTCCTTGGCGTTCTTCATAACGAGGTGCAATATCAGAAAATAACTTTTGGATTGCGTCTTGACCTGATTCTTGGTCAGCTACTTCACGACGTACAAATGAAGCCACTTGACGTCTAGCATGAAGATCTCCACGCTTTCCTAGAGTGATTAACTTTTCAGCTATTGAACGAAGTTCTTTTGCTTTCGCTTCTGTCGTTTGAATTCTTTCATTAATAATTAAGTCAGTTGCTAAATCGCGGAATAATGCTTTTCTAGCAGAGCTGTCGCGTCCTAATTTTGCGTATGCCATTAGAGATTCCCTCCTTCTTTATTGGTTTAAGAAGAGATATCAGTTGTATCTACTCTTCTGTCATGTTCCATTTAATCTTCTTTACGAAGTCCTAGACCTAACTCCCCGAGTTTTTCTTGCACTTCTTCTAAAGATTTGCGTCCAAGATTACGTACTTTCATCATGTCTTCTTCAGACTTTTGAGTAAGTTCTTGAACTGTGTTAATACCAGCACGCTTTAAACAGTTGTAAGAACGAACAGAGAGATCTAGCTCTTCAATTGTCATTTCAAGAACTTTTTCTTTTTGGTCTTCTTCTTTTTCAACCATAATTTCAGCATTTTGTGCTTGGTCAGTTAAACCTACGAAAATATTTAAGTGTTCTGTCAAAATCTTAGCACCAATAGAAACAGCTTCTTCTGGGCGAATACTTCCATCCGTCCATACATCAAGGGTTAGTTTATCATAGTTCGTTACTTGTCCTACACGAGTATTCTCAACTTGATAATTCACTCTAGACACAGGTGTGTAGATTGAGTCAACTGGAATAACTCCTATAGGTAAGTCTTCTTTTTTGTTTCCATCAGCTGGTACATAACCACGTCCACGACGAGCCGTTAAACGCATACGAAGATGAGAACCCTTTGACAATGTTGCAATATGCAATTCAGGATTTAAGACATCAACATCACTATCATGTGTAATGTCCGCAGCCGTCACAACACCTTCACCTTGGAAATCAATTTCTAAAGTCTTCTCCTCATCAGAGTAGATTTTTAGAGATAATTGTTTCAAGTTTAAGATAATCGTTGTAACATCTTCTACTACACCTTCAATCGTTGAAAATTCGTGTAGAACCCCATCAATTTGCACAGTTGTAACAGCTGCACCAGGAAGAGATGATAAAAGAATGCGACGCAAAGAATTGCCAAGTGTCGTTCCGTATCCTCTTTCAAGTGGTTCAACAACAAACTTTCCATACTTTGCATCGTCGCTGATTTCAACCGTTTCAATCTTTGGTTTTTCAATTTCTATCATTAAACAAACCCTCCTTCAAAACGTCGAAACTCCGGTAGACGATTTAGTGTCTGACCGGAATTCCCTATTAGGTAGTTACCGAACCGTTCATACCTAACCGAGTCAATTTAGTAAGAATAAATTTATTTCTATACATTACTTCTTACACATTATTGACAATCTAAGGAAATCTATACAATTTTTGATTTCTTTTTACACGCGACGACGTTTTGGTGGACGGCAGCCGTTATGTGGAACTGGAGTAACGTCACGAATGATGCTTACTTCTAGACCAACTGCTTGTAATGAACGAATAGCTGCTTCACGACCAGCACCTGGTCCTTTAACAGAAACCTCAACAGATTTCATCCCATGCTCCATTGCAGCCTTACCTGCAGTTTCAGCTGCCATTTGTGCCGCGAATGGTGTTGATTTACGTGAACCTTTAAAACCTAATCCACCAGAGCTAGCCCAAGAAATTGCATTCCCTTGCGTGTCAGTAATTGTAACAATTGTATTGTTAAAAGTTGAACGGATGTGAGCAACACCTGTTTCAACATTTTTACGTTGACGACGCTTTGGACGAGTTGTTTTTGCTTTAGCCATTTATGCTACCTCCTTTACTATTTCTTTTTGTTTGCTACAGTACGACGAGGTCCTTTTCGAGTACGAGCATTGTTTTTTGTGTTTTGACCACGAACTGGCAAACCACGACGATGGCGGATCCCACGGAAACACCCAATTTCAATTAAACGTTTGATGTTTAAAGAAATCTCACGGCGAAGGTCACCTTCTACTTTATAAGTATCAATTACATCACGGATCTTACCTAGTTCTTCTTCAGTTAAATCACGAACACGAGTATCTTGTGAAACACCAGCTTTTTCTAGAATTTCGATCGCTCTAGTTTTACCGATACCGTATACGTAAGTTAAAGACACAACCACGCGCTTGTCACGAGGAATGTCTACACCAGCAATACGTGCCATTTACTGCACCTCCTTTAATCTTAACCTTGTTTTTGTTTGTGTTTAGGGTTTTCGCAAATAACCATAACCGTACCTTTTCGACGGATTACTTTGCACTTTTCACAAATCGGTTTGACTGATGGTCTTACCTTCATGTTTTATACCTCCCTATTACTACGGAGTGTCTTCACGTTTTTCAACTTTCTATTTATATCGATACGTGATACGCCCACGTGTTAAGTCATACGGCGACAATTCAACAGTAACTTTATCTCCCGGTAAAATACGAATGAAGTGCATACGGATTTTACCTGAAACATGAGCTAAAATCTTATGTCCATTTTCAAGCTCTACACGAAACATAGCATTTGGTAACGGTTCGATTACCGTACCTTCTACTTCTATTACATCTTCTTTGGCCATGAATTTAGTCTCCTTCCATGAGTATATTGTTATCATTCACAAAGTTTGAAATTGCAAAGCGCAACTTCGCATTGGTTACACGTCCGGTTTGCTCAATACTATTTTTCACTTCTGGAGAAACATAGTCAAGCATCTCAAGGTGATTGACATTCTTCTTTTTAGAACGGTCAACTTTTCGTTTATCGCCATCAGCGATATATACAAAGCGCCCATCATAAATTTCCATAATGCAAGCAACGCTGTTAGCGTCTCTACCTTTTAATACTCGGACCATCCTACCGATTTCCGGTTTAGAATCAGGATCGATCATAATTAATCACCCTCACTTAGGCTTTCGTTAAAATTTCATACCCCGTCTCCACAATTGCAATAGTATGTTCAAAATGGGCACACATCTTACCATCGGTCGTCACAACCGTCCAATTATCTGGAAGTGTTCGCACATAACGCTTTCCAGCATTGATCATTGGTTCAATTGCAAGTACCATACCTGGTTTTAACCTCGGCCCTTTTCCCGGTGGTCCAAAATGGGGAATTTGTGGGTCTTCATGTAAATTCTGTCCTACACCATGACCTACATACTCTCGAACAACAGAAAAATTGAATGATTCAACGTAAGTTTGTATTGCATGTGAGATATCAGATAAACGAGCTCCAGGTTGTGCTTGAGCTAAGCCTTTGTATAAAGACTCCTCCGTTACATCTAGAAGTTTCTGATTATCCTCCGTTATCTCGCCTACCGCATAAGTCCAAGCAGAATCTCCATGATATCCGTTATACTTTGCGCCAATATCAATACTTATGATGTCGCCATTTTTAAGTGCTCGGTTTCCTGGTATTCCATGCACCAATTCTTCATTTACTGAAGCACATATACTTCCGGTAAATCCATTATAGCCTTTAAAAGATGGAATAGCATCATGTTGCCTAATATACTTTTCGGCAATTGAATCTAATTCCTTAGTAGTAATGCCAGGTTCGATATACTTTTGTAACTCTTGGTGGGTCAACGCAACAATTTTACCAGCGACTCGCATTATATCAAGCTCTCTTGGCGTTTTACAAATAATCATGCAGTGATCCCTTTCAAAAGTTTTTCGATTTCAGCAAAAACTAAACTTATATCTTGATTACCATTAATTTTTTCTAAATAGCCTTTTTGAGAATAGAAGTCAATTAACGGTTGTGCTTGTTCTATATTAACCTCTAAACGATTTGCAACAGTTTCTGGTCGGTCATCATCTCTTTGAATGAGCTTGCTTCCATCCTTGTCACAAATTCCCTCTACCTTAGGTGGATTGAATTTGACATGGTATGATGCCCCAGATGTGGGTGAAACCCAACGGCCTGTTAGTCGTTCAAAAAGCTCATCTTTAGGAACATCAACGTAAATGACATAATCAATTTTTTTCTTAAGGTTAGTTAGCATTTCTTCCAATGCCTCTGCTTGTGCAACTGTTCGTGGAAAGCCATCGAGGAGAAAACCTTTTTTACAGTCTTCTTTACTCAATCTCTCTCTAACAATTCCAATTGTCACTTCGTCCGGAACAAGATTTCCTGCATCCATAACCGACTTTGCTTCTAACCCTAATTTAGTACCATCTTTAATCGCTGCGCGAAACATATCTCCAGTGGAGATATGTGGGATCTTGTACTTTTCAACAATCTTGTCTGCTTGCGTACCTTTCCCGGCACCTGGCAAACCCATTAAAATAAGATTCAATGTAACCCCTCCATCTTCGTTTTCAAACAACATGGGCATTGGGAAGGTTCTTAAACCCCCCATTCCCTCTTCCACTTACTTTATAAACCCTTTATAGTGTCGTTTAATTAATTGACCTTCAATCTGCTTCATCGTATCTAGTGCAACCCCTACAACGATCAGTAATCCAGTTCCACCAATTTGTACAGAAGCTGGTAATGTCGTAAAGCTTGTGAAAAGTACCGGAATGATTGAGATCAATGCTAAAAATAGCGCTCCTACAAACGTCAGACGATAAAGGATTCTTGTTAAGTATGCTTGTGTTGTTTTTCCGGGACGAATGCCTGGTACATATCCACCTTGTTTTTTTAGGTTTTCTGCCATTTGTTCTGGATTTACCTGTATAAATGTATAGAAGTAAGTAAAACCAATGATTAAGACAGCATATACAACCATACCAACTGGCTGTGTATAATCAAAATGTCTCGTTACCCAACCTGCAATAGCGTTTCTGTCACCAATGAATCCTGCCACAGTTGGCGGAAAGACAAAGAGTGCAGATGCAAAGATTACAGGTATTACCCCTGCAGCATTTACTTTCAAAGGTAGATGTGTAGAGCTACCACCTGATGGCTTTCCAGCAACCATACGCTTTGCATACTGCACAGGAATTTTCCTTAAAGCTTGTTGAATAAAGATAACTCCAACTACGATTGCAATAAGGACCAGTAACAATAACAATATAGTAACAATACTTAAAAACAATTGATCTCCGGCATTTTCAATTTGAGTAGCATATACTTGGTTCACTACATTGGGAATTCCAGCCGCAATACCGCCAAAAATGATAATAGAAATACCATTTCCAACTCCTTTAGCGGTTATTTGTTCTCCTAACCACATTAAAAAGGAAGTACCAGCCGTTAACACCAAAGCAATAAATAAGTAATCTGCCAGACTTGCGTTAGGGATTAACCCTGGCATAAGTCGATTAAACCCAATTGACATACCAAGTGCCTGTATAAAACCTAATACGATTGTTCCATAACGGGTAAACTGAGCTAATTTACGTCTTCCCGTTTCTCCTTCCTTAGCCCACTCAGCGAACTTTGGCACTACGTCCATTTGAAGTAATTGCACAATAATTGACGCTGTAATGTAAGGCATAATACCCATTGCAAATATCGAGAATCTTTGAAGTGCGCCACCACCAAAGGTGTTTAGAAAACCGATCGCATTCATCGAGTCTTGAAATTGAAGAACATTTAGGTTTACCCCAGGTACTGGGATAAACGCACCTATCCTAAACACAACAAGCATTAGCAGAGTGTAGATGATTTTTCGTCTCAAATCACTCACGCGCCATATGTTGGAGATCGCTTGAAACATTAAATCACCTCAGTTTTTCCGCCGGCAGCTTCAATTGCTTCTACTGCAGAAGCAGAGAATTTATTAGCTTTTACAGTAAGCTTTCTCTCAAGCTTACCATTTCCAAGGATTTTCACTCCATCTTTAACATTACTTACTGCACCTGTTTCGATCAGTAATTCTGGAGTTACTTCTGTACCATCCTCAAAACGATTTAACTGGTCAAGATTAAGAATCGCAAACTCTTTACGTGTTGGGTTTGTAAATCCTCGTTTTGGTAAACGACGGTATAATGGATTTTGTCCACCCTCAAAACCAGGACGTACTCCACCACCCGAACGTGAATTTTGTCCTTTGTGACCACGTCCAGCTGTTTTACCATTACCAGATCCGATACCACGACCTACACGATTACGTGTTTTACGAGATCCTTCAGCAGGTTTCAATTCGTGAAGTTTCATGTTGACACCTCCTCAATTTTCCGATTATTAACTAAGCTTCAATCTCTTTTACCGTTAGTAAATGAGCAACTTTATTTACCATACCGCGGATTGCAGCATTATCTTCTTGTACGACTGTTTGGTGCATTTTACGTAAGCCTAAAGTGTTAACCGTAACACGTTGGTCTTCAGGACGACCTATTAAGCTTCTAGTGAGGGTAATTTCTAATTTCTTAGCCATGTTAAGTTCCCTCCTTATCCTAGTAGTTCTTCTACAGATTTTCCACGTAGTTTTGCAACATCTTCAGCACGTTTAAGTTCAGATAGTCCAGTAATTGTAGCACGAACCATATTAATTGGGTTATTCGAACCTAAAGATTTTGATAAGATATCACCAACACCTGCAAGCTCTAGAACCGCACGTACAGGTCCACCAGCGATAACTCCAGTACCTTCACTTGCAGGCTTTAATAATACTTCCCCTGCACCGTAGTGTCCAACAACTAAGTGTGGAATTGTTGTGCCTACGATTGGCACAGTAATCATGTTTTTCTTAGCGTCTTCAATCGCTTTACGAATAGCTTCAGGCACCTCTTGTGCTTTACCCATTCCAAAGCCCACGTGACCATTCTTATCTCCAACAACAACCAATGCAGCAAAGCGGAAACGACGTCCACCCTTAACAACTTTTGCTACACGGTTGACCGCTACTACTTTTTCTTCTAGTTCCAAAGTATTTGGGTCAATGCGCATTATTTTCCCTCCTTTGTTTTTAGAATTGCAATCCAGCTTCTCTGGCTGCTTCTGCTAATTCTTTCACACGTCCATGGTATAAGTATCCACCACGGTCAAATACGATTGTAGTAATTCCTTTTTCAATAGCACGTTTAGCAACAATTTCGCCAACTTTTTTGGCTGCTTCGATGTTTCCACCGTTTTCAAGATTAAGTTCTTTATCTAAGCTATTAGCACTAGCTAACGTTACTCCCGCAACATCATCAATAAGTTGCGCATAGATATGCTTAGAAGAACGGAATACATTTAAACGAGGACGCTCAGCAGTACCAGTAATTGTACGACGAACATGTGCATGTCTTTTCTTACGTGCCACATTTTTGTTTGGCTTCGTAATCATCGAACGTCATTCCTTTCCGTTATCTTACTATTTACTTACCAGTTTTTCCTTCTTTACGACGAACGATTTCACCTTCATAACGAATACCTTTTCCTTTGTAAGGCTCTGGTAAACGTACTGAACGGATATTAGATGCTAATGCACCTACACGCTCTTTGTCGATTCCTTTAACGATAACCTTTGTATTCGAAGGAACTTCGACTTCAAGGCCAGCTTCAGGAGTAATTTCAACTGGGTGAGAGTAGCCAACGTTTAAAACTAATTTTTCGCCAGATTTTGTTGCACGGTATCCAACCCCGATAAGTTCTAATGCTCTCTCATAACCTTTTGTAACACCTTCAACCATATTGTTAATGATGCTACGAGTAGTACCGTGTAGTGAACGGTGTAATTTATTATCAGATGGACGCTCAACTGTAAGTGTGTTTTCTTCAACCTTTACAATCATATCAGCGTGAAGCTCACGAGTAAGTTCACCCTTAGGTCCTTTTACAGTAATTGTATTGTTATCTAATGTTACTGTGACACCAGATTGAATTTCAATTGGTTTATTACCAATACGAGACATACGTTACACCTCTCTTTCTTGTCAATATTCTTACCAAACGTAAGCTAAGATCTCTCCGCCTACTTGTTGTTGTCTAGCTTCTTTATCAGTAAGAATTCCGTTTGAAGTAGATACGATTGCGATTCCTAATCCTCCAAGAACTTTTGGAACATCAGAAGCTTTAGCGTGCACGCGTAATCCTGGCTTACTAATACGTTTTAGACCAGAAATAACACGCTCGTTACCAGCACCATATTTTAAGAAGATACGAATGATACCTTGTTTGCTATCTTCTACATATTCTACATCACGAACGAAACCTTCACGTTTAAGGATTTCTGCGATTTCTTTTTTTAGGTTTGAAGCAGGTAGCTCAATTTTTTCGTGACGAACAGTGTTCGCGTTACGAATTCTAGTAAGCATATCTGCGATTGGATCTGTCATGACCATCAGTTTTACCTCCTTTCCGAACTAGGAAATTACCAGCTTGCTTTTTTAACGCCAGGGATTTGACCTTTATATGCTAATTCACGGAAACAAATCCTACATAATTTAAATTTACGAATGACTGAGTGAGGACGTCCACAACGTTCACAACGTGTATATTCTTGCACTTTGAACTTTTGAGGGCGCTTCTGCTTTGCAATCATAGACTTTTTCGCCAAAGTTTTCACTCCTTCTTAAGGTATTAGCCTTTATTTTTGAAATGGCATTCCCATTTGCAATAGTAACTCACGCGCTTCTTCATCTGATTTAGCAGTCGTTACAACTACGATATCCATACCACGAACTTTGTCTACTTTATCATAATCAATCTCAGGGAAAATCAATTGCTCTTTTACACCTAATGTGTAGTTTCCACGTCCGTCAAATGCTTTCTTTGAAATACCACGGAAATCACGTACACGAGGTAATGAAACAGCGATTAATTTATCTAAGAATGCATACATTCTTTCTCCACGAAGAGTAACTTTAGCGCCGATTGGCATACCCTCACGAAGTTTGAAGCCTGCGATAGACTTTTTCGCTTTTGTAATCAATGGCTTTTGACCAGCAATTGCAGTTAATTCTTCTACTGCTTTATCTAGAGCCTTAGCATTGGAAACAGCGTCACCAACACCCATATTAATCACGATCTTCTCAATTTTTGGTACAGCCATTACTGAACTGTAGTTAAATTTCTCAATAAGAGAAGGAACGATCTCGTTTTGATACTTCTCTTTTAAACGATTCATCCGATTGACCTCCTTTCAGATCTGACTATTTATCTAGTACTACGCCAGATTTTTTTGCAATACGTACTTTTTTACCGTTCTCTACTTTATACCCAACTCTAGTTGGTTCGCCTGTCTTTGGATCGATAGGCATTACATTCGATACATGGATCGGTGCTTCTTGATTCAAGATTCCACCTTGTGGGTTTGCTTGAGTTGGTTTCGCATGTTTTTTCACCATGTTTACTCCCTCAACTAGCACACGCTCTTTTTTAGGGTAAGCTTCTAAAATGACTCCTTGCTTACCTTTATCTTTACCAGAGATCACTTTTACAGTGTCACCTTTTTTTACATGCATGTTAGTTGTTGACATAATTGCACCTCCTTAAAAGGCTATTTCATTTTTCATACCGTACAATATTAAAGAACTTCAGGAGCTAATGAAACGATTTTCATGAATTGTTTTTCACGAAGTTCACGAGCTACAGGACCAAAGATACGAGTTCCACGCGGGCTCTTATCGTCTTTAATAATAACTGCCGCATTTTCATCAAACTTAATATAAGAACCGTCTTGACGACGTGCACCAGTCTTTGTGCGAACGATAACTGCTTTAACAACGTCACCCTTCTTAACAACGCCACCTGGTGTTGCTTGTTTTACTGAACAAACAATTACATCACCGATGTTTGCAGTTTTTCTTCCTGAACCACCTAGTACTTTGATACAAAGTACCTCTTTAGCACCAGAGTTGTCAGCTACTTTCAAACGAGTCTCTTGTTGAATCATGCGATCCTACCTCCCTTCGAAAACAAATAACAGATCTACACAATTAGATAATTACTGCTTCTTCAACGATTTCTACTAAACGGTAACGTTTATCTTTAGATAACGGACGAGTTTCCATAATTCTAACGATATCACCGATTTTTGCAGTGTTATTTTCATCATGCGCTTTAAACTTTTTTGAATACTTAACACGTTTGCCGTATAACGTATCTTTTTTGTAAGTTTCGACTAATACTGTAATTGTTTTGTCCATTTTATCTGAAACAACTTTTCCAGTATACTCCTTACGTTGGTTGCGCTCAGTCATAGTGCAAGCCTCCTTTCAAATTATTCGTTAGTAAGACCTAGTTCTCTCTCACGCAATACTGTTTTTGCACGAGCTATTGCTTTACGAACTTCACGAATGCGGGCTGGATTGTCTAACTGTCCAGTCGCTAATTGAAAGCGTAGGTTAAATAACTCTTCTTTCAGTGACTTTGCTTTTTGTTCGATTTCGGCAGTGGTTAAGTTACGGATTTCATTAGCTTTCATTTGCGTCACCACCCACTTCTTCGCGTTTTACGAATTTACATTTTACTGATAATTTGTGTGCAGCTAAACGAAGTGCTTCGCGTGCTACCTCTTCAGAGACTCCAGCAATCTCAAACATAACTTTTCCTGGTTTTACTACTGCTACCCATCCTTCAGGAGCACCTTTACCAGAACCCATTCGAACCTCTAAAGGTTTCGCAGTGTATGGCTTTGATGGGAAGATTTTAATCCAAACTTTACCGCCACGTTTCATATAACGAGTCATCGCTCTACGTGCAGCTTCAATTTGTCTGTTAGTAACCCAAGAAGCATCTACTGCTTGTAAGCCGTACTCACCAAAGTGTACAGTCGTACCACCTTTAGCTTTACCACGCATATTTCCGCGATGTTCACGACGGTATTTAACACGTTTAGGCATTAACATGATTATTTTCCTCCTTCCTCTTTTTTCGTTCCTTTCGTTGGAAGGACTTCGCCACGGTAAATCCAGATTTTGATACCTAACTTACCATAAGTAGTATCAGCTTCTGCAGTTCCGTAGTCAATATCAGCACGTAATGTGTGAAGTGGAACAGTTCCTTCGCTATAGTGTTCAGAACGAGCAATATCTGCACCGCCAAGACGACCAGATACTTCAGTTTTAATTCCTTTTGCTCCAGCGCGCATTGTACGTTGAATTGCTTGTTTCATTGCACGACGGAATGAAATACGGTTTTCTAATTGACGAGCAACATTTTCAGCTACTAATTTAGCATCCATGTCAGCTTGTTTAATTTCAAAAATATTAATATGAACACGCTTGTTTGTTAGTTCGTTTAGAGCTTTACGTAAAGCTTCTACTTCAGAACCACCCTTACCGATAACCATACCAGGTTTCGCAGTGTGAACCGTTACGTTTACGCGGTTTGCAGCACGCTCGATTTCGATTTTAGAAACAGACGCATCTTTAAGGCGCTTCTCAATGTATTCACGAATTTTAATATCTTCGTGAAGTAGATCTGCATAGTCCTTTTCAGCGAACCATTTTGACTCCCAGTCACGAATAATACCGACACGAAGTCCAATAGGATTTACTTTTTGACCCACGCTTATCCCTCCTTCTTTTCTGAAACCACGATTGTAATGTGGCTAGTACGTTTGTTAATTCTACTTGCACGTCCCATTGCACGTGGACGGAATCTTTTTAAAGTTGCTCCTTCATCTACGAACACTTCACTAACTACTAGATTGTTTACGTCCATTTCGTAGTTGTGCTCAGCATTTGCAATTGCAGAGTTTAACAGCTTTTCTACTACTGGAGATGCTGTTTTTGGTGTGTGGCGAAGTATAGCAACTGCTTCGCCGACTTGCTTGCCCCGGATTAAGTCTACTACTAGACGAACCTTACGAGGAGCAATACGCACTTGTTTAGCTACAGCTTTAGCTTGCATGTATAGTACCTCCTCTCATCTTAACGTCTTGTTTTCTTATCATCTGCTGCATGACCTTTATAAGTTCTTGTTGGCGCAAATTCACCTAACTTATGTCCGACCATGTCTTCAGAAATGTATACTGGTACATGCTTGCGACCATCATAAACGGCAAGCGTATTTCCAATGAATTCAGGGAAAATCGTTGAACGACGTGACCAAGTTTTGATAACTCTTTTATCGTCTTTTTCGTTCATTTCCACTACTTTTTTCATTAAATGCTCATCGACAAAAGGCCCCTTCTTTAAGCTACGACCCATGAGTGTACCTCCCTTCGCGATTGGCCTACGGCTCTTGTGAACCGTAGTGCAATCCCGTTATTTTTTACGACGACGTACAATGTACTTGTCAGAGTGTTTGTTTTTCTTACGAGTTTTGAATCCAAGAGTTGGTTTACCCCAAGGAGACATTGGTGATTTGCGTCCGATAGGAGAACGTCCTTCACCACCACCGTGTGGGTGATCGTTCGGGTTCATTACAGATCCACGAACTGTAGGTCTTTTACCTAACCAACGAGAACGACCCGCTTTACCAATGTTTACAAGTTCATGCTCCAAGTTACCAACTTGACCAATTGTAGCACGACAGTTAGAAAGAATCATACGAGTTTCGCCAGAGTTAAGGCGTACAAGTACGTATTGCCCTTCTTTACCTAATAATTGCGCTTCTGTACCAGCAGAACGAACAAGTTGTCCACCACGACCTGGCTTTAACTCGATGTTGTGGATAACAGTACCAACTGGAATGTTGATAAGTGGTAATGAGTTACCAACTTTAATATCAGCTTCAGGACCGTTCATGATCTCCATACCAACTTTTAATCCTTTTGGCGCTAAGATATAACGTTTTTCACCATCAACATAATTAATTAAAGCGATGTTCGCAGTACGGTTCGGATCATATTCGATCGTAGCAACGCGTCCTGGAATTCCATCTTTGTTACGTTTAAAATCAATCACACGGTATTGACGTTTGTGTCCTCCACCTTGGTGACGAACTGTCAACTTACCTTGATTATTACGACCTCCTTTTTTACTTAAAGGAGCTAATAATGATTTTTCAGGCTTATCTGTAGTGATTTCTTGGAAATCCAATACAGACATGCCACGACGACCAGCTGAGGTCGGTTTATACTTTTTAATCGGCATTTTAATTTCCCTCCTTCACTTTAAAACTTACACACTTTCAAAGAACTCTAATTCTTTGCTTTCTGCTGATAATGTAACAATTGCTTTTTTACGACGAGGTGTGTAACCAGAGTGACGTCCAAAACGCTTGAACTTCCCTTTGTAATTCATCGTGTTTACATTTACTACTTTAACGCCGAAAATTTCTTCAACTGCATCTTTGATTTGAGTTTTATTCGCACGAACATCTACTTCAAATGTGTACTTTTTCTCAGACATTAAATCAGTTGAACGTTCAGTAATTACGGGGCGCTTGATGATATCACGAGCGTTTTCCATTACGCTAGCACCTCCTCTATCTTTTGAACAGCATCTTTTGTAATAACTAATTTGTCATGATGTAAAACATCTAAGACATTAATTCCATCGGCAGCAACAAACTTCACACCTGGAATGTTATTTGCTGATAATGCAACATTTTGATCATAGTCAGCTGTAACAACTAGTGCTTTTCTCTCTGCTGATAAATTAGATAATACAGATACCATCTCTTTAGTTTTTGGCGTTTCAAAACCTAAACCTTCAAGTACTACGATTTCATTAGCAATAACTTTAGAAGATAATGCTGATTTAATTGCTAATCTACGTACTTTTTTCGGTAATTTATAACTATAACTGCGCGGTGTTGGACCAAATACAACTCCACCACCAACCCATTGAGGTGATCTAATTGAACCTTGTCTTGCGCGACCAGTTCCTTTTTGACGCCATGGTTTACGTCCACCACCACGTACTTCAGAACGACCTTTTACATCATGTGTCCCTTGACGTAACGAAGCCTGCTGCATAACAACTGCATCGTGAAGTACGCTATTATTTGGTTCAATACCAAATACTGTTTCTGATAATTCAACGTCACCAACTTGTGTTCCGTTTTGATTATATAATGCAACTTTTGGCATGGGGTATCCTCCTTTCCCTTCTGTTGATTAGTTTGCTTTAACCGCACTGCGGATCATAACAAAACTCTTTTTAGCTCCAGGTACATTCCCTTTAACAAGTAATAAGTTACGCTCAGCGTCAACTTTTACAATTTCAAGGTTTTGTACTGTGATTTGTTCTCCACCCATACGTCCAGGTAATAACTTACCTTTAAATACACGGTTTGGAGCAACCGGTCCCATCGAACCAGGACGACGATGATAACGAGAACCGTGAGACATTGGTCCACGAGATTGGTTATGACGCTTGATCGCACCTTGGAAACCTTTCCCCTTAGACGTACCTGTAACGTCTACGATATCACCTACACTAAAAGTATTAACACCGACCTCTTGACCAACTTCATACGCAGCAAGATCAGTACTGCGAATTTCCTTAACGTAGCGCTTAGGAGTCGTATTTGCTTTACCAGCATGACCTTCCGCTGGTTTTGTCACTCTAGATTTTTTCACTTCAGAAAAACCTAACTGGATCGCTTCGTATCCGTCTGATTCAACTGTTTTCTTTTGAAGGACTACGTTTGGAGTAGCTTCAATTACTGTAACTGGAATAACATCACCGTTTTCAGCAAAAACTTGAGTCATACCTAATTTTTTCCCTAAGATTCCTTTGGTCATGAGTCACACCTCCTGTACAAATATTATATTTTTTTGCCATTAATTTTTTTAATTGGTCTAAATTAAAGTTTAATTTCGATATCTACGCCAGATGGTAAATCTAAACGCATTAAAGCATCTACTGTTTGTGGTGTAGGGTTCACGATATCAATAAGACGTTTATGCGTGCGCATTTCAAATTGCTCACGAGAGTCTTTGTACTTATGAACCGCTCTTAAAATTGTGTAGATTGACTTTTCCGTTGGCAACGGGATCGGACCAGAAACTTGAGCACCTGACCTTTTAGCTGTTTCTACAATTTTTTCGGCAGACTGATCCAGAATTCTGTGATCATAAGCTTTTAAACGAATGCGAATTTTTTGCTTTGCCATTTGATTACCTCCTTTATCGTCCATTTTTAGAAATAGACATACTCCGTGAAAATTTCCATACACCCGCCATGGCAAAGGGGCCTGGTGTGTCAGCAACCTTCCACATCATCGATGTCAATGACCAACATTATATATTATACAGATTAATAATAGAGAAAGCAAGACTTTTGTTTTCTTTGTTGATCACACTTTTCACATTATACTATGATATCTTACTAGTTGCAAGAAATGTTCGCGTTTCATTAAGAAACATTTTTATCCAGCATTATTAAAATTTAATTCGGTGCACTAGCAAGATTAATATCGTTATATCTATTGCGAGCGATGTCTTCCCCCTATTACTCGACACATGGTTGCAAAGAAGTCATTAGTGGCAGCCAATTCTATAAAAAAAGGCAGCGCCAATGGCACTACCTTTTTTAAATTACTAATTACTCCATTATTGTAGCTACTACACCAGCACCTACAGTACGTCCACCCTCACGGATAGAGAACTTAGTACCTTCTTCAACAGCGATAGGAGCAATTAATTCAACAGTCATTTCAATGTTATCTCCAGGCATTACCATCTCAACGCCTTCTGGAAGTTGAATGATTCCAGTTACGTCAGTTGTACGGAAGTAGAACTGTGGACGGTAGTTAGAGAAGAATGGAGTATGACGTCCACC
>CAZIRM010000016.1:0-19167 GCA_964541705.1 uncultured Bacillaceae bacterium | reverse complement strand
GGGAAAATCCTTGTTAATACAACATTTTTTAGTTATTCAGTAGACTCTAGTTAGCGCAGCAAAAATTGCCCCAGCACTTGTCCCTGCTAACCTTCTAAATTTATAATTTTTTTCTTCCATCACTTCTAGAGCACCTATAAACGCAATTGCTTTCATTCCCCCACCTGCAAATACACCATCTATATCAATGAGTACCACCTCCTTTAGCCCTGCATTAAAATATGCAACTACTTTAGAAAATGCGCATGATTATTTGCGGTCTCTCGATCCTTCGTTCGACAAAAAAAAGTGGTTGCAGCACTTATTGCTGAATACCACTCTTTTTATGATCTGTTCTTGTCGACCCTCAATATCTAGGTTCCATTTCATTTTTCTTTTGAATTTCCCTTAGTGAATGAATCCTTGTTGAGTCTTCTTGGAAGAACTCAACTAAATCGCCAATTCGATCAATAGCATCCCAACTCAAGTGATGTTCGATGCCTTCTACATCTTCGTAAATCTTCTCATCACTTACTCCGATGATCTTCATAAAATCTTCAAGTAAATCATGTCGGTACACCAATCTTTTACCAATTTTTTTGCCCTTAGGGGTAAGAACAAACCCTCTATATCTTTCATAGATGACATATTCAGTCTGATCTAATTTTTGGATCATTTTTGTAACCGAGGATGGATGTACCTGCAACGCTTCTGAGATATCAGAAACTCTTGCATACCCTTTATCCTCAATCAACAAATATATTCTTTCTAAGTAATCCTCCATACTCGGTGTTGGCATAACTCTTCCCCACTTCCCTCTGCATTGCCCAACAAGCTCTATCTGTTAGTTAGAATTATACTATAGTGCCGTTTCCAGGACAACGTTTCATGGGTTTTAGTATGATTCCTTTTCCGCAAATGAAGAACTGCAGATGTATACCTTATATAAAACAAAGAGTAGATTGATGTGTTTATCTTTTATCTACCCAATTTGCTAAGTAAAATAATTTACCGAGGCATTAGGGAAAAACTTTTCAACATACCCTTCAATTACGTCTTTTAGTTCGTCTGCTTCGTCATTTTTGTAAACGTATTTTCCTCTCCCATATTTTCCCCACTTGTACTTTCTTTCATCTTCATTCATTTCAAGTTTAGATTTTGGATACCGCTTTTCAATTGTTCGTTTTGCTGTTTTCGTAAACCGATGTTGAATTAATTCAAATGTTAAATCTTTTGTCGCATATAAAGGCAGGGTTGCTTCAAGCCTTTCGAACAACTCATAATAACCTTCTTTCCACCCTTCATGACGATATAATGGAGCTAGTATGAAACCTAATGGATAGTTTGCATTGGCTACTTTTCCTGCCGCTTCAATACGTTTGTCAAGTGGTGAAGTACCTGGTTCAAAATTTTTAATCACGTAATTGCAGTTCAAACTAAAACGGAACCTCGTGTTTCCATTATGCTTTGCATCGAGTAGGTGATCAACATGATGGTATTTTGTGACAAACCTAAGTCTACCTAAATTCGTTTGTCCAATAAATTCGATCGTCTTCTTTAACGAATGAGTTAAATGATCTATACCAACTATATCAGACGTACATGCAGCTTCAAATCTGGTAATTTCCGGTTCTCTCTCGTTAATATACTTTGTCGCTGCTTCGAAGATATCTTCCAAATTAACATACGTGCGTATGTATGGTTTATCCCCCATTGTCGTTTGTAGATAACAATAGTGGCAATGTCCCATACAACCTGTAGCAAGAGGGATTGCATATTCTGCTGATGGTTTGGATGTATCAAACTTTAACGTCTTTCGGACACTCACTACCAATGTTGATTTAGCATTTCTGTATTTTTGATTTTCATTTTCTCCAGGGATGTTTCTTACTTGGTTATGTGACGTTGTTTCTCTAATTTCCAGCCCCATTTTTTCAAACTTATCTTTTAATTCTCTACCTAAAGGATAATCCAGTGCCCTAGGTTCAATATATACAAGTTGCGGCACAAACGGCTTCATGATTTACACACCTCTATTTCTTTTGCTATATGTATTAGGATGTGCAATAAACATTTTTTGTTAAGCTGAAATAATTTCCTATGGTAAAAAAAAGCAATCAGATCAGGTCTTTAAGAGTTATTTGACCATTAAATTCTTTGATTTTATACACATCTGATCGCTTTTGGATTAACAAAAAGCGGGTTTTAAATGCAAAGAAAAAAGCAGAGGAAACGATCTTCCCCTCCTAATCTTACGTTGTTTTGTTTTTGTTGTTCTGCTAAATGGTTTTATCACTAGAGACCGAAACAGTTACTTGGTTCACTTGTTTCAAATTTACAATCCACATTTTAATTGTGCATTACAGTTTGTACACGTGTTACAACCACCAATATCTTCAACAGTTCCTGTACGGCAAACCGGACAAGTATTTCCTACCTCCGAACCAATTGTCACAGATGTCGATCTTAAATCTGCAATCGTATCAAGTAACACAACTTGATGTTTGGATTCCTTTTTCTCTTCGGCGATATCATTATCATCAAATTGATTTTCTTCTGCAGTTAATGACAGCACTTGTGCATCACGACTACCATCTACATACACGGTACCACCTTTAGCTCCACCTCGGTATAGACGCTCGTATACAGCCTGAACCTGATCAACTGTATATCCTCTTGGAGCATTTACTGTTTTCGATAATGAACTATCGACCCAGCGTTGAATAATACATTGAACATCCGCATGAGCCTCTGGGGCTAAATCCATAGTTGAGATAAACCATTCAGGTAGCTGATTCGGATCGGCATCAGGATTTTGGATTAGATACTCTTCTACAATCTCAGCTTTTACCTCAATAAACTTACCTAAACGTCCACTTCTAAAATATGAGAAGGAATAGTATGGCTCAAGTCCTGTACTCACACCAACCATCGTTCCCGTACTACCTGTAGGTGCAACCGTTAATAAATGCGAATTGCGGATCCCATATTTTAAAATATCCTGCCTTATATCTTCAGGCATTTTTCTCATGTAACCACTGTTAATAAACTTCTCTCTTAGTAATTGTGTCTCTTGCTCTGTTTGACCCTGTAAGAACGGGAAACTTCCTTTTTCTTTGGCAAGCTCAATGCTTGTACGGTAAGCAGTTGTTGCAATTGTTTTAAAAATTTGGTCAATGAGGTCATTACCATCTTTAGAACCATAGACTGTTTCTGTGTAGATTAATAAGTCATGAAGACCCATAACTCCTAATCCTATTCGTCTTTCACCCTTTGCCATCTTCGTATTTTCTTCTAGGAAGTATGGTGTAGCATCAATAACATTATCTTGCATTCGAATACCAACCGATACCGTTTGTTTTAACTTTTCAAAATCGACCTGCTTCGTATCTTTGTTTGCCATTTCAGCTAAGTTTATTGCAGCTAAATTACAAACACTATAAGGGGCAAGCGGCTGCTCACCACATGGATTCGTAGCGACAACCTTTTGACCGTAAGCTTTTGCATTGGTCATGTCGTTAGATAGTGATAGGTAAGATTTTGATTGCATCTCCATCTTTTCCCCCACTCCACACCGTACGTGAGACTTTCACCTCATACGGCGTTCCATCTGATTATTACATTAAACAAGTTTCAACAAGTTACAAGTTTAGAATTCTTAAGTCGAATATTACATGCTCGTATTTGAATGTTATCCCCTATATTTGGATTGGTTCATTTTCACAAATTAAACGGAATTCGTTTATCTTATCGAGAATTTTCGAACTATCCTCGATTTTCCACTTCGTCAGATACCTTTCAATCGTTTCTTTCTTCGTAGCATGAATCAATTTGTGTATATCCACATGTAGGATTCTGAGGTTATTGAATTTGTCTGTACCACCTTTAGATTTTGGTTTCTTATGGTGGCATTCAACCTCATGAGCTTCGAGAAAAATATTAAGGACTTCGCATCTTCCATTCTTCATTGAATATCTGGAGATTCTATTGTCTGGATATTCGATTGATTGGTCAATTATCTTTGACTGCATTAATTTGCGAATATTCATTTCGACTAGTGCATTTAGGTTTTTGTGAATTAGTTTGTATATCTTAGACTTGTATTCGTTGCAGAACACCTCGTTTCTTGGGGTGTTTCCCTGCATTCATACCCGACCAGCGAATTATACTTGTTTTGTTTGTTTATGAATTATCAGACTTGGGTCTATCCCTCCACCATGTTTCCATGGTTTCAACGGTACTGTGACCCTACTTTCACAAGGTTAAATGAATTTCGGATAATTATCCTTATATCAACCTCTCCGATGTTAGTCGTTTTATAATAAGAGTACCTTGCTTACCACGTTCCAATTCTCCTTAGCCATATGATTGAACTTAGGTGCTTGCTCTGAGCCTGAAGTTCCATAGTGTCTTTGTTCACTATACCGAGTTTCATGACAACGTGCTTACTCCTCGGCAACTTCCGTTACATTTGTAACGAGTATCCCTTTCAAGTTACCTTCATTTTAGACCCTTTCATTCGCAAGTTCGTCAGTTAGGTTGCTAGTCTAACATTCTCACCATATTCATCTTTTTCGGCTGACCGCCCTATCATCAACCATATTCAATTAGAACTTAGGTTAATTTCAGACGACTTTACCTAGCTTCACACATTTCTTCGCTAACACAATTCCATGCATGTAGGAGTATCATCAAAGCAGTTTCAGCTCAACATGAAGGCTTTCATTCCTGCTTTCAGAAGAATCAGTTGTATTTAACCTTTAAGGTTAAACCCTCTTTTTCATGTAGCTTTTAGGCTGCACTTATAAGAGAACGTGTCACACCATTATCAATAAAGAAAATACCAGGTTCGGCTGAATACGTCGCACAAACGTTCACTAATTTCCAAAGCTCACGTGCTTTAATCGTACGATAAGTTCTTACTTTAAATCCCAAAGCTTCCCATTCACGTACATCTCCGTATTTATGCCATTCACGATTGTAAGCTTCCATTTCTTCTTTTGAGTAATTTTCAACGTCGGGAAAACGTAGTGGATAGTCAGCATCGTTTTCTACTGCTTCCATAAACTCTTTTGTTAAGCAAATGGAGATGTTTGCCCCTGTTAAAAACTCTGGATTATTAACACTATATGTTCCACCTGTTCTTAATTTCTCAGCCGCTTCTTTTATCACATTTGCATCAAAACCGCCTTGACCTGGAATTGCTTGATAGTTCAAAATCCCTTGGTACATAACCTTTTCTGTTTCCGTTAAAGGGGTGAACCTCAACTTTTCTTTTACGAGTTGTTTAATTTGTGTGTCTTGACTATTTTCGAGCAAGAACCTTAATATTCTTGGGTTCTGCATTTTAGATATAATAAATTCAAGAATGTCAGGGTGCCAATCTGACAACATGATCATTTGTGCCCCACGCTTTTTGTTACTCACTTTTTCAAAAAAAGTGGGCTAGGTCATTTCTACCTAGCTCTTATGCTCTCACATAAGTTCAGACTTTATCATCAGAGAAATATATAGATGAGAAGATATCGTATTTCCTTTTTAGGTACAGGTCTCCATGCTTATAGAGTAAACGGTATATAGCTAGCAAATCTGATTTCTTCGCTATAGATAGTTCATAACAACCCTTTTTTTTATAAATTGAATGAACATTGAGTGCAATGTTATTGTTTTTTAAATATGTTAGTAGAGAAGACAAAAACTCATACGTACTCGTTACTTTAAAACGTGGAGATAATTGCACTCTTTTTCTATACTTAACTACAGAAACGTGCCCATCAGCATCAAAATAACCTCTGATGAAAGCCCATTGCAACTCGTTGTTTGCCAATGAAATCCATTTTTCTCTTTTGGTTTTTTTAGGGATAACCCCTAATCTTATGAGGTCATTACACATTTCTGTACAATTTATAGTAAGAGATACTTTAGCCTGATCATTGTCATTATTGGGTTTTCTTACCCTTACTAACTCTTTAACGTTCAGTTCATTTGCAATATCGTAAAGGATCTGAGAATCTGATTGTGCTAGATCAATTTTCCAGCGTTTCCGCTTTCCTTCATCACATACACAACCATCTCCTAAAATAAATCCTAGTACATAAGCTTTATTAGGGCTATCTATCTTAGAGAAGTAGTTTTCGTTATAACCTTATTTCCTCGATTTTATTTTTCCAGCTTCACCCGGTTCTCTGCACTTTATAGTAGATTGTACCATCCACCTCGAGATTGTACCTCTTGGAATGTCCAGTTTAAGACTTATATCATTTTGACTAAATCCTTGATGATAAAGCCTTTCTATCTCATTTATAAGTATTTCTCTGTCTTGCGCCCTATAATAACGTCGCCGTTTATTACAGTTTACTCTTTCCATATCCTCACCACCGAACAGAACATATATTCTTATTTTACGATGTGATTTAGGAAATTTCAATAGTCGTTGAACGTTGTTCTTAATTTCTCAAGAACCTTCGCTGCTGATTGCCTAATCCTTTTCATTTTCTAGCATTCACGCTCATTGTTGCCAATCACGTTGTAGCTGAAAAGGCTCTAAAGGTGTTCCAGCAATTCGCAAGATTTTACTCGCGCCGTATTGTTAACGCGAACCGCCCTGTTCAACTAAATGTGTTAATTTCGCAATATCGTCTAACCATGAAACTGATCCCGATGACTTACCATTAACACCTCGAGCAAGTGTATTTCTAGGTCTTAATGTAGAACCGTTTGTTCCAACGCCACCACCACGACTCATAATTTCCATAACCTGTGTTCGGTGCTCAGATATGCCTCCTCTTGAATCCTTAACATACGGCATTACATAACAATTAAAGTAGGTGACATCCGTGTCAGACCCGGCTCCGTAGAGTACACGACCAGCTGGAATAAAATTCATATTAACGAGTTCTTCGTAGAATGAGTCGAAAGATTGTTGTCTTTTCTTTTCAGACGTTTCAACAGAGGCAAGTCCAGTTGCATTACGTTTTGCAATTTGTTCATAATAAATCTCAAGAGGTTTTTCTATAGAATCTAGTGATCTCGTTACAATCCCTGTTTCTACTTCCTCGGGATCTTCCAACACCCCTTGAAACTCATCATCAATAAGTATTCTCGCTTCGTTTCTTGCCCAGTCAATTTCTTGGACAAAACCATAACCCCTAGCAGGAAATTTCGGGTCTTGTTTAACTGTTAAAACGACAAAATCTCCTTGTTTTAATGTTTTTTTCTCAGTGTCCTTAAAAGTATAACGGTCAAGCATTACTAACCTCGAAACACCTTTTTTACGAATTTTCATGTCCGGTGTAATCGGGTGTACTTGTGGAAATAACGTAATATCCTCATTTAACCTGTCCACATTAATCGTATTTACTTTTGACATAACCACTGTCACGCGCATTCTCCCCTTTTTATCATAATTCCCTACAACCTTATTAAAAGCATTACCACTTTTACTAAATGATGCCAAAAATCATAGATTGTTTAACTTGTCCTATCTTATCATAAAAAGGTCTAGGTATCAATATATAGTATATAAAGTTCGTCCGTTAATACTATATATAGTAATAACGGATCATTTCATCTATTTTGTCAACTTAGAAAAATTGTAAAAGAAAAAGGAAACATGAGAAATTCAAACGAAAACGATTGATTTATAAAAATTTTGAACAAATTTGTCACTTGCCATCGACTATAGCAAACGTTCGCCTCTCACCACACGCCATTACTCGTATTTAATTAGACAAAATTGGGTGCTTCTTTCAGTGCAAGAGTGGAAAAAGAAGGATTTTGCTCTAGTTTACGGGCTACAGTGACCACGGAAGAGTAGGTGCTGCTCCTGTCTCAATAAAAATTCATAGACGCGTCTTGGAGCTAGACCTTAATATAACTACAGATATTTTATAATTTCATATTACAAAAAAACTATGGTTATTAATTCCATAGTTTTTTTACCCACTTATTTAAGGTAATTCCATTCATTCGTAGAATACCTTATTTCTACTAGGTGGTTAACATACTGCTCTTGTTCTTCCGTTAAAGATAGAGGTTTTAATTGTATATCTAAACCTTTTTCAAAGCCTTGTTTAAATGCTCCCATCGCATCTTCATAGGTAATACGTTTTTTAACCGGTAGATCATTAATGGCAACTGCCTTTTTTTCAAAACCTTTGAGCAACCTTTCTTTCAAGCGATCACTTGAAAATTTAAATAACTCAAATAATTTTTCCTTCTCTAAATCTAGAATAATAGAACCATGCTGCAATATTACACCTTTTTGCCTCGTTTGTGCACTCCCAGCTACTTTCCTGCCTTCGACAACAAGTTCATACCATGAAGGGGCATCAAAACAAACAGCCGATCTTGGGCGTTTTAAATGCTCTCTCTCTTCTGCTGTTCGTGGAATCGCAAAATAAGCATTTAGACCTAAGTTTTTAAATCCCTCCAAGATTCCCTCTGATATCACTCGATATGCCTCTGTTACCCCACTCGGCATTTTTGGATGTTTTTCAGAAACAACTACACTATATGTTAATTCATGCTCATGCAAAACACCTCTTCCACCTGTTGGTCTTCGCACAAATCCTAAATGGTGTTTTTTTACCATATCCATGTTTATTTCTTTTTCTACTTTTTGAAAATATCCAATTGAAAGTGTAGCTGGATTCCAACCATAAAAACGAATGGTAGGAGAAATTACACCCTTGCTGTGCCATTCTAGTAACGCCTCATCTAAAGCCATGTTATAAGCTGGAGAACATTTTTCAGAGTTTATAAAATTCCACGTTTCTTTCATCTTAAGCCCTCATTTTTTTATTTTTTCTCACTTATTACTTTAAGTACACAAATACAAATTGTTGTGCCCAGCTTTAATACTGAAATAAAAATAAATCATTGTCAAATAGTTGAACTCCAAATACAATCTCCAACTAGTTTTGCTATAATTACTGCTAAAAATCTGATACTATAATAAAGGACATTAAATTATCGAATGTAAAGGAGTGACAAGTATGTGGTTATTTTATGTTGCATTGTTTATACTTGTATTCGTTCTTGTAAACAGGTTTTATAAGCCTAAGTACTTAAAAGAACTTCAAGAAGAAGAATTTCGAAATGGGTACCGCAAAGCACAATTAATTGATGTAAGAGAGCAAGGCGAGTACGAGGCTGGCCATATTTTAGGTGCAAGAAATATCCCACTTTCCCAGCTTAAACAACGACAGGGTGAGATTCGCGCGGACAAGCCTGTCTATTTGTACTGCCAGTCCGGAACTAGAAGTTCTCGAGCAGCACAGTTTTTGAAGAAAAAGCGTCAATGTGAAGATATTTCTCATCTAAAAGGCGGCTTTCGTAAGTGGAATGGAAAGATAAAAAAATGACTCAGTGGGGTAGCCCCGCTGAGTTTTTTCGTATATCAAAATTTTTAAAAGGGTATAAAGTCAGACTACGGTCTGCTTCAATCAAGTTTTTGCTCGTTCATACTCCAGTCTATCCACTGCAGTAAAGTCATAACCATGACGAGTCGCATTCCCTTTTTTGTACTAATCTTATATGCCTCGACTCCACAAATCATTGCAAAACGTTCGCAACCATTATAAACAACTTGCCTACATCTCAACTCGCTTTTTATAAAACCACATTTTATTTAGTTTTAACTCATGAATTCAGTTACTCTTGTCCATAATAAACAATATGAAAATATTAATAACTTCAAATCAATCCTTTTACCACACACTCCCATTAATTTATAGAGAGGATGAGAGCCATGAACATTAACATATCTTTTGATACTTCGTGGAAAGAAGGTTTACTTAAGAAGATTAATGAAGATGGTCCATGGTCAAGCTGGGAGCTTTATAAACTCGCAATTGAAGCAGAGAACCATTTGGCTATACCTGACTTTTCAGGATTAGTTGCACCAACCCACTTACCACAACTAACAATTTTTCCACACCAACTTCAAGTGGCCAATACTGTGATTGAAGAAATGAATGGAAAAGCGATTTTAGCTGATGAAGTAGGGTTAGGAAAAACGATTGAAGCAGGTCTTATTTTAAAAGAATACATGATCCGTGGCTTAGTAAAAAAAGCACTTATCTTAGTCCCAGCATCACTAGTTTCACAATGGTGCATTGAGCTAAATGAAAAATTTTATATACCGGCGACTCCACAGAAAAAGACGTACGTATGGGAGCATTGTGATGTTTTTGTCGCCTCTATCGACACTGCCAAAAGGAATCCGCACCGAGAGATTGTCGAGAAACAAAACTACGACCTTATAATTATTGATGAAGCTCATAAATTAAAAAATAAAAACACAAAAAATTATCAATTCATACAAAGCTTAAAAAAGAAATTCTGTTTATTGTTAACAGCTACCCCTGTTCAAAATAGGTTAGAAGAAATATTTAATCTAGTTTCACTTTTAAAACCAGGTCATTTAGGGGACGAGGGAACCTTTGAAGAAGCCTTCCGTTCCGGTGAGCGCTCTCCAAAAAATGATGAAAAACTAAGAGATTTAGTAAATAAAGTGATGGTTCGGAATCGAAGAGAAAACACAGGAATCGAATGGACAAAACGGATTGTTGAAACAATTCCTATCACATTTTCAAAAGAAGAACAAGAATTATATGACGAAGTCAACCGACTGAGAGAAATTGATCATCAAGAAGACGCGTTCGTCAAAAGTTCATTTACTTTGATTACACTGCAAAGAGAGGTGTGCAGTAGTAGAGAGGCCGCTTTTTTAACATTAAAGAAAATGACCGAGAACATACAAGTAACCTCAACCATTCAAGAAAAAATACAGACATTATTTAAAAGAATAGAAGCTGTAAAAACAAACTCTAAAGCCGAGAAAGCTTTAGAGCTAATCAAAAAGATCGATGATAAAGTTATTATTTTTACCGAATATCGCGCTACTCAGCTTTATCTTCAGTGGTTCTTAAATCAACACGGCATTAGCTCAGTTCCTTTTAGAGGTGGGTTTAAAAGGAGTAAGAAAGACTGGATGAAGCAACTATTTAAAGATAACGCCCAAGTGCTTATTGCAACCGAAGCTGGGGGAGAAGGAATTAACCTACAATTTTGCAACCATATTATCAACTATGATTTACCTTGGAATCCAATGAGAATTGAGCAAAGAATTGGTAGAATCCACCGCCTAGGGCAACAAAAGGATGTTCATATTTATAATTTTGCAACACAAAATACCGTGGAACAACACATTCTAAAACTTTTATATGAAAAAATTCAATTATTTGAACGAGTTGTCGGAGAGTTAGATGAAATCCTCACTCGGTTAGAGCTTAAAAACATAGAAGAACATATAACGAATATCTTAGTAAAGTCAAAAAGCGATGGTGAAATTCGAATAAAGATGGAAAATTTAACAGAGTTAATTACTTATAGCGAGGGTGAGGGAGAACACCATGCAGCAGCAGGACATTCATAATTTCTTAGAAAGGTATTTTACTTCTAATGAAAGTCCAATTATTGAGAATAATGAGGGCTTCCTTCATGTTCAACTTTCAATTGAGTTGGATAAAGCACTCATGAACCGTCCTTTTTACTGGCATTATTTAGAGAAGACTGGTGGAATCCCAAATCCGATGGAAATGGTTTTAATTACCGATCCATCAAAGTATAGCGGTGATAAAAAAGGGGAACAAATCCACTTTGGCTCACCAAGATTACACCAAATATTCAATTCTGCAAAAGACTTAGGGGGGTATATTCGACTTTTTGAACAAGTAGAAAATAAAGTTCAGTCTACAGCGCTACAACCTTGGCTTTGCCTAAATGCAAAAATATCTTTTCAATGTGATCGAAAAAAAGATAACATTGTTTCATTAGGTTTAAATTTAATTAATGGTCAAATTATGGAACAATTCCATGACTTTATATTGACGAAACCTCTAACACCGAAAATACCAGATTACTGTTTTACACTATCGCCATTAATCACTCCTAAAAGTGGAATGGTACGTCTGGAGAATACAATAAAATCGTTAATTGACGCGCAGGAGCAAGAATGGGCTACCCAAGCTTTAAATCGTTGGAAAAAAGACCGACAACTACTTGAAGTTTTTTATGAGGATTACGTAGAAAAACCAGAGCAATATGAGGTTGAAAAAGAGGCACTCAAGCAACAATATGAACCAAATATTCATGTTTCAATTATTAACGGTGGAATCTTTTATTTATCAAAGGCACTGTTGATATAATCTATTTAAACTCATTTTTGGCCAATTAATAGGTAGAAAAGGGAATCAATCCAAATCATTCCCTTTTCTTTTTTTTTCATTCTTCTTAATGGAAACAGCTAATGCTAGTGGCAACAGTCCAAACATTCGGTACATAAAGGGAAGACGGGTATCCTTCTTCTCTTGTTTGGTTTGCTTCTTTTTTTCAGTAGGAGTATCTACATACGTTACAATTTGTTGGGTCACATATTTTACGTACTCATTTGTTTTCAAGTGAACGTTCATCCTCTAGTGTTTTTTTACCATTATTGTTACCATGAACATACTACTTTAGTCGATGAGTAACATAATTTCTTCAACAATACTCTCAACTTCTTTTTTGGTAGTGTTGATTGTGAAGTTGGCTTCTCTATATAATGGTAGTCTCTCTTGAAATCGGTTCTCCTTTTCCTCTAGCGTACCTTTGAAAAGGGGACGAGATTGATCATCCCTGAGCCTTGTGATAACTTCTTTGATCTCACAATAAAGAAAGATTACGATCCCCGATTCTTTCATTGCTTGACGATTCTTTTTATGAAGGATAATACCACCGCCAGTAGTGACGATTAAAGGTTCGTGTTTACAAACATCGAGCAAAATTTTTGTTTCTAAAAGGCGAAAAGCAGCCTCACCCTCTTCTTCAAATATCGCATTAATTGTTTTATTTGTTTTCTTTACGATTAGCTCATCTAAATCAACAACAGGTATACCAAGTTTCTTAGAAAGTGCTAATCCAACAGTTGTTTTTCCAGAACCCATGAATCCAGTTAAAAATAAGTGTTGATTCATTTACCACATTCTCCTGACATATAGTTAAATTGCCTTACTCTATTATTCTTTGTTTTACTTATCAATTCAATTGAAAAGCTGTTTCCAATGTCGCTTTTAATCCAATATGCTACTTCTCCTTTATCATAGTAAAGCAAACCAGAAAGATCAATCTTTTCCTTATTATCCTCAATTATTTTTTCTACATCAACGATCGCCTGTTGTATCAACCTTTCTGCAGTATATGCTTCACTATACTCAAAATAAAAGTCTCGCTCAATTATATATTGTCTTATTTGAAATAATGCAAAGTTTGTTAATAGAAACAATACGATCACGGTTAAAGGTAAGATAAACCCATTTTCATTGTTCAAACTCTCACCTCTTCACTAACAGCGGTATTCTATGTCTATGTTCTTGTTTGAACACATCAATAACAATAACGGTCACACTTCTTTCTGTTTTTGAAAACCTAATTTCACTTGTATTTAATAAAACCATTTCCTGGCCCCTTCTATTTACTTGCCTCCTCACTTTCTCATTCACAAGGTCGTATGAAACTAACTGATTATCTTTATTAGTCATATGGAGGCTATGCGTATAGGCCTGGATGTCATGTCCATTTTGTAGTTCCGCACCGAGTTGTTGAAAAAAAAGAGTCGTTTCAATTCGCTGTCTAACTTTCGGATCAATGGGTTGCAACATTTGATAAAAGAGAGGAAATAAGGAGATTATTATGAGGAATATCGCAAAAGCAATCACTACTTCTAGAAGTGTAGTACCTTTTTCATTCTTCATTTCTTTTTTGCTTGTTCACACCTTTCATACTTTCTAGTGTTAATGGCATCCCACTCTAAGCACACGGTTATTGCCTTTTCATTCATACTATCTAATCGAATAAAATAACTTGTACCATTAGATTCAATGACTTGCGACTCTATCGGTATATTCTCTAACCAGTCTAAAATTATTTCATTAATAAAATAGATAGCGTCTTGTTCTTGCCTAATTGATCCTCTCTCAACATAAACTTTTGTAATGATAGGAATCAATACTGTAATGACAATCACCAAAACCAGTAAAGAAGTAATTACTTCGATTAAAGAAAAGCCGTTATAATTTTTCAATATAGAATCTTCCCCGTCCAAGTAAAATTGTTAACTTATAATACTCGTCGTCAAAATTCAGCAACAGTGATCCAGATCTCTGGATATTACCATCCGGAAGAAAAACTACATCATTAAGGCCTATAGTGCTCGGTAATACAATCACATTTGCATTATAGGGTCTTATTACCTTCGTTTCTAGTCCTTGTCGGATGACATACCGACTTTGAGTGTTGTTGAAAGAAGCCATTGTTATCTTGCGATGGGTTATTGCAATTGATTGTGCATAGTATAAATCTAAATAAAGTTGTTCAATAAAGTGGTTTCTCATTTGAGATTTGGAGATTTTTGTTGCTGATCCATATGTGATTGATATAACAACAGATAAAATCATTAATACAATTAACATCTCAAATAACGTGAACCCTTTGTTCGTACTATGGTTTTTCACGAGTTACTACACCGTCGCTTGATAGTTTTAAGGCCTCTCCATTTGGACAATCTACCTTTTGTACGTACCCCTTCTCAACAAGTACTGCTAGCGAAGAAGGCAACGATCGATGCTCAACCTGATATGCAGCCACTTGTGCTTGCAATAATTCAATTGTTGCTTCACAGCCTTTATCTTGTGCAATTGCATTGTTTTTCGTCATGTTTGGAACAGCAATTAAAAGCAGTACAGAAATAATCATTAAAACGATCATCATCTCAATTAGTGTGAACCCAAACGAATTCATATGTCTTTCATTTTTCATTACAAAACAGTCCTTTCATCATTTTTATATACCTTCAACCATTTTGAAGAGTGGAATCAATATAGAGCTAAACAACAGCAAAATAATTAAACCAATGCAAACAAATAAAGCGGGTTGTAAGAGCATGAAGATCAGCTTAACCTTTTGCTGAAATTGTTGAAACAACCATGACGCGTAATATTCTAATTCGTCTGGTAACCTTCCATTTCTTTGTCCGTGGTCAACAATAAAAACTAATTCTTGATGGTAATACTGATGATACTGCAGTATATTTTGTAGACTTTCCCCCTTTACTAAACAGTTTTTTAAAAGCACTGATTCTCTATTTAAAAAAGGAATTGCCCTCTGTTTTTCAAAGATTCTCAGTGCCTCTAGGATAGACATCCCATTCTTTAATAAACAACTTAAGTGAATACAGAAATAGTAGGTGAAGATTGTTTTGTAAAACCAACGTAATAATGGGATTTTTGTCAATAATCTAGCTTTTACGAGGGCATCCTTTTTCTTAAAAATGTAATGATAGTAAAAAATCAAAGCAAATAGCAGAAGGAGAAAAGCGATAGCGAAATAGGGCGAGAGGCGAACAATTGAAATAACAAATAAAGTTATTGGTGGTAAATCGATAGAAAGGCTCGAATACAAATTTGTTAAATGGGGGAATAAATAAGCAAACATGATGATACTAAAGGCTCCAAGTAGCCATAACAAAAAAATGGGATAAATTAATAATTTTCTTAACTTTTGTTTATTCATTTCATTGTTTTTATATAACTCACCTCCTTTAATTAAACCTTTAGCTAGATCACCATAATTTTCAGCAAAATAAACAAAGCCTTGAATGTTTTCTGGCAAGCTTAATTGGGTAATCGCCTCACTTAGTTTTCTCCCTTTCATTAATACATTTAGGATCTTTCTCAAGATTATCTTGTCTTCTTCTTTTTCATATTTGATAAAGAAGTCAATGCTTTCTGATATTGTGTAGCCCTCCTTTAAGAACGTTCCGATCCGAATTAAAAAGTCGGCTTTTTGAGCAGGTTTCCACCTTTTCCTTATTTTCAACACTCTATTACAAACCTCCTCAAATCTGATGAATCTACGTATCCTAAAGCAACTGCTTTTTTTACAAGCTTTTGATAATGAGTTGAGCGATTTATCACTTTTTCTTTGTTTAACAAATAATCAAGTTGCTGTCGTTTGACAATTTCAAAAATAGCTAGTCGACGTATTTCACGAAACAATCGACAATAACGCGGACAATCTTTTCCACAATAGGGACACAACACTTCGATTAACCTTTGTGAAACAGCTGCCATTAGTGTTTCGTTAAGATCCGTTCTGGATATACCAAATTCCAACAATCTATTAATTGAACCATACGTATCTTTTGCATGAACAGTACTAATGACTAGATGTCCTGTCATTGCAGCCCTCACCACGATTTTCGCCGTTTCTATATCTCTTATCTCCCCTAACATGATGACATCTGGATCATGTCTTAGTGTTGATTTTAATGCCTCCGAGAAGGTCAAGCCAATTTTTTCTTGAATCTCTACTTGAATTGTCCCTTCAACCTTTTTTTCAATCGGATCTTCTAGCGTAATTACACGCTTACCTATCCGAATACACTCTTGCAAAAAAGCATAAATGGTCGTTGATTTTCCTGATCCAGTTGGACCTGATAGGAGAATGAGTCCTTCATTTAAATGACATAGGGATTTTATTTGATCAATTTGTGCTGGGTATAACGCTAGTTCGTTAAGGGAGATTAGTTTATTCTGGGGTAAGATGCGTATCGCTAAACTTTCATTAGTAGAACTAGGGAGGGTTGATAATCTTAAGCTAACTGTATATGACTTTGTTGTAATGATTATGGAGCCATTTTGGGGTCTTCTTCTTTCTCCAATATCCATTTTGGAACGAAATTTAAAATGTGTAATTAGTTTTTCTGCTTGAGAATTGTTTATCTCGTTAAATTTCCATAGTTTTCCATCAATTCGAAAATAGATAGCTGTGTTTGTTTCGATGGGGTATATGTGTACATCAGAGGCTTTTATTTGAATGGCATAACGAAGTAGTTGATCAGCTTTTATTTCAATTTCATTCATTCAACCACCTTCCTTAAAAATAGGATGTATTTACCTAGATTATACGACAAAATTCCGGCAAATTTTTTTAACAATTTATGAATTTTTTTTAATATGTTTCACATACTATACTTGTCATGACATTGGGATGTAGCCAAGCGGTAAGGCAACGGACTTTGACTCCGTCATGCGTAGGTTCGAATCCTGCCATCCCAGCCATAATATTTTCCTAAACTGTTTGACTAATCGTTGAACGGTTTTTTATCTATTTGTCACAATTAATCGAAAGTGCTTTTATTTATAAACTGTCCTGTATTATAATGTTAGGAGAAATAAATAGGGAGTGGTCAGGATGGAACAACAAACACTAAAAATTACAGGGGTGCTATCAGATCCTACTAGATTTTCCATCTATCAATATATTGCTAAGCAGCACCGCGATGTTACTGTGCATGAGATTGCCGATGCTTTTAATATTCATGCAAACGTTGCCCGTCTTCATTTAACGAAGCTAGAAGATGTCAATATGCTTGTTTCAGAAACGAAAAAATCAGGCAAAGGTGGTCGGCCTAGTCGTTTCTATTCGTTATCTGATGAGGTCGTAAGTATACAATTTCCATATCGTGATTATCAAAAACTTTCCGAAATTGCCATCGATTCTCTATTAAATCTTGGAAAAATTGCTGAGGAAGCATTGAAAGAAACAGGTAGGAAGTTCGGATATGAATCCGCAAAATCATATGTACAAACAATGGGCTTACATATACATGAGCTGACAGTTGAAAAAAAATTAGAACATATTAAAAATGTAGCGTTGGCGCAGGGCTTAAGTCCAGAGCTACACTACACTCCTGAGACAAGAGAAGTTAGTTTCCGGGTCTATAATTGTACATTTAAAGAATTAGTAAAAGGGCGACACGCTTTATGCCATATGCACCATTCATTAATCAATGGTTTCTTTGACTTTTTCTTTGACGAAATGGAATTAGAAAAGCAAGGGAATATGAATGATAACTCAGAAGATAACTTTTGTTCATATCGCTCATTTATTTTACCTAATTAACAGAAGAAAAAAAGCGCAAGCACCTTGGTCACGAGCGACATGCTCCTGCGATTACTCGTCGCAAAACTTCACAGTAAGCAATTCCTAGAAGCGTCTTAAAGCTAGACATCAGTCTAGTTTCAAGACGCTTCTAAATTTTATTATATTAGTATAACACCTAGACCAGGTACTTTTTTCTGTAAAAACTTTTTAGTTAACACTATTGACATAGTGTTAATAGTGGTTTAATATAAATGTATAAGTTACATTGACTTCGGGAGTTCCCCCTCCCCTCAAAGTTCAAAGTGATAACTAAGATTAAAACTCCCCAGAGACCATCTAGATGGTCTCCTTTTTTTATATTAAATAGAATTTATTAATGAGTTGAAGTGGGATGTATGTTTTAGTTTCAAAACACATATGATTGCTAAGAAGTTTTGCGTACCACACAACCTTAGGAGCTGGCGCCTTGCGTTTGTTCGCATAGAAAAGGGCGAAGTTAGAAACTTCGCCACCTTTCATTAAAATCCATTCAGAAAAGGATTACTTTGTATTTCATTTGCTATTGTTGTTGTTGGTCCATGCCCCGATGCTACAATCGTTTCCTCCGGTAGTCCAAGTAGTTTTTCATGTATACTAGCTAACAATGTTTTAGAATCACCACCGGGCAAGTCTGTCCTACCAATTCCACCATAAAACAAAACATCACCGGAAAAAATAATATTTGCTTCTTTAAAATAATAAGATACACTTCCAGGAGAATGCCCCGGCGTTTCAAAGACTTGACATTCAAAAGAACCTATTTCTAACTTTCCCTCTTCGTTAATAAGATAGTCTGCGGGTGCTTTCGCTTTTATACCTGATCCTGGCATGAATAAATTTGACCCATTTTTTGAAGCATCGGTTAGCCAATCTTGTTCATTTTTATGTATATATACCGGTACCTTCCATAAATCTCTAACCTCATCAACCCCACCAATGTGGTCAAAGTGGCCATGAGTTAGCAATATGGCATGAGGTTTTAGCGCTTTAGCTTCAATAATGGTATTTAGCTTCATTCCTTCCCCGCCCGGATCAAAAATAATTGCTTCATTTTTTTCATTATAGAGAATATAGGCATTCGTTTGAAGTGGTCCTAAAGGAAATTGTTCCCACTGCATTTTTTCTCATCTCCTTACGATTACATTTAATTTATAGTATAAC
>CAZIRM010000015.1:0-21039 GCA_964541705.1 uncultured Bacillaceae bacterium | reverse complement strand
TGAAAAACATTTGCTCCTGCGGTTACTCGTCGCACTGAAAAACATTTGCTCCTGCAGTTACTCGTCGCACTGAAAAACATTTGCTCCTGCGGTTACTCGTCGCACTGAAAAAAACATTTGCTCCTGCGATTACTCGAAAAGTCGCTCCTGGTAATATAACCTCAAAAATTTTATGTAAACTTATCTTGTAAAAAAGAGAATAGATGGGTATCTATTCTCTAAGAAGCCAATTTATTGGCGAGTACGTTCGAATGGTCTGCCTAATGCTCGTCCAAAATCTCTTACCATCTCGGTAAATGTAGCACCTACTTCATCAAGTGCTTCACCACCGCGTAGGCGATCATCTAACGAACGGACTCTGTCTATTTGTTCGCGCTCAGTTACAACAATAACATCTCGATCTCCAGCCATGCCCCTTAAGTCATTTCTAATCTGATCAGCTTGGTCACGATCTGCTTGCATACCAACAATGATTGTATCATCATGAACTAAAACTCGGCTATCCCTGCCATTTGGCAAAGTACCTAAATGCTTATTAAAACGATTAACAGTTTGATAATCGTATCCTTCAGGATAAGAATGATTCTCTTTTGTATTATCTCTTTGACCTCTAACAGTGTTACCCTGACCAGTCATTGTGTTTCTTTGCCCTAGATCTGCATCTCTCGTCGAGCGAATCATACCACTTTGACCTCTTGTTATCCCTTGTCTAGCATCACCAATAAACCCTGACTGTTGACGTTGGCCATTCATCATTCCTACACCACGATTACTGGCGCCAAACCCTTGGAATTGGTTACCTGTGACTCGACCATGAAGTCTAGATATTGTACCATCAGGAGTTCCAGCTTTTGGACCCGTCATTCCTCGTTGACCAGCGTTTTGACCCATCATTCCTCGTTGGCCAGCGACACCAGTACCTGGTTGTCCACCCGTTCTTCCGAAACCAGTCTGGCCGCCTGCGCGATCGTCTCGTGTAAACATATCCGTAATTGGACCTTCACCTACACGGTGACCAGTTGCGTCATCCTGGTTCTGAGTTGTATGAATACCAAATCCACGTTGATTTTCTGTACCTAACCCTCTTGCTTGTTGGTTGGCACCACAACCGACTAATGCACTCATTAAAAGTGTTGCTGCTGATAACGTAACTGCGATTTTTTTCATTGGTTGACTCCTCCTTTCGATCTTAATTTGTGATTCCTTCATGAATTTTAGTCTGTTATTTCTAGGAAGCTTGAGCAATAATAATCATTTTTCTAACAAAAGCACAAGGCGTCACTTCATTTTCGACCCACAGAAAATAGAAAAAAAGCCCTTCTCCAATATTCGGAGAAGAGCCCTCTTCTAATTTTTCTATACTTCGTAATCGTCCTCATCTTCATCTTCTTCTATATAACGATTAGGATGTGGAACATTTTGCTGAGGAGGAAGTCCCCAAGGTTGTGCAAAATGTCCAGGAGGAACAGGTGCACCTGGCTGTGCGGTTATATCACCATATGGTGGAGAAATCGCTCCTTGTGGCCATTGATAGCCAGGCTGCGAAAACCCTGCTGGTGGCATTGGCTGTATCGGTTGTTGGTTTGGTGGTTGCATTAAAGGTGGAAAATCAGGAACATCATCAAAATCATCATGATCTGTATCATCATGAACAGGTGTTTGATTTGCCCATGGTTGTTGCGGTACTAATGGTTGTTGCATTCCCGGAAAAGGCGCCATTTGCCCGGGAGCCTGTGGTTGCATATACGGTTGCGGATAATACACAGGCGAAAAATAATTTGGTGGCATTTGTTGTGTCGGGTAACCATGTAATTGTTGATAATAACTTTGGACTGCTGGTGGTGTCGTATAAGAGCAACCAGGAATAACTGGAGTTACCGGATAACCACAATCTGGTTGCAAAGGTTGCATCGGCGGACACGGATCAACTTTTTTTGGTGCCACTGGCACTTTTGGCTTTTGTTTTGGCTTTTCTACTTTAGGTTCTTTTACCTCTTCTACTTTAGGTGGTGGTGCTGGCATTTTTTGATAAGTTGTTGTATGTTGTTGTTTTTGTTTATAAATATTAAAATTCATATTCATATGATGTAGTTGTGGTGCTGGCATTGGTTGTGGTGCCGGTATTATTGGTTGTTGTACAGGCTGTAACGGTTTAATTGGTGCTTCTTTTGCCACCGGCATTTTTGGTGGTGGTGCTTTCATTTCTTTTTTTGGTACTTGCACCTCTTTTTTAGGCTTCAATGAATCGGAAATTGGGGCCTCTTTTTTCACTTGTTTTTTTACAGGAACACCTGCTGTCGGTATTTTGATTTTCATACCGGGCATAATAACATCGGGATTACTTAGATGATTATTCACCTCTTTTAATTGTTCAAAATCAACACCGTATTTTTTAGCAAGATTCCATAATGTATCCCCTTGTTGCACAATGTGAATTTTCACGTTCTCGCTCCCTCCCTAAACATAATTTCAACCTTTAATACTGGACTATCTTATTCATTACTTTAAAATAACCATAGTATTGATTTCTCTAAAAAGTCCTCAAAACAATTTATGCAATGAAAGGCGTTTATATAACCACGGAAGATCGGTGATAGAAATTTTTTTCTTTCAAAGCTGTTTTCAGCAAACTATTTTTGCTTGTACTTGACTAGCAAGAGTTTTTTGTATAGGTTCCGATTCCACTTAATTAACAAAAGCGTAAGGATAAACCCTTACGCTCATCGTTCATCTTAAGTTGTTTGAAGCATACGTTCTACTGCTTTTCTAGCGTTGACAGCTTCAGTATCGTCAACAGAAATTTGATTGTGGAAAATCCCCTTTTCTAAGTCTTCAAGACACCATAAAAGATGCGGAAGATCAATACGATTCATCGTTAAACACGGACACATATTCGGGTTTAAAGACATGACTTTTTTATCAAGATGGTTCTGAGTAAGTCGATTAACTAAGTTCATTTCTGTTCCAACTGCCCAAATTGATCCGGGTTCAGCTTCATTCAGCTTGTCAATAATATCGTTCGTTGACCCTGCATCATCTGCTAATTGAACAACTTCATGACTACACTCCGGATGAACGATGATATTAATGGTAGGATACTTTAATCGCATTTCATGGATGTTTTCAACAGTGAATTTTTCGTGAACAGAACAATATCCTTTCCATAAAATAATTTTGATGTCTTGTATTTCACCTTCAAATTCCAAGGTTTCTGTTTCTTGGTCCCAAATTGCCATTTGCGATAAAGTAATTCCTAAGTCAAAAGCGGTATTCCTCCCTAAATGTTGATCAGGCAGGAAAAATATTCGTTCTTTTTTTTCAAGCGCCCATTCTAGCATCTTTTTTGCATTAGAAGATGTCACTGTTGCACCACCGTGTTTCCCACAAAACGCTTTAATTGCTGCTGTACTATTTACATAGGTTAATGGAAGTATCGTATCCCCAAAATGATTTTGAAGGATCGTCCAGGCGTGAGCTGTCTGCTCATAGTTGGCCATATCTGCCATTGAGCACCCTGCTCTCATGTCAGGTAAGAACACTTTTTGGTCCTTATTCGTTAATATGTCAGCTGTTTCAGCCATAAAATGTACTCCACAGAAAACAATAAATTCAGCTTTTTGATTTTTCGCGGACAACTGAGCTAGTTTTAGTGAGTCTCCTGTATCATCTGCAAACTGTACAACTTCATCTCTCTGATAATGGTGACACGGCATATAAAGCCTATCACCAAATTTTTGCTTTAGTTCTTTTACTTTGTTCTCTAAATCTTCTTTAGTCATTTTTTTATAGACTTCAGGAATTACCCTTGTTTCACTCATCAAATCTAACAAACTCACTTTATTCACCCCTATTTATGTTACTTTTTATTCTCTATATTAAAACTAATATCTAGTGACTTGACGGAATGTGTAAGAAACCCCAAAGATATACAATCAACATTTGTCGTTCCGTAATCACTTAAATTTTGTAATGTTATTCCACCTGACGCTTCTGTTATTACGTGTTTTGGAATTACATTTATCCATTCAATAATTTCTTCTGGTGTCCGATTGTCAAACATAATAATATCTGCTTTGGCTTGAACAGCCTCGAGCACATCTTCTATCGTTTCTGTTTCTACTTCTACTTTTACGGTATGACCAACATTTTGTTTTACAAGGTTAACAGCATTTTTTATTCCGCCACTTGCAGCAATATGGTTGTCCTTAATCATGACCGCATCAAATAATCCCATCCGATGATTCATTCCTCCACCACAACGTACAGCATATTTTTCAAACATTCTTAGCCCTGGTGTCGTTTTACGAGTATCACATATTTTTGTTTTCGGATTATTAAGCACACTAACCGCTTGCCTTGTTACAGTTGCAATTCCACTCATTCTTTGTACTAAGTTTAAAATTACTCGCTCGGCAGCCAGTAGATCCAAGACCGGTCCAGTAACTTTGGCTATGATATCGCCCTCTTTTACTGGGTCACCATCATTAACTGTTACATGAACGTCGATCTTTTCATTAATAAATTTGAACCCTTCTCTAATCACTTCTTTGCCACAAAAAATTCCGTCCGCTTTTATTAAAAATGTTCCCGATCCAATATCATCTTTGTTGAAAATACTTGAACTAGTAATATCTCCAAATCCAATATCTTCTTCAAAGAATAAACATAATTGTTTTCTTACTAATTGTTCGTTCATGATATATGTCTCCCTTTGTTAACCGTTTCTGATCGAAAGTATTCTTTTATTAATTGATTGCTTAGTAAAACATGACGAACGCCTAGCCAATCTTCGTCATTTCGGTTTGGGTAATCCATTCGAAAATGTCCACCTCTACTCTCATTTCTTTTTAGTGCTGACTTAACGATCATTGAACCAACCGTCAGCATGTTGCATATTTCTTGCTGTTCTTTAGATAAATGGAATTGATTAATTTGTGCCATTACCTCTTTATAGCGATTAAACCACTCAACCGCTTTACTCAAGTCCGACTTAACCCTTGTTATTCCGGCGCATGAATCCATAATTGCTTGAATTTCTTGCTTTGTTGGTAGAATAAACGTATGACAAACTTTTTCAAGTTTCATTTCCTTAACAATTGGTATATTTACTATCGTTTCTTTCTCTAAAAGGTACGAAGACATTTTATCTGCAAACACAACTGCCTCAAGTAAAGAATTACTAGCTAATCGGTTTGCCCCATGAACACCGGTATATGCACATTCACCAACAGCAAATAAATGTGGGATTGTTGTTTGGCCTACTTCGTCCACTACAATTCCACCCATCATAAAATGAGCACCCGGCTTTACTGGTAATAACCCTTTTTCAATTGAAATATTGTTCTCTGTACAGAGTTTATAGATTGTAGGAAACCTTGATGAAAAATTAGGAATAGGGGTAATATCAAGGTATACATTCTTTCGATTAATAAAAGCTTGATAAATTTCTCTTGCAACCACATCTCTAGGTGCTAAGTCCCCTAATGGGTGTTTCCCAGTCATTAACGGAACGCCATCTGATGTAATTAGTTTTGCACCCTCTCCACGCACGGCTTCAGAGACTAACCCTAAAGCCTTGCAATCATTGGCTAAAAGTGTCGGATGAAATTGGATAAACTCCATATCAGCAATTGCCGCTCCTGCACGGTGGGCCATTGCAACACCATCACCAGTTGCTTCTTTACAATTAGAAGTCCAAGAATATAGTTGACCTGCACCACCAGTAGCAAGGACAACATGACTAGCAAAAATACTCGTTACATTTCCATCTCTATCTTTTGTATAAACACCTATACAAGTGTTATTTTCAATAATTAGGTCATAAGCCATATCTTCCTCGCAAATGTCGACTTTCGAAATAATTCGGCTTAGGAGTGTTTGAACAATCGCTTTGCCGGTTGAATCTCCTCCTACGTGAAGAATTCTTCGCCGACTATGTGCGCCTTCCATCCCAAGACTTAATTCATTTTTCTCATTTGTATCGAAACAAACGCCAAATTGAATTAACTTCTCTATAAGTACAGGACCAAGCTTTGTTAGCTCCTCAGTAGCCTTTACATCGTTATGAAAGCTGCCGGCCACCATCGTATCATTGAAGTGTTTTTGCCAGTGGTCCTCTTTCTTCACTGCTGCGGCAATTCCTCCTTGTGCCAAAGAGGAGTTACTATCACTAAGAGATGATTTTGTGACAATCATCACATTCTTACTAGCACATAACCTTTCAGCTGTCATTAGACTTGCTAACCCACTACCAATAATAACCACATCAATCTTTTTAACATTCATGATTTCCTCCTTGTAAACATACAAGTGTCTTGACACCTATATTTACATACTTTTAAACTAGTGACAAGAGTTTTTTACTGACAAAACAAACTTATAAATCTAAGAAAATACAAATTATTGACATGAAAGAAGTGATCAGAAATGATTTATTTAGATTACTGCGCGACTACTCCAATATCAGAACGCTCATTAAATGTTTTTATAAAAGCTTCTAAAAATTTTTATGGAAATTCAAATAGTTTACATGACGAAGGTGAAAAAGCTCGGCTTTTATTAGAAAAATCGAGGAAAACCATTGCTAATTTTATAAACGGCGAGGAAAATGGCGTTTTCTTTACGAGTGGTGGTACCGAATCGAACCAAATCTTAATTGAAACCCTCTTAAACGGCAAGAAAGGGCACATTATTACAACAGGTATTGAACACCCTTCTGTTAAAAACACCTTCTTAAAAATGAAAGAGATGGGATTTTCTTTAACATTCCTTGATGTTAATCGATACGGTGAGGTTGAAATAGATGCTCTAGAAAAAGCATTACAAAATGATACGCTACTCGTATCAATTGGTCATGGCAATTCTGAGATTGGTACGATTCAGCCACTAAAGCAAATCGGACGATTACTTAAAGATAAAGGAATTTTGTTTCACAGTGATTGTGTCCAAACATTTGGAAAGGTAAAGATTGACGTTAAAGAACTTAATCTTGATAGCCTATCAATTTCCAGTCATAAAATTTATGGTCCTAAAGGAGTAGGAGCAGGTTATGTTTGTCCGAGTATAAAATGGAAGGGACTATACCGAAACGTTTCTCATGAGAACGGCTTTCGCTCTGGGACAGTAAATGTACCTGGAGTTGCAGCTTTTGCAGAAGCAACTCTCGAAAGAAGTGAGCAGTATATAGATGAACAAGAGCAGCTAAACGTGTTGGCAAAAAAACTAGTCGATTCATTGCGAGCTACGTTTGATTTTATTCATCTTGTAGGGCACCCAACTAATCGACTGCCCAACCATGTTGCCTTAAGAGTATCTGGGGTTGAAGGTCAATATATGCTACTTGAACTTAATAAAGCGAATATCGCCATTTCGACAAGCAGCGCTTGTAAGAGCAATGAAAAAAATAGCACAACTATGCTACAATTAGGGTACTCAAAAGATGAGGCCAGAGAAGCTTTTCGTATTTCTCTTGGGAAATATACAACGGAAAAACAAATTGAAAAAACGATTCAATCAATAAAAAATATTATTTATCAATGTATAGGAGGGAAACAATCTTGAATCAAAAGAAGATGCTTGGAGAGGAAAGACGGAATTTAATGATCGAATGGCTAGAACGATCAGCTAAACCCATAACCGGTAGTGACTTAGCAAGAAAAACAAATGTAAGTAGACAAGTCATTGTTCAAGACATTTCTATTTTAAAGGCAAGGAACCACCCAATCATTGCAACATCACAGGGATATATATACATGAAAGACAAGAAAAATTTAGAAGTACATGCTCGAGTAATCGCGTGCCAGCATCAACCAAATCAAACGGAGCACGAGCTAAATATCATTGTCGACTTAGGAGGAACAGTAAAAGATGTAGTTGTTGAACATCCTGTATATGGCGAGATAACTGCTTCTCTTTTGATTAGGAATAGACGTGATGTAAAACATTTCATAGAGAAATTCAATTCAACGAACGCAGCTCTATTGTCCGAGTTAACAGAGGGAGTACACCTACATACGATTGAAGCCGAATTTTCTGATCAGCTCGATGAAATTTGCGAGGCACTTGATTCCGCTGGTTATTTATTAACCAACAATCTGTAACTTTTTATATACTGATTATATGAAAAAGGGAATCACTAGTCTTTTGTGATTCCCTTTTTCATATCCGCCTTATTATCAATAGTCTAAAACATTGACTTTTTCACTTAAAGAATAACAAGGATAGCTACCTAGAAGTTCAACCTGACAGTTCAAAGCCTGTAATTCTGCCATCACACCAGGTATAAGGATATCGTCTAATTTCATATCAACATCAATGATAAAGAAATAATTACCCAAACCTGTTTTAGATGGTCGTGATTCAATTTTTGATAGATTTAGTTTTCGCCAAGCAAAGGCTGATAACGCGTGATGAAGGGCTCCTGGATAATCCGCGGGTAATGTGACTATCAGTGTTGTTTTATCGCCTACATAAAGCTCTGTTTTTAATGTCTCTTCCTGTTCCTTATTATTCAAAATGATGAATTTTGTATGATTGTTTTCATAGTCATGAATGTTTTTGTGAGTAATGACAAGATTATACTCTTTTGCAGCCAGGTGATTGCCTATTGCTGCTATACATTCATTTTCATTCTTTGCTACAAACTCTGCCGCTGCACTTGTTGAATTCATATACTCAGCTTTTGCGTTAGGCAACTTTGACCGTAGAAACTCATGACATTGGGCTATTGCATGGGGATGTGAGTATACTTTTTTTACTTTTGACCAATCTTGTAAATGCAATGGATGAATCAATAAATGTTGCTTAATAGGAACGATAATCTCCCCAACAATTGATAAACGATTTTTGTGAACAAGATAATCTAACGTCACATTGACTGAACCCTCTATCGTATTTTCAATTGGTACAACTGTATAGTCGACATCTCCCTTAGACACACCGTCCATACAGTCTGGAATTGATGGAAATGGTATTAATTCATAAGAGGGAAATAACGTCATAGCTGCATATTCAGTAAATGTTCCTTTTGGCCCCAGATAGGCGATTTTCGTTTGTTTGTCCATCTTCATCCTATACACCTGACCCTACTAATTCAACCTTTTCAACAGCTTCTAAATGTTGAATTTTATTTAAAAATTGTTTAATTGTCATACTCATTGATGCCGTTTCAATCGTAATCGTAATTGTCGCTCTCCCTTGAAGAGGAATCGTTTGATTGATTGTTAACACATTCGCCCCAACTTCTGCCACAACACTTAATAACCGAGACAATGCACCGGACCTATCTTCTAAATGAATCGAGAGTGTAATAAGGTTCTCTTTCACCACCGTATGAAACGGAAAGATTGCATCCTTATATTTATAAAAGGCACTTCTGCTTAAGTCAACGGCACGAACAGCTTCATTAATTCTCTTTACTTTCCCACTGTTCAATAATTCTTTTGCTTCTATTGTTTTTTGCATAGCTTCTGGTAAAATATCTTCCCGAATCAAATAAAATTGTTCACTACTTTTCATTGAACACTCCACCTCTGCTCATTCCTGTTTCTTCATTATAAAGTTGTTAGAACTTTTTGACAACTTCATTTTATTTAAAAAGGAATAGACTGCCTAATGACAGTCTATCCTTTACCTTATTCAATAAATTCAAATTCAAAATTCATAATTCGAACAATATCACCGTCTTTTGCTCCGCGTTCTCTTAGTGCTTCATCTACACCCATACCACGCATTTGACGAGAAAAACGACGGACTGATTCGTCTCTTGAGAAATCTGTCATTTTAAATAACTTCTCAAGCTCGTCTCCGGATAGAACATAAGCCCCATCATCATCCCTTGTAATTTTAAATGGTTGTTCTTTTTTCTCATGTCGATACACAACTCTGCTCTCAATCTCTTCCTCTTCAATAAGTGGAAATTCTGGAGTAACGTCCACCTTATCCGCAATCGCTAATAATAGTTCTCTTAATCCCTTTTTTGTAATTGCAGATATAGGGAAGATCTGGACATCTTCATCATCTAACTTTTCTTTAAAGTTTTGTAAATGTTCCTCTGCATCAGGCATGTCCATTTTGTTCGCTACAACAATTTGAGGACGTTCTGTTAAACGTAAATTGTATTGTTTCAACTCTTCATTTATTTTTACATAATCCTCATAAGGGTCGCGGCCCTCGATACCAGACATATCAATTACATGCACAATTACTTTTGTACGTTCGATATGCCTCAAAAATTGGTGCCCCAGTCCAACTCCTAAGTGTGCACCTTCTATTAACCCTGGAAGATCTGCCATAACAAAGCTACGGTTATCCTCTGTGTCAACAACACCTAAGTTAGGCTTGATTGTTGTAAAGTGGTACTCGGCAATCTTTGGTCTTGCTGCAGAAACAACCGACAATAAAGTGGACTTACCGACACTTGGAAATCCGACTAATCCCACATCGGCTAATAGTTTAAGCTCTAACGTTACGTTACGCTCTTGTCCTGGTTCACCATTCTCTGCAATTTCTGGTGCTGGATTAGTTGGTGTTGCAAAGCGACTGTTCCCACGACCACCACGGCCACCTTTTGCAATAACAGCTCTTTGCTCATGTTTAACTAAATCTGCAATTGTTGCATTTGTATCTGCATCAACAACTGTTGTTCCTGGTGGTACTTTGATGACAAAGGGACTCGCATTTTTACCATGTTGATTCTTCGGTCTTCCATGTTCCCCGCGGTCAGCTTTAAAATGACGTTGGTACCGAAAGTCCATTAAAGTCCTTAGTCCTTCGTCAACCTCGAATACCACATCGGCACCGTTACCACCATCTCCGCCAGCCGGACCCCCATCTGGTATATATTTTTCACGACGAAAGGCAACCATTCCATTACCTCCGTCTCCTCCTTTAACATAAACCGTAACCTTATCTACAAACATTACTCCACCTCTTAATCCGTAATAACAATCTGATATTTTGTTTCTTCTGCTTTTAGCGTTTTCTCGTTTAATATGTGCAAATTCTAAATATGTAATGTCACTGTTAGGAAAATCCCGTCGTTATTTATATAAAATTCCTCTAATTCAACTTTTTCATTCAAGGGAATTTTACTCTCGATCAATTCTTTTAATTGGTCTGAAGGATGTATGGAACCTTGAAAATCAAATACTACTCTTAGATCTTGTTGCAAAGAACTGTCAATCGTTAAAAGTAAGTGATTTTCACCAAATGGCTTTGAACAGTTGTTTAATATTTCAGTAAACGTGCTTAGAATAGTTGTTAATTCTACGTCAACTGAAGAAAGATTTAGTAAAGTTCCTTCAACCTCATATTCCAGCTGAAAGTTATGTTGCTCCCAATTCATGACTAGGACACGATTTGCAAACTGCGGAATCTGTAAGTTCGAAAGTTTACTCTCCTGTTGAGTTTTGATCACAATTTCTTGAATGATTTCCTCGATACGGTCGTATTTTTTTAATGCTAAGTTTCCTTTTATGAGTTGAACCATATTTAACCAGTCATGTCTCGAATGTTTCAGGACACTTAATACATCCCAATCTTTCTTCATCACATACACCCCCATACCTTTCAAAATATTACTTATAAAGACATTTCACATTTATGATGTATACGTTTGCGCTGGGTACCTATCACATATTTTTATTAAATAAACATTGTTAAAAGCGCGATTTTCGACCTCGGCGATCGAGATCGATACTCAAAAAGAAAAGCTTTGTTTCCAAAAACAAAGCACTTTGTCATCTATTATACTATTATAAAGGTCACATAGCAAAGTGACTACTTTTAATGTGTGCCTATATCCTCTTGGCCCATAAGCCTTAACTTTAATGTGAAGGATGTCATTTCACTTGTGGAGTGGCAAATTAGTTCACCTTGATGCTTTTCAACGATTTGTTTACATACTGACAGTCCTAAACCAGATGCTAACTCTTTTGTGCTAATAAAGGGAGCAAAAATATTTTCTACTAAATGATCAGGAATTTTCGGTCCATTATTTTTGACTGAAATGCAAGCATAATCATTCTCAACATAACCTTGCACAAGAACGACACGCTGTTTCAATTCATTTTGAAGTGCATCCAAAGCATTATTGATGATATGAATTAGCACTTGTTTTATTTGTTGGTAAACAGCCTTAATAACTAGCCTTTTTTCCAAGCTTTTTTTGAGGCGAATATTTTTATCAACAAATGCAGGATAGTGGGACCCTAGTACTTCTTCTATTAATTTAACAAGACAAAAAATAGATTCATCATAGTCCTCATGATTTTTTACGGTTGACAGCATTAAAAATTGACTGACATTCTCCTCAAGTAATGAAATCTCACCTTTGATGATGTTAATATACTGTTTTGATTCTTCGTCTATTATATTTTTTCCTTCTAATAGTTGAACAAAGCCTTTTATTGATGTCAGCGGATTTCGGAATTCATGGGCAAAACTTGTGGATAACTTTCCCAGTATCGTTAAACGGTCGTGATTCATTCTTTCTATAAACCGACTTTTTTCACTTAACTCTTTATTTTTTTCGGCCGTTAAATACTCATACGTATAGTTACTGATTAAAAAGTAGACATGATTAATCGTCTTTATTCCGTCAATCTTATCTTCTGGACAAAGCGAAGATGAATAGAGATAATCAATAGTTGAATTTCTTGCAATGTTAATGAATTCTAGGATTTGCGCGTATGATAGTTGATATTCACATTTTTTTATTGTTAATTGATCGGTTTACTGTCTCACCATGCTTGGTTCAACATTATGCTCTAGGATCTCCATATATTGATCATAAATAAAATCTAATTCAAAGATTACTTGATCAAGATTGTGAATTGTTCTCGTCGTTTCGTTGTTTAATAACAAACGTACGATTTCTTTTAAAATTTCATTTTTACCTTGCAATAAACTACTGCAACAAGCTTTAGAATCAGATTGAACTTCAACCATAACCATTTATACCTCGCTATACCATTAACTAATAAACACTTCTATTATAAATCATCTTCTTTACAATGTCATAAGTAAATTTCGACATACGCAGTTCTTTTGCCTATTTTCTGAATTTTTATAGTTTCATATTGACTTTGACACATGCTCATCTTATACTATAAATACTTTAATTCCGATTAATTTTATATGTTTAATTATTTTTGTTGGTTTGGAGGTTGATTATATGAGCCATGTTTCAATTAAAAACGTTGAAAAAACGTTTATGAATAAAGAGGGAAACTCTTCATTTACTGTGTTTAAAAATCTTAGTTTATCAATAAAAAACGGGGAGTTCATTTCACTTTTAGGACCTTCCGGTTGTGGAAAATCTACGCTTTTAAACATCATTGCAGGACTAGAGCAAGCAACTAATGGAGTTGTCAACGTTGGTCAAAATACAATAACAGGTCCTGGCCCTGATCGAGGCGTAGTATTTCAAGAAGCTGCGTTAATGCCTTGGTTAACTGTCCTTGAAAACGTCATGTTCGGATTAAGAAAGAAAATGACCAAAAAAGAAGCTGAAGCTAAAGCATTAGAGTACTTAAAGCTAGTTCATTTAAGCAAATTCATTCATTCATACCCCCATGAACTCTCAGGAGGTATGAAACAGCGTGTATCAATTGCTCGAGCTTTAGCAATCGACCCAGAGATTTTATTAATGGATGAACCTTTTGGTGCCTTAGATGAACAAACGAGGTCAATGCTTCATAAAGAGGTGCAATTTATTTGGGAACAAACAAGAAAAACGATTATCTTTGTCACACATAACATTCGAGAGGCTGTACTTCTGTCTGACAAAATCATTTTAATGGGAACTCGTCCCGGTGGAATTATCGCCGAATTTAAAGTTGATATACCACGACCTAGGAAGCCATCATCACCAGGATTTACTCATTTGGAAGAAGAGATTATGAACCTATTAGCTGGTGAGATCGAAAAAGTAATGAAGGAGGAGATGGGTGATGACTACAACTCTAAGAAGGCTAGCCTTCTTTACGGTACTAATCGGAATCTGGGAGAGCATATTTAGACTAAACCTCGTTTATGAGTTTGGCTCAACGAGATTCCCCTCTCCAAGTGGAGCAATCGTACAATTATATAAAGGTTTTTTTGAAACTGGAATCTTAACAAGTGCGTTAATGACTAGTCTGCAAAGGATTCTCGTTGGCTTTGCGCTTGCCCTTTTAATTGGTATGCTGCTTGGCATATTAATCGGTCAGTCGAAAATAGCTGACGAAACAATTGGATCGTTAGTCATTGCTTTACAATCGATCCCAAGTATCGTCTGGCTTCCTATTGCTTTAATGACATTCGGGCAAGGTAGTGTCGCCATTATTTTCATTATTGTTCTTGGCGGTACATGGGCGATGACGATGAACGTTCGAATGGGGATCAAAAATGTTCAACCTCTATTAATTAAAGCTGCTAGAACAATGGGGTATAAAGGATCAGAGCTAATATGGAAAGTAATGATCCCGGCTTCTATACCTGCTGCATTAACAGGGGCAAGACTCGCCTGGGCTTTTGGTTGGCGCGCCTTAATGGCCGGAGAATTATTAGGTCGGGGCGGGCTTGGGCGAACACTACTTGATGCTCGAGATATGTTTAATATGAATTTAGTCATTGCCATCATGATTATTATTTCAACGATTGGTTTAATCGTTGAATACATCATCTTTGCACCTATCGAGAGAAAAGTCATGACCCGTTGGGGTTTAAATAATTAATTAGAAAATTGGAGGGAATGAGGAAATGAAGAAGTTTTTACTATTATTTGTGTTTATCCTTGCAGGTAGTCTATTAGCTGCTTGTGGGTCGACGCAATCTGTTAGCATCGGTTATTTTCCAAATTTAGATCACGCAGCAGGGATTGTTGGAAAAGAAAAAGGATTTTTTGAAGAAGAACTAAAAGACGTTGATGTCGATTTCGTTAACTTCCCAAATGGGAATGATTTCATCGAAGCATTAGACAGCGGGTCAATCCAATTAGGATATGTCGGTCCAGGTCCAGCGATTAATTATTTCTTATCTGGTGGAGACATTGTCGTCCTCGGAGCTGCAGCAAACGGTGCAACACTTATTGTTGCGCGTGAAGACTCTGGAATTGAGACATTAGAAGATTTCGCTAATAAGTCTTTTGGCTCACCAGGTAATGGTTGTACACATAATGTCCAATTAGAAGTTATGCTTCAAGAACTTGGGTTAATCACATCAAGACGTGGAGGAGAAGTTGAACATGAACCACGTATAAGCCCTGCAAATACGATGATTCGATTTGAACAGGGAGATATTGATGTTTATACCGCTCCAGAACCATGGGGCACACATTTAGTTGAAGAATTAGGGGCAAAAGTCATTTTAGAGTGGGATGAAGTATTTTTAGGTGAACAACTTCCAAGTGTTGTTGTTGTCACAACCACTCAATTCCTTAAAGAAAATCCTGAACAAGTTGACCAATTCCTCCGTGCTCATAAACGATCAATTGAATTTGCGCAGCAAAATGAAAAAGAAACGTTAGAGACTATTAACGAATTAATTTATAACCTATCTCAAACAAGATTCTCTGACACTGTACTTGAAAAAGCTTGGACACGTATGGTTGTTACATCTGAGACACATGCTGACGCTCTTCAAGCATGGGCAACGGCTTCTTATGAGTTGAACTTTATTGATAAAGAGCCAAATTTAGACGGCTTTGTCGATACGTCGCGCTTAGAGGAAATCTTAGCAGAAAACGACTAAAGGAGTTATGTTAGAATTATGAATTAGGCCTTAGAAGATAACTTCTAAGGCCTAATTTTTATTATCGTAGAGCTTAAGGTACTGATGCTTTGTTCGACTGCTCTCCTTGCATACCAGTTTGCGGATTATACGGTATAACAACATACTCATTTTTAGAGAATAAATGGAGCCCTCTAACCAGATATTCTCCTTTTCCTACAACTTGATCAATTATTCTATATTCACCTTTATCAACTTCAAAGATTTGATAAATGACACGCGTGTCATCTTGAGCTGTCCAACTAAGTTTCAATCCAAAAGTAAAAGGATTTAACGACATATCTGTCTGTAAGTCTGTAACTTTTTCTAATCGAATTGGTTCTTCTAGTTCCGTTACTGCGTAGGGCTTTTCAAAATAAGCCGTTGTTTTAGGAATTCGATCTATAATTTGCTTAAATAGTTTTGTAGCTTCGGAACTACCAAACGTTAAATGATGATTATCGTCAGTCCGATCGTACCCAATCCAAACTGTACCGACAACTTCAGGCGTATATCCGACAAACCAAGCATCTCGCACTGCTCCTGGACTATTAGTATAAGAGGTTGTACCTGTTTTTCCAGCAAGAGGATGAATCGTATCCCCTGATTGAGCTGTTCCATCGGTAACCGCAGCCTCTAACATCCTCGTCATATACCAAGCCGTCTGGGGTGAGATAACTTGTGTTTCACGACTCGAAACCTCAGCAACTATGTCGTCACTTTTATTATAGATTCTTTCGATAATATATGGGTCAACCGCCTTCCCTTCGGCAGCAAAGGGGCGATAGGCTTTTACTAAGTCTAGTGGAGTTATTCCTTCTGTTAATCCCCCTAAAGCAATTGGCAAATAATCTTCTTCAACAGTAATCGCTAAATCATTTAAATAACGCTTTCCTTCATCAACAGATAATTCATTTAATAACCAAACGGCAGGTGCATTTGCTGAATCTTTTATTGCATCATACATTGTAATAAGACCTTGATATTGATTGTTAAAGTTACGTGGTGTATACCCATCATAATCAAGAAGCTCGTCCTTAAGTAGAGAATAGGGATGATACTGACCAGTTTCTAGTGCCGGGGCATAAACAACCAAAGGCTTTATTGTTGAACCAGGCTGTCGTTTAACGTTCACTCGATTTAAGCCCTGTCTAACATAATTGCGGCCACCATGAGCAGCTAAAATGCCTCCTGATTTATTATCCATTAGAACAAACGCAGCTTCGATTTCTTGCTCAGGTCCCGATGTTTGAAATGCCTCTGCCTCTTGAAGCATTTCATATGATTTTGCTTGTAGTTCTTTGTCTATTGTGACAACGATCGTATAGCCACCACGTAAAATCTCCTCATTAGAAAGATCATATAAGTTCTCTGCTTCTTCTAGCACCATATCGATATAAGTAAAGTAAGATGAGTCCTGCAAAGCTCGATTAGGATCCATTTTCAAACTTTTTCTTTGGAGTGAAACAACCTCTTCTGCACTGAGGTATCCTCTTTGTTCCATGACTGATAAAACTAGGTTCCTTCTTTGGATACTCAATTCAGGATGATTAAGTGGTGAATACGTATTCGGTGCTTTTGGTAGTCCTGCTAATAATGCAGCTTCATCCACACTCAATTCCGAAACATTTTTATTAAAAAACAGCGTAGAAGCAGCTTGGATACCATATACTCCATGACCAAAGTAAATTCTATTTAAATACATTTCTAAAATTTCTTCTTTACTGTATTTTCTCTCTAAATTTACTGCAATTAGTACTTCTTTTGTTTTCCTCAAAATCGTTTTTTCATTAGTTAAAAATGTATTTTTCACTAATTGCTGTGTGATCGTACTACCACCTTCAACCATACTACCTGCGATAATGTCACGATAGAGAGCTCTCCCGATCGCTCGATAATCAATCCCCCGATGTTGAAAAAAACGCGCATCTTCAATTGCAATAAATGCGTGTTGAACATGGTCTGGAATCTCTGTAATCGATATGAGATCACGGTTCTCAACATAGAGCTTGGTAACAGTTTCTCCGTTCTGATCAACGATTGTAGTGGAAGAATCCATAATCATTTTTTTAGGGTCAATCACATAATTACCTGCGATTATAAGCGTTACATACAAGGTAAAACTTAATACTAAAATAAGTAATATGATAGCAATCAAAGTGATTATTTTTTTCTTTTTCATATAGACACCTCTTATTCATATCGTACATCATCCTCGACAATAATAGCAATGATTCGACTCGTTTGCTTGCTCAGTTCTTTGCTTAGGACACTTTTTTTATACTACCGAGTAGAAAGTGTTAATATATTAAATAAACAATAAGAGAAAGGGTGTCGCTTCGTTGATTACTGAATTAACCTTTGCATCGATTTGGATTGCCTTATTTGCAGGTATTATCTCTTTTTTTTCACCTTGTATCTTTCCACTAGTACCCGCTTATTTGGCACAGTTAACCGGTTCACAAGTTGCTGAAAATAAACTAAATGTTAACAAAGTAACCATTCTATCTAGAAGTTTTGGTTTTATGATTGGTTTTACTTTAGTCTTTTTGCTGATCGGTGCCTCGTCTACTTTCATTGGTCAGATCTTCTGGGAGAATCGCAAACTTTTAGAAAAGCTCGGGGGTATTATCATTGTTTTACTAGGTATGCAAATGAGTGGCGTAATCTCATTTCAGTTTTTATTATCAGAAAAACGAATGAAAGTAACTCGTACTAAACATACAACTAGCTTTTTTCGTTCAATCATCTTTGGATTGATCTTTGCGATTGGTTGGTCACCTTGTATTGGTTTAGCCCTATCTTCAATTTTAATTTTGGCGGCTCAGTCAAGTACGATGATGGCCGGTATGTTTTTACTATTAATTTACTCAATTGGTCTTGGTGTTCCTTTTATCTTGGTAGCCTTACTCTATTCTTCATCCTTGAATAAATTAAGAAAGTTCAATCGTTTTTTACCTATGATTCAACAACTTAGTGGTGTTGTGCTTATTGTTTTAGGCGTTATGCTTTATACAGGTTTATTTAACATCCTGTCTAGCTACTTGGCCCGTTTTATTCCTTTTAACTTCTAATGCAAGAAGAAACAGCTACCTCTATAAAATGAGGTAGCTTTTAAAAAGAGTTTTTCTCTATCTATTCTTTTTGTTATGAATAAGATAGTACGCGTAGAAATAAGACAACATTATGCTGCTAATAAACAAGAGCGTACTCTCGATAGGTAATCGATGGACAACGAAATCACACAAACTAAACAACAGTGCCTTAATGGTTAGTAAGACAAAAATAACATTCGATAATGCCTGTTTTTTTTGTTCTGGCGCTATTGGGTACAAATCAGGCCAAATTTTAACTATGTGATGTTTTTTTAATGTAGATAGCTGCAAACCAGACATATACAGAAATAATAATGAAACAAAAATACGCCCATAAGTAAACGGAATAATCGTAATAAAAACAACACCTATGAGTAGAAGTCGTGTAAAAATACCAAAATAGTCATTTGATCGAATAAAAGAACTTGCAAAAAGCATAGGATAAGCCGAACTTTGAGAAAATGGAAACCACTTTAAAACTTGACTGACAAGCCGTCTTCTTTTTACTTTTGCGCTTAATTTAGGTACATCAGTAAACGTATTTGCAATTCGATAAAAAGTCATTAACATCTTCTCTTCAACTTCCACCAGATGCTCCCATTTTAAACTATAGTGCTTTTTAAAGTGATGATAATAAAACAAATAAAGAAATAGTTGCAATGCTAAAATACTTAGGATGAAAACAATGCTCGATCCGCGAAAAATTAAATATGATAGGACAAAGTTAATTAAAATTCTGACTATGTAGTGTTGTTTTCGGTGAAACTCGTATAGTAGTCGTTGTTCTTCCCACTGACTGACCAAATTCCATGCTTTGACGAAAAATGAAACGATTAAAATAAATAACAAAGACTTTAGCTCTTCATCAATCATTGCTCGATACATCGGCATAACAATCACAACGACAAATATCATCTTACTAAACTGGATAATGAGTGAATAAGTGTATGACCGTTTAAAGTACGAACTCATTTCAGCTTCAATTGGAGACAGAAAGACAATATCTCCTTTTTTCAGGAATGTTCGGACTGGACTCCTTGTCAGAACAATCGTCCAAACCATTGCTAAAAATAAAGTTGCCGGAAACTTTTCTGGTAGCCATTTTAGCAACTCACTATAATAATAACTTCCAATGATAATAGCTAAGTATATGGTAAATAAAAATCCACTATTACCGATTAAGCGCAAATAACGTATCGCCATATTCCAGTATTCTTTTACACGTTTATTCCACAATTGATCAATGTTGTTCATCTTAATCTTCCTTCGTTACTTCAAAATAGATATCATCTAAAGTCGCAGTGTGCATTCCTGTCTTCTGTCGCAACTCTTCTAGCGTGCCTTCAATAATAATCTTCCCGTGGTGTAGTACGATAAATCGGTCACAATACCTTTCTGCGGTAGATAATATATGAGTCGACATTAATATCCCCGCACCATCATCCCTCATTTTAACGATATGGCGAAGTAAAGAATTTATGGCAATAGGATCCAATCCGATAAACGGCTCATCGACGATGTACAATGATGGTTCAAGTAAAAATGCACATAAAATCATTACCTTTTGCCGCATTCCTTTTGAAAAATGACCAGGGAACCATTTCAACATTTTTTCCATCCGAAACTCTTTTAAAAGAGCCCGGCTTCTCTCTTCAAAAGCTGCTGTTGATAATTTATAAGCCATTGCCGTTAACTTTAAATGTTCTTCTAAAGTTAGATCTTCATATAAAATAGGCGTTTCAGGGATAAAAGAATAAGAAGAACGATATACATTGGGATTTTCTAAAAAGCTACTACCCATTATTTTAATTGAACCTTCTTGTGGTTCCATTAAACCTAAGATGTGTTTAATAGTCGTACTTTTTCCAGCGCCATTCAAACCAATTAGACCTACAATTTCTCCTCTATTAACGGTAAAAGACAAATTAGAAATTACTAATTTGCGACTGTGATATCCACCATGGACATTTTGTAATTCCAATAACGTATTCATTAAATATCTCCTAACAATTTTGAATTCGAAACTAAAACTATCGTAACAAAAATAGGCGTGAATTGGTAATATCATTGGAAAATGTTGAAATTATTCTTTCGACATTATTTTCTTATTATCTCAACTTTCGCAGACTGAAATCGGCAAATATGCCTTGATATAACTAGGAAGGCCGGATATCCACTGCTGTAGTTGCCTTTT
>CAZIRM010000014.1:2277-21481 GCA_964541705.1 uncultured Bacillaceae bacterium | reverse complement strand
TAAATTTCCAATTCTTTTGTTTTAAAGTCTTGACATATTACCGCAGGACTTTTTGTATGGTTTTTTGGTTTTCCTAACCAACTAGTTACAAACCAACTAACCAACCAATCTATTATCCTAATAACTGAAGTACAGCTTGTGGAGCTTGGTTTGCTTGTGCAAGCAGTACTTAAAAACTTTAAACATTGTCCTTTATTTTATATGGTTTCCTCTTTTAATCATCTTCACAAAGTATAGTATTATAACAAGTGCACTTGAATCTCCGACTTGATCTATTACTTTGTAAAGCTGATCTACTATAGTTAAACCTCTAGCACTAAAATTCAGATATATAGTGTCGCCAGCTGCCAATTTTGCATTTTCCAAATCTTCAATACACTCTTCAATTAATTCATTATTAATCATATACAGAGCTCTTTCTAAATAGCTTTCTACGAGAGCTGCAGCACTACTTCTATTCATTGATGTAGGAAAAATAATTTCTATAGGAAGCTGATGCATTTTTTTTCTAATTAATTGATCATATTTCTTTGTTCTTTCGTAAACCTCACTAACTTGTATAGGATCATCTTTGGATCCTCTTACTCCATCATGAATTCGATAATGTAAAGTAGGTATTGGTAATACACCTACCTCATAATATCTTGCTATTCTTGCCCACATATCATAATCTTCGGCTCTAACGAACTCCTCGTCCCATTTACCAACCTTATCGAAACATTCTTTTCGTACGATAACACTAGGAGTAAAGAAATGATTTCCATTTAGTTTTGCTCTTAAAACCTGTTCTTTTTCTAAATTCATAGCCTGGTACATTCCACTATATTTTTTTGTACCCTCATGTTCTTGTAAGAAAATAGCAGAGGTGTGAATAAGGCCAATTTTTTTATCAACCTGAAACTTCCTAATTTGCAATTCTAATTTTTTAGGAAGAGCTATGTCATCATCATCGAAAACCCATATATATTGCCCACTAGCTACACTTAAAGCATAATTAATTGCACTTGCCTTTCCACCATTTTCTTTGTTCAAGTATATAATCCTGTCAAAATAATTCGTCAAAACACCCTCTGTGTTATCGGTTGATCCATCATTAACAACAATAATTTCTTTATTCGGATACGTTTGGGACAGCACACTTTCTAGGGAGTCAACAATATATTCTTCTCGATTATACGTAGGGATAATTATCGAAACCCTTTCATTATAATCAAGGTCAGTTAATAGATGTTGAGGTAAAAATTTTGACTCTATTTCATGTAGATTAGAAGTTGTGATACTATGCTCTTCCTCTTTTATTATATAGCCTAGTATCCAACAGTTAGGTACTTCATCGATCCAATTAATCTTCTGATTTGTAAAGTTAGAAACCATACTTTCTAACAAATCTATCGTAAAAATTCTTAGATGATCTTGATCTGGAATTGAATAGCCTCTAGGGACACTTATAATTACTTTTCCACCAGGTTTACATACCCTGAAGGCTTCTTTAATAAAAATATTTGGATCATTTACGTGCTCTAGTACTTCAGCCAAGACTACTGTGTCAAAACTATTATCATTGTAATCAAGATTAGATCCATCTCCCAAATTAAAGTAACAATTATCTAATCCATAATCATAGGCTTTCAGTCTAGCCAGCTCAATTGCCACGGGATCAATATCAATTCCAAAGTGGTTATCAACATGCATAGAGATTATAGAAGAAAGATCGCCATTTGCACAACCTATTTCTAATACATTGCCACTACACAATGGTGCGGTTACACCAAATCTATTGATCTCATTTGCATTACGCTTTCTTCGATAATTATCCCACCGTTTATGCTCATTATCATTAAATAAAACTAATTGTAATAACTCAATATTATTAAGTTCAACAACAAATTGTATAAAATTTTGATAACCAATTTTTTCTATATAAAACTGAGATACTTCTTTACTTCCAGTAATTGTTGCATATAAACCTAAATAACATATTACTTCTTGATTATCTGGTTCTTTTTGTAACTTATCAAAGATAATTTTATATGCATTGCTATAATTTTTGTTTAATAGTAATTCAACGGACTCATCATATTCTTTTTGTTTACATATATGTCGCATGATAATCACCTTTTTGCAAATTTGTTAAACCGTGAGATAGGATTTTCTTAACCATTGGCTATCAGGATATTCTTTTAAAGCAGATTCAATAAAAGATTCCTTTTCTAAATCTAAACCTTTTTTATCAAGAAGAGAAATAAGATTTTTCACTATTCTAAAGTCATATTTTTCGCTTTCAATTGCTGTGAGACAAAAACTAATTGCTTCATCATCGAATTCATTGGCTATGAACTGCGAAACAATGTTAACAAAAGCCTCATTATCGTAATTTTCCATATCGATTTTCCGATATATATCAAAAGCTACTTCATTAAAATTATAACGATGTAACAAGTGAGCTATTTCAAGTGAAGTTGATTCAGAAAAGTTTTCTTCAAGTGAAAATAGGTTTTCGAATAACTCAAACTGATTATATTGAATACACCTTTCTAATATTGTTAAATAATTTTTATCAGAAGCAAGTTCACTCTCATTATTAACCAAGAAGTCTATAAATTTCCTATCATCTTCTAAAACTATAGTTCTTATAGTTTTAAGGAGCTTTTCTTGCCCAGGCAGTAAACTTAAAAGTAAAACATCAAACAAGTCTACCTTAGTTCTGAAGTTCCCTGCAGTAACTTCTGCTAATAGTTTACTCGCTGCTAAATCACTTGCTCTCTGAATATCCCCATTTAAAATATGGTATTTAAATTTCAATCCTTTTTTAGCTATATTACCGTCAGCGACACTATCTAGTAATTTCTTTGATAATTGATGCCTACCTTTACTTAAACTAACGTTTATAACATGAGTTAGTATTTGCTCTTCATTAGTCCAATTTAATTTCTCTACCATTGCTACAATATTATCTTCACTTTCATTTTTTAAAAAAATAGATATTAACTGAGTAATGACCTGGTAGTTTAATTTATTATAATTTAATGCTGTTACACAATGATAAACAGCGTCTTTAAAATTTTCTTCATAGTAATAAATAGAAGCTAACATCTCATGTGGATGCAAGTCTTTAAAGTTTACATTGAAAATGCAATGATTATATTTTTCTTTATTATTAATTAAATCTAACATCTCAATTTTAGCATCATCGAACCTATATTGATTAAAGTATATATTTGCTTTAAGGCATTTGAAATCCACGGTTGTATTCCAGACTTTTTCGGCATCATTAATTACATCCAAAGCATCTCTGTATCTTTTGAGTTGAGTTAAGCAATTTATTATTTGAATAATTGTTATTCCAACCCAACTAAGTTCAAATTGAGACTTTTTCATATATGCTTTTTTAAAGGCATCTAAAGCTAATTCTATTTCATTAGCTGAAAAATATTCATTACCTAAATTAAAGTAATCAAAAGCATTATCCTTTAAACCTAGCTCTTTCTTTACTAAAGGAGTATTTCTGTGGTTTTTATTCTTCTCTTTTACAACCTTATTTAGATAGCCTGAATGGTAGATAATTAAATCAAGACTTCTGTATCTCATATCTCCACATTTTTTATCTAACTGTTCATGAATACTTCTAGTAAACTCTATTGTACTGTTATTTTTATATACTCTTAAACTATGATGCTGAGCAACCTGCTCGCCACCTCTGCCCAAAAAGTTGTATATTGTAACCTCATATGCGTCAACTTCCAACTCATCAGACTTAATCACTTCAATGACTTCTTTAAGATTATCAGAATAAACAAATTCATCAGCATCGAGAACAAGGATATATTGCCCATTTGCTTTAGATGCAGCGAAATTTCTAGCATCCGCAAAGTTGTTTGTCCACTCGAAATGATGAATAGAGTCGGTGTATCTTTTAACTATATCTATAGTATTATCTACTGACCCCGTATCTACTACAATAATCTCATCCACAATATGTTGTACAGATTGCAAACAACGTTCAATAACTTTTTCTTCGTCTTTTACTATCATACATAAAGAAATAAATGACTTCATAGTATCTCCTTTATATTCTAAACTTTAGATTAAAAGAAAAGTGTGTCATCAAATTAATGACACACTTTTCTTTTAACCCCCCCTCTAAAGAGAGGGGGAAGGTATAATTACCCTAATAATTGAAGTACAGCTTGTGGAGCCTGGTTTGCTTGTGCAAGCATTGCTTGAGAAGCTTGAGAAAGAATATTATCCTTTGTCATACTCATCACTTCACGTGCCATATCAACATCACGAATACGTGATTCAGCAGCCTGAAGGTTCTCGGCTGAAGTGTTAAGGTTGTTAATTGTGTGCTCTAAACGATTTTGCAGAGCACCAAGTTGTGATCTTTGCGTAGAAACTGTTTTAATAGCAGCATCAAGTGTACTCATTGACGAACTAGCTAATGCATTAGTAGAAACTTGAATAGCTGTTCCACCAATTGAAAGCCCAGTAGATGACATACTTGAAATTGAGAAGTTAATAATTTGACCACCATTTGCACCTACTTGTAATGTTGCTTCAAATGATCCACCCAATAAGTTTTGAGTGTTAAATGCTGTATCAGTAGAGATACGGTCAATTTCTGACATTAGTTGGTTTAATTCGTTTTGAATCTCCGCACGATCATCACCAGTATTCGTATCATTTGCACCCTGAACTACAAGCTCTCTCATTCTTTGAAGTATTGAGTGTGTTTCATTTAACGCACCTTCAGCTGTTTGAATTAAAGAAATACCATCTTGAGAGTTACGAGAAGCTTGGTCTAGACCACGTACTTGAGCACGCATTTTTTCAGAAATTGCCAAACCTGCTGCATCGTCACCAGCACGGTTAATACGTAGACCAGAAGAAAGTTTCTCCATAGAGCGTTGTGCACCCATTTGGTTAATTCCCATCTGACGGTGGTTGTTTAACGCTGAAATATTGTTGTTGATAATCATAATAAAATTCCTCCTTGAATTTGTTTTATATCCGCCCACATCCTTGTGGTTGGAAAAGGTTTGAAACAACAAATGGAAGGAAAGTCGGCCGCCTTTCTACTCATTTTTGTTTCTACATCTATTATATCGGATAGGTTGTGAGATTGTTTAGTAGTTTTTTGAAAATAATTAATTTTTTTTTTTATATTTTCCATAGATTTGCTGGATAGAAGTAAACTATAAAGAGCAATGCTGGTTTCAGCGTTGAATCATTCATATTTCAAAGTTAAAGTTCATACTTAACAGAAAGAGGCTGGGACAAAACTAGCCGAGAAATAGTGAAAAATGGTTCCGAAACATCAAAAACAGATGTTTGGAACCATTTTTTGTTGGGTCTATTGTTGAGTGACACGTTTTGGCAGTGTACTTCCTTAAGTTCACCGCCATGAACGCAAACCCTAACTCATTTTTCACCTTCTCTTTACCTCTCACTGACATACGGGTGAAACCCAAATTAGCCTTCAAAAATCCAAAAACTGGTTCTACATCTATTTTACGCCTGCCATAGATTTCGCCAGTTTTCTCTTCCGAAAGCTTTTGTCTAATATATTCTTTTTGTTGTTCCCATTTTTCGTTATATTGTATTTTTCTATTATTACCTTCTTGTGCTTTGGTACATTGTGAACGGAATGGGCATCCATTACAGTCTTCACATTCATAGACTTTAAACGATCTCGTAAAACCATCTTTGTCTTTTCGGTTGGACAGGTAACGAAAGGTTAACCTCTTCTCATTTGGGCATGTAAAAGAATCATTTTCCTTGTCATACTTCCAATTGGCGGAGTGAAAAGCGTTTGTTTTATAACTCTTTTTCTTTTCTTTTCGATACATATTGTACGTAATGAGTGGAATGCGTTCTCGATGATTGATGACATCTTCGTAATTTTGTTCACTGCCAAAGCCTGCATCTGCCACAATATAGCTAGGTAGTTCAAAAAAATGTTTTTCGATGGTATTCAAAAAAGGAATAAACGTGCGTGTATCTGTTGGATTAGGGAATACATCGTAAGCAAGTGCATACTGACCTTCGGTCGCGAGTTGCACATTATAACCAGCTTTTAGTTGACCGTTCTTCATATAATCGTCTTTCATACGCATAAACGTGGCATCGTGGTCCGTCTTGGAATAACTGTTACGTTCTCCGAAGGTTTCCATATCATTTTGGTATTTTTGTTTCCGTTCACTCACATCTTTACTCGCTTCTATTTTTTGATCGTACTCTTCAATCTTTTCCTCTAGCTTTTTCAGTACCTTCTTGAGTTCATTGGTTGATAATTCTTCTGCACTTTCTCGTTCTATTTCAGGAATGATTTCTTTTTCTAATAATTCATCATATAAATGGTTGGACTTCTCTACTAAATTGGCACTGTATTTTTCCACCGCTTTACGCCAAACAAACGTAAACTTATTGGCATTTGCTTCGATCTTCGCACCATCAATAAAGATAGCTTCTTTTTCAATAATTTTCTCCTCTACAAGCTGACAACGAAATTGAACAAAGCACTGGCGTAATAGTGCCTGTACCTCAGGATGAACACGAAAACGATTAATGGTACGGTAACTTGGTTCATATCCTTGAGATAACCACATCATACGTATACTATCTTTTAATAATGCCTCTATTTTTCTTCCGGAGAAAACGGATTGCGTGTAGGCGCATAAAATCACTTTCATCATCATTCGCGGGTGATATGCAGGACAGCCAGTTTGACGAAAAAGTTTAGTGAAGGCCTCATCCGGAATGTTCTCTACTAAATTATTAACGGCATAGGCGATATCATTTTCTTGAAGCTTCATTTCTAAATCTAAAGGCAAAATAACTTGATTCATGGTATAATGTTTAAACATAAGGATACCTCCGGTTGGTTTTTGTGTGGTTACTTTAACTTTACCAAAAGGTATCCTTTTTGCGTACATAATTTTAATTATCTGTTGATTGAAACGGAAGGTACGAGACGCCTGCGGGAAAAGCAACGGCTGAAGACCCCACAGGGACGAGGAGGCTGAAGCGTTGCCCGCGGCAAGCGAGTACCTGAAGTGGAAATCAACATTAACCTATAACGAAGTTATTATTTTAAAAAAAGAGTGGTACTTGCCCAACTTATTGGCAAGTACCACTCTTTTTTTATCACTGGGTTTTGTCCCAGCCTCATTTTTTGGTTGTTAGATTTCCGGTTAGTTGTTTGAGTAGGTCTAGTGTTGTTTGGGACGCTTGATCGTTCTCTTCTTGAATTGATAAATAAATCTCTTTACGGTGTATATCAATATGTTTTGGGGCTTTAATACCTAACTTAATTTGATCACCTTCAACGTTGAGGATCGTAATTTCAATCTCGTTACCAATCATAATGGATTGATCTTTTTTTCTTGTTAAGACGAGCATGGTTGATCCTCCTTCTTTGCTGGTTGTGGGATCAACAAGTGCCTTGTATGGTAGTCAGTATCACTTAAAAGGACTTGCTTTCCTTTTTGAAGTTTACCGTTAATTACAATTGGTCCTTGCAGATTTGCAGTCGTGTTGCTGAACGGCTCCTTTACTGTCAAGATTACAAATAAGGTTACGTCTGCTTCATTTTCAATATTTAACGTCGCAATTGTAGCTTCCGATAGTTTCACTTGGTAGTCTGGGAAGAAATCAAATGGGGAGGTAACGACAAACGCTAGCGCTGGTGTTTGTATTGACTGCAAAATGTACAACGGCGTACCCTCACCTAATGGAAGCAAAATAAATTGCTTTTCTTCTAAAAAGCTTGGTATCCCATGTTCAAATGTAAGGATCTTATCCTCATTAATATCTTTTAATCCAAAGTATTTTGTTTCAATCTTCATATTTTTTCACCACTTTACATTTTATCTATCCTTATTGTAAGTCATAAATACCAAAATTTAAACAAATAGTGGAAAGTTTGTCTAAAAGAAAAAAAGATGTGCCTCTCAATAGACAACATCCTATCTTTTCTATTTTACAAATGACGGTTGATTTTGCTTTCAACAGCTTGAAAAGTGATACTTTCTTTATTTCTCAAATATACTTCGGTGTTCCAGTGTGGAACCTTTACGTTTGGCTCTTTTCTTTGAACCTGTATGTTAACAGGCGTGGCGTTAACATTCACCTTAACCTCTCTTGGCTTATAGTGGGTTTTTACACTAAAGGGGCTAGGCATTTGTTTAATGGTTACTTGCTTTTCATTGAATATAACTGCGTTTTTCTTAGCTAGGTGAGCAATCACGTTGCCACCGTTTTCAATTCTCATCAGTTGGTTGCCCTCAGCAGCATACCTCATTGTTGCTTGTACCGCTTTATTCAATGCTTTCGCTGCATACTCTTTATTTAAATTAAATATATGTTTTAGGTTTGCGGAATCAAACGCTGCTGTTTGATCAATTGTCAGGCTCGCTTGAGTATGCGTAATATCTAAGACATGATGTTCTTGACTAATGAATAAGTCTGGTGCTTTCTGTTCAATCTCAAGATGGGGGCGCTGCGACTGCAAGCCTATGTTTCCATGTGTCGATTGGATGTGTAATCTTGTTACTTGCATCGCATTTCCCCCTTAGTAAAAGTTTATCGTAAGAAATCCATCAGTGTTGGTTGAATAATTCGAGAACTTGAAGCTAGCGCAGCTCGATGGACCGTTTCTTGTGTCATTAAGTCCATGATCACCCGTGCTAAGTCGGCATCTTCATTGTTAGACATTATTCTTCTTGCAATTACTTCTTGCTCCAGTACTCTTGTTGCAATCATCTCAACACGATTATATCGCGCCCCTAATTCTGCTCGTTCATCAACAACTTTGTTTATCTGGTTGTCAATACTACTAAGAAATTGCGTCATATCTTGTGCAGTTGTTGTTGGATCTTTTAGCAGCTGCTCTAAGCGAATAATTTCACCGAAAAAATCGTTAGTAAATACGTTATTAGGGTTTATGTTTACAGCAACATTTACACCTTTTAATAACTCTATCTCTACATTTTGAAGATTCGTTGAAACCGCTCCCTTTTGCGAAACAATAATATCACTATCTTTTAATAGACTTGTAACTGTGTTTCCATTAATATCTTTGCTATTCGCTGTATGTGTAACTGAAAGACCGTCCGGAGAAATTTCAATTGTATTGGCTGAAGGACTTGAGAATAACATCTGTCCTTCTACTTCTCTCAATGTATAAAGCTCCCCAGCGAATGTAATTTCATATTCGAAAGGAGTGGTGTTATCGGCCGCTGCTAATCGTTGTAAAAATTGTTCATCCGTGCTATTAATATTCATTTTACTTGGATCAATAGGTGCATTCGTTGTATTTGTTCCGTTAAAGATATATTTATTATTCGCACGTGTATTCCCCAAAGAAACTAGGTGTTCACGTAATTGAGCAATTTCTTTTGAAATATTTGCTCTTTGTGTAGCTACGTATGTGTCATTAGATGCCTGAACCGTTAATTCACGAATTCGGTGCATCGTTTGTGTTACTTCGTTTAGTGTTGCATCGGCTGTATCCATCCAGTTAAACACTTCACCTAGATTACGCTGAAACTGTTCTACCTCTGTTACTTGAGTTCGATAGCGCATTCCATTCATCGCAACAACCGGATCTTGTGACGCACGACTAATCTTTTTACCCGTCGCAAGTTGATCTTGAATTTTCCCCATTTGACGGTAGCTATTAGACAAGTGACGTAACTGATTATTTGCTAACATTGTTTGTGTTATTCTCACGTTTGTTCACCTACTCTACTATTCTACTTTTATCTTCCTGCAATACCCATTCCGTTAATGATTCGATCTAACATTTCATCGACAAGGGTAATTGTCCTTGCTGCGGCATTGTATGCATGTTGAAATTGAATTAAATTGGTCATTTCTTCATCAAGCGAAACACCACTAACGGACTCTCGGCGTTGATCAACGGAAAATCTCAACATATCGGAGTTGCGCGCCATTCTTTCTGCTTCATTTGTGTTAACTGCCATATTACCGATAACACCTTGGTAAAAGCTCTGAACATTCGTTGTCGTTCCACCAAAGTTGAGGAGAGCATCTTTTACATTCGCTAAAGCCAGTGCATTCGAGCCATCACCAGTAAAAGCTACTGGACGCGAGTCCCCATTAGCATCGGCTCTAGCTGATGCTGCAATATTATTTAATTCATTTTGTATGGCAACTCCAAGTTTTAATCTAGAGGCTGCTCCTTTAAAGTTTTCATCGGATGGCCATTCTCCGGTATACTCAAAGAAATTAACGCCATTTTTTTCACCTGCGTCTATTTCATTTAAGTTCCAACCAGATCGGTGGACTGCATTAAATTCTGTCACAAACGTATATACCATTTGATCTAAAGCAAGGAGCATTTCTGGATAAATTCCTTTTTCATTTCCTGCTTTGTCAATAAAGCCATAAGACTCTATATCAGCTTTAATTTTTCCGTTGGCTAAGAAATCTTCCGTGTTAAATAAAACAATGCCTCCTGATGTCCGGTAATCTAAATTTGGATTCTGTGCTGCCTGAGGAGATACAAAATAAATATCTTTTACGAGATTCGTAGTTTCGTCATATGCAATTCTCATTTCATTCACTTGAAGACGATTTCCATCTACTAAAGAAACCCCTAGGTCTCTTCCGTTATCATCAATTAATTTTATCGTATACTTTCCTGAGGCAATTTGTGATGCTTGTCCACCGCTACCAACCGTCTCTACTTTTATATTTACTAAATTTGAAAGTTGGTCTACTAAGTTATCACGCTGGTCATAAAGATCATTCGGTAGATAACCCTGTGGTTCAACAGAAGCGATCTGCTTGTTCAAGTCGTTGATTTGTCTCGCTAACGAGTTAACTTGATTTACAGTTACATCAATTTGACTCTTTAAATCTCTTTGAATTTTTTTTAAAGATTCTGCAGTATAGTTGAATGTCTCAACAGTAGCAATTCCACGCTGTCTAACAACAGATCTTGCTCCGGAGTCTTCAGGATGAACAGATAGGTCCTGTAAAGATTGCCAAAAACGATCCAACGTTTTAGCAATGCCATCTTCTGTCGGTTCATTCATAATATCTTCCATTTTTTGTAATGATTTATGTTTTGCATCCCAATAACCAAACTTGCTATTTTCTGCACGATATTGCATATCTAAAAAACTCTCACGAATACGTTGTACTTCTCCCGCTTTTACACCAGTCCCAATTTGTCCTGGAATGTTCGGCCGGTTAAATCCTACACCTGGAAATGCTTCCGTTTGTGTAAAATTAACCCGTTGCCTTGAAAACCCCGGTGTGTTTGCATTCGCTATATTATGCCCAGTCGTGTGTAAAGCTGTCTGTTGCGTGTACAATGCACGACGAGCAGTTTCTAAACCATGGAACGTTGATTGCATGGATTATAGTCCTCCGTTGTTTTAGTTATTTATTGGTTTGTTGGTTGGTGGTTAGCTTTTAGCTACATCACTTTCCTAGTTCTCTAAGCTTTTGAATCGAACAGTGATCGCCCAAAATTTGGTTCATTATTAGTAGCCGTTGGACGGTCATAATTGCCTGACTCTTGTTCGGGTTGAATGATATCTAATGACATATTCACAAACCGTATTGAATCTTCAATAAGTTTCTGGTTTAGTTCGTTCTGCTGTTTTAAGGTTGAGATGGCTTTTAGTAATTGTTTTTGAAACTGTTCAATATCCGACTGTTGATTTGGAGGAAGGTGAGACATTACTTCTGTAATTGTCATGGTCTTAAAATTGTATCCCTCTGACATCGCAAGCTGATGAACAGTCTTTATCCGGTCTTTTTCTAACACTTGTAATTGCTTTATGAGAACCGATTCTTTTTGAATAAATAATTTTAAGGCAGAGACGTCAGCTTTTGTTAAACATTCTGTCTTCTGCTTTGCTAGTTCATTTAAACGGTCATGTACGAGCAGTAGCTGTTCTAATGTTTCCGTAAGTTTTGTTACTGACATCTCTTCACCTCGTTATTATTCATTCCAAAACTCATAAAATTTCTTTGCTACTTCCTGTGCGTTTACTTTATACTCACCTGACTGAACTTTGTCTTTTAAAGCTTGAACTTTTTCTTTACGTTCAAGTTCTAGTCTTGTTTCTTGCTGCATGAGTTTTGCTTCGTTAGAAATCTCAATCTTATCTTTCTTCTTTGCAACCTCGGTCTTGGCTTGTTGCTTTTCAACTTGCTTTCTGTATATACTTTGCACTTTTCCGTATGGATTAACCTTCACGTTAATCACCTCTTTCTATTTAACAATCCTATTTATATATATCGGCCACTTTCCAAATATGTTTAACGTCTTTTGTCAAGTTTATCCTTTAACGAATGATATGTTGTGACCCTTTGATTCTCTTCATCTCTCTTACGGGCTTCAAACCGCTTTTCACTTTCTAGTCGCGCAAGCCCTCCTGTAATATTCCCTTTACAAGCTGGGCAAATTCTTCCTTCACGAATACTAGTACCACAGGATTCACACGGGTATGCTAAGTTGGGAAAATTAGAAATATGAATTCTTCCTTGTCTAATAAACTTTGTAATAATTCTTTCTTCTATTCCTGTTTCCTCTTCTACTTCAGAAACAGTTGACATACGATTTTCTTTCTTACGAATAAAGTTGTAGACCGTTTGATAATCTTTTTCTTCTTGTTTAAAACACGCTTCACATACGTCTCTTAAAGCTTTTACGAAAATCTTACCGCATCTAGGGCAATTATCGATATCTCTCATATAGTAATGCCTCACTTCATAGCTAGATTCTTTGTTATTTATTATATCGGCAAGAGACTCAATATTTATTAGTTTTTTACCAAGAATATATCACTTTACCCCCTGGCTAAGGTGATTGACGAAGCTTTTTTTACTCCGATGTCCTTTAAAAGCTTCGCAGCTTGGTGGATTGTTGCTCCTGTCGTATAGATATCATCAACAATAAGTACCCTTTTTCCTTTTAAGCTCTGAATTGCTTTTTTGTTTACCATAAAGGGATTGTTTTCAAGCTGAAGTCGTTGTTTACGACTTTTTTTACTCTGTTTTGCTTGTTCTAAAGGCAATAACAGACCTTCTACACTTGGAAAAGGTAAAAGCTCTGCTAAAAGCTGCGCTTGATTAAACGTCCTCTCATATAACCTTCTAGCACTAATTGGGATAGGTACAACTATATTTGTATCAGCAAATTCATTTTTTGCGAGTTGTTTCAATGATTCGGCAAAAACTTCTACCAATATTGCATCACCGCGATATTTCCAGTTGGCGATCATCTCTTTTAATATCCCACTGTAGGGGTAAACTGATCGATTTTTCTGTAGCACTTTTGACCACTTTATATTTTGGTCCCATCTTATACAATCTTCGCACTTTTCTTGAATATTAGCTCTTCCACATTTCACACATATATTCCCTTCAATTGGTTTTAGTAGATTTTTACAAAGCGAACATAATTTCTTTTCTTTTAATACACCAAAAACACTTTCCCAACATACTGAATTTACGATTTCTTCCTGACACCATAGGCAATTCATTGATATCGACCACCCATACGATTCATTTCTTTAATATGTTGAATTGCTTTGACTATCGCTTTTGTTTTTCCATAATGAAAAAAGACGACATCCCCATCAGGATAGTCAGCGCTTCTCCCTGCCCTTCCAGCAATTTGAACGAGAGCACTTTCGGTAAAAACCTTTTCCTCAGCTCCAAAGACTCCGACTGCGATATTTGGTACTGTTACGCCACGTTCTAATATGGTTGTTGTTAAGAGAATTGTAATTTTCCCGTCCCGAAACTGTTGAACTTTACTTCTCCGTTGTGGATCTTCTGCATGGACGGCAACAATGTTGCGGTTAATCATTTGGAATATTGGTAAAATAATCGTTAGCAAAACAACAGATGGGATAAAGATAAGGGCTTGCTTTTGTTCGGTTAATATACTTTGCACCCACCGGACAACAACGTTGGGGATCTTTCCTCTTTTTATCAATTTTGGCCAATTACCTGCCCAACATAGCCGCGGAACAGGCAGAGGATGGCCATGGTAACGCTTCGGTATTTTAACGACTCGTAACTCTCCCACGTTTACTCTCTTTTTCATCATGTCATCGGGGGTTGCAGATAGGTAGATGATACTTGCATTGTTTTTTGCGGAACTTTTGACGGCAAATGCTAACATTGGATCAAAAGAATAAGGAAAGGCATCCACCTCGTCAACAATAATGACATCAAATGCATCGTCATAACGAACAAGTTGGTGGGTTGTTGAAATGACTAATTGGCCATCTTTGCCACGATCTCTACTGTTGCCGTATAGTGCTATCACGGAGGTTGTTGGAAATACTTTTTTAATCCTTGGCATAAGTTCGACGACGACGTCACTTCTAGGTGTAGCAATCAACACTTTTTTCCCAGCTGCGATTGCGACACTTATCCCCTCAAATAACACCTCTGTTTTCCCAGCCCCACAAACAGCCCATACGAGTAATTCTTCGTTCTTCTGTATTGCATGAACCACTTCTGAGGACGCTTGTTTCTGTCCATATGATAGCTCTCCATCCCAATTTAGTTCATCTTTTCCCTTTTGATAGGTTAACGGAGGACCGATCCACCTAACGAGAGGTTGGCATTCAGACACTTTGCCCATCATAATACAATGACGACAATAGACACATTCTCGATTACATCTTCCACACTGATGCGATGCAAACTTGCGTCGATCTTCATTTCCACAACGTAAACATTTTAATTGTTTTTCATTACGCTCAATGCTTTTTTCATACGTTAAATAGCCGTTTAAATAATGTTGATGAATTTCTTGATTCGGAAAGGGAATTTCTTGCAATAGGAGTTTTTTTCCACCTAGTGTTTCTTGAAGATTTTTGGAGTAGCTGAAGTGTTGATTTAGTGAAGGGGTGTCAAGCGTTGCAACTTGATTAATTAGCAGGGAATATTTTCCCTTATTTTCTTTTATTACAAGTTTATCGGGGGTAATCAGCTTGTACTCATCTACCATCGATAAAGCAAATTTCATTTAAGAACCTCCTACATTATTTATCTGACGTATTTTTTTATCGCTGCTTACTAATTCGTAAAAAAGACACCAGAAGAGTTTGATTCTTCATGGTGCCTAACCTTTATTACTATCCTTTATACCAACCGATGCCAATACTTCCTTCACCTAGGTGCGTCCCGATTACCGGCCCAAAGTAACTAATAGAAATCGTTGCATGCGGATATAATTCCTTTAGTTCTTGTGCTATTTCTGAAGCTTGTTCTGACCGATTGGCATGTATAACAGCAATGGTAATTGGTTCATTCGTTTTCGCATCTTCATCTAGTAAGCCGTATATTCTACTTAGAGCTTTTTTTGCTGTTCTTACTTTTTCGAATGGGACGATCTTACCTTCTTCAAAGTGCAACACCGGTTTTATTTGTAGAAGACTCCCAACGAATAACTGCGCACCATTTAATCTCCCACCACGATGAAGATGAGATAAATCATCCGCCATGAAGTAGGCGCGAATAGTTGACTTTATTTCTTGTAATCGATTAATGATTTCGGATACAGTTTTACCTTCTTGTGCCATTTTTGCCGCTTCAATAACGTAAAACCCTTGTGGAGAGCAACTAACTTCAGAATCAAATCCGGTTACTTCAACTCCATCAACCATGTTTCCTGCAGCTAACGACGTTTGGTATGTACCACTAATCTGACTAGAAAGATGTATCGCAATAATTTGATTGTAACCTTCACCCAATAGTCGTTCGTACTCTTTCACAAATAAGCCAATCGCAGGTTGGGATGTTGTTGGTAGCTGTTCAACTGACTTCATCTGTTCATAAAATTGTTCAGCTGTAATTTCTTCTTCTTCTCTATATGCTTCATTTCCAAAAATAACATTTAATGGAAGCATCGTGATATTCAGCTCTTCTCTAAGTTCTAATGGTAGATAAGCCGTACTGTCAGTTACTATCGCAATCTTACTCATAGGTTATCCTCGCTCTATTTGAATTTTTGAAAGCCTGTACAATAGTTGCACAAGCTTATGCTTTTGTTCACCATATAAGATCAATTTTATAGCACATTTGAACGGTTGTCTATTATGAAAAGCAAAATAGTCACATTTTGACAATAATCGTTATGTTTAGCGAACAAAGACCCACCCGTTTTTGATGGCTTCCACGACTGCCTGCGTGCGATCGTTCACGTCCATTTTTTGTAATATATTACTAACATGGTTTTTAACCGTCTTTTCACTAATAAAGAGCTCTTCACCGATTGCTCGATTGCTTTTTCCATCTGTCATTAATTGAAGAACTTCACATTCTCTTCTCGTTAACATATGTAATGGCTTACGATACTCGACTTCGCGAAAACCAACTTCGACTTCATCGCTAGAATCAGTTGCTAAGCGGCGGTATTCATTAATTAAATTATGAGTAACTTTAGGATGAATATATGCTCCCCCATCAGCAACAACTTTTACTGCTTCAATGAGTGAATCTGCATTCATTTCTTTTAACAAATAACCAGCAGCACCTGTTTTTAAAACATGTGTCACATATGATTCATCATCGTGAATCGACAGAATTAAAACTTTAACATTTGGAAATGTTTCAATTAAACGACGTGTCGCTTCCACCCCATTGACTTTAGGCATGTTAATATCCATTAAAATGACATCAGGTTGATGTTTTTGTACAAGATCTATCGCAATCTCACCATCATCACCTTCAGCCACAACATCGATGGTTGGTTCTAGAGACAGAATCCTCTTTACACCTTCACGAAAAAGTTGGTGATCATCAATTATGACAAGTTTTATTACCTCATTTATCTGTTCCATTTTTATTTCCTCCCTTTATATGACTATAGAATCGTTAATAGATTTTTATTTATTAATTGGAATCTCAATCATAATTGAAGTTCCCCTATTGAGTTTGGAATAAATAGCCATTTCGCCTTTTAGCATATTGACCCTCTCTTTCATACCAACGAGGCCAAACGCACCTTCTTTTTTTATTTCTGGATCAAACCCTCGTCCGTCATCTTTAATAACAACATGGACATTTTGGCGATTAATCTCGACTTTGACTTGTACTTCATTAGATTGGGCATGTTTATAGGAGTTTTGTACGGCCTCCTGTACAAATCTAAAGATTGCAACTTCAAGTCGGGATGGAAGTCTATCTTCTTTACCAATATTTTTAAATACTACATTTAAACCTGTCCGTTCTTGGTAATTCTTTAAGTACTTTGCAAGTGTTGGGATTAACCCTAAATCATCTAATGCCATTGGACGAAGATCGTATATAATTCTACGTACTTCCGATAGCGAATCTTTTACCATGACACGTAAATCATGAATTTCCTTAAGCGCTTCTTGAATACCTCTCTCTTTATAGATTCGTTCAACTAACTCTGATCGAAGCAATACATTTGCCATGATTTGGGCTGGACCGTCGTGAATTTCGCGGGAGAGGCGTTTGCGTTCTTCTTCTTGAGCTTCAATAATCTTTAAACCAAACTCTTGGATTACCTTTGCATCTTTGACCATCTCATTGACTTGCATTAAGTCCCCAGTAAGGTAGTTTAAGACGACCGAAATTTGCCCTACAAGTGATTCCGCCTTTTCGATTGTATCTTTTAAACTAACAAACCTTCTTTCAATTTGGTCCCGTCTTTCTCTTAACTGCTGTTCTTCTTGGCGTAATAGTGCTAGCTTTACTTGATAATCATTTGCTTGCTCATAAGCAGAGCGAACTTCATCATCTTTGTATTTTTCAAAGTTTTTACTAACTTCAGCTAAACGATTACGAGCAAACCTCGCATGGGTTTCTGTTCGATCAGTCATCTCAATTACAGATGCAACTTTTTGTTGAATTTTTACTAACTCTTGCTGTAATTGTGTATATTCATGTCTTGATTGTTCACTAATATCAAATACTTGTTCTTTACTTTTATTTACTGTTTCTATCATTTGAGATATGATGACGTCTAATTGCTTTTTTTCCGACATTATAGTCCTCCAGTTTAACTGTACAAAACTATTCATTATTAGAATAGAATCGAATGTCCCGTTTTATTGACGAAATCTTGAAAATTTTACTAACTAAAACGCTACTTGAATTTGTTTTTCCTCACTTATTTTATCATAAATTTCAGATTTGCTTACACACAGATTTAAAATAGAGCCTTTATTCATGATAAAATGGAAAAAGTGACTTGAAAAGGAGTGTAAAACGATGTTAACTTCCTACCTTACTGTAAAGGGCTATGGTGAAAACGAACTGATCATTCAAAAATCTCGTTTTCTAACCTACGTAGAGAGAGCGGAGACAGAACGTGCAGCACAAGATTTTATTAGCAAGATTAAGAAAAAACACGCTGATGCCACACATAACTGTTCTGCTTATTTAATTGGTGACAATGATCAAATCCAAAAAGCAAACGATGATGGAGAACCTAGTGGGACGGCCGGAGTACCAATTCTAGAAGTGTTAAAAAAGAAGAATTTAAAGGATACTGTTGTAGTCGTCACTCGTTATTTCGGTGGGATCAAGTTAGGTGGTGGCGGTTTAATACGCGCGTACGGAAGCGCAACTAGCGAGGGTCTGAAGGCTGCCGGAATCATTAATCGAACGCTCATGCAAACATTTCATGTCGCTGTCGATTACACGTGGTTAGGAAAGCTTGAAAACGAATTACGCTCTTCTCCATATTTACTCAAAGAAATTCTTTATTTAGAAAACGTACAATTTCAAGTGCTCGTTAAACACGGAGAAGAACAATCGTTTGATTCGTGGATTACCAATCTGACCAATGGCCAATTGGAGATTAAGACGGGAGACGTTACTTATTTAGACACTGATGTTTAATGAAGAAGCGCAAGGCGCCCGCCTATTGTCGGCTATGCGCTCCTTGCGGATACTTGCCGCAAAGTCTGCAAAAAGTAAATCGAGGCAGCTACTTTACTGAAGGGCCGGCAAGCTGAAGCGCGCGCATCTGGCTTCAATTGACGAACCGAAGTGAGCTCAAGCGAGTAGTGCTGCTCCTCCGGTTACTCCTCGCAAAATTTCAGAGTATACATTTCATAGAAGCGTCTTGAAGCTTGATTCCCTTTGCGCTGCTTTTCAGATGACGAAGGGAATCATAGGGTGAGTTTGATTCCCTTTGCGCTGCTTTTCAGATGACGAAGGGAATCAT
>CAZIRM010000014.1:0-2177 GCA_964541705.1 uncultured Bacillaceae bacterium | reverse complement strand
TTGATTCCCTTTGCGCTGCTTTTCAGATGACGAAGGGAATCATAGGGTGAGTTTGATTCCCTTCACGCTGCTTTTCAGATGACGAAGGGAATCATTCCGGGTGGTTGATTCCCTTCACGCTGCTTTTCAGATGATGAAGGGAATCATAGCGGGGGGTTGATTCCCTTTGCGCTGGTTTTCGGATGGTGAAGCGAATTTTATACATTCCCAGATTTGAAAAAGGAGATCTTCATTTTACTAAAGATCTCCTTCTTTATGGTTAGCCAAAACTAAGAAAGTATTTCCATATTGTATCAAGTAATTTGGCTAGGCCTAATAAAAAAATACCAAGACATGCAACACTTATTGGTGAACCCCACTTTATTTCTTTCATCCTTTATCCAACCCACCTTAATTGTTAAAGTATTCAGCTAAACCTTCCATGATGGCTTGAGCAGCGTCTTCTTGAAACGAGCCACTTGCCAACCTATTCGCTTCGTTTTGATTCGAAATAAACCCTAATTCTACGAGAATACTAGGTTTTTGTGTATGTTGGATAACCTCGAAATTTCCTTCTCTTACTCCGCGGTCACGTGTACCTAATGTTGAAATTAACTGGTGATGCACAGCATCTGCCAACCTTTTACTATTAACCGATGCGTGTCTTTGGTTCCAGTACGTTTCTGTACCATGTGCCGTGTTTGCGGTAGACGAATTTACATGTAAACTTACAAATACATCCGTTGACTGGTTGTTCACAGTTGCTCTTCGTTGACTCAATGAAACAAATGTATCCGTTCTCCGCGTCATGATGACATTTGCACCGGCTGCTTTTAATTTGTTTTCAAGTAATAACGAAATATCCAACACGATATCACTCTCTCTTAAGCCAAAGGCAACAGCTCCTGGGTCACGACCACCGTGTCCAGGATCTAAAACAATTGTTTTGTTTCTTAAACTACTTGTATCTAGTTGACTGTCATTTGTTAGGGTAACGAAATCTCGATGGATATAACCCCAGCGTTGATTCAGCTTAATTTTGTACCAATTTTGATTAACCGTATCATAGATATCAACAATCGTTCCATTATTCAAAGAACCGATGCGTAAAGATGTACCATTGGGTTGCTCACGCACATTTAAAGAACTAGCGTTTACCCTTCCTCTGCTAATGACCGAATCTTCGCCTCCGGTCTGCTCTTGCGTAACAACAACAAAATTGCTATGGACATAACCCCATTGGTTATTTATTTTTATTTTGAGCCAATGGTTATTGACACCTGCTTCATAAATATCGATGACTGCCCCTTGTGCAAGCGTTCCAATCCTTGCTCCAGTTGTGCTCGCTTGGCTCCTTACATTTAACGTAGTGGCTGCAACTTTTCCTTTTCCAACGACGTGATCGCGACTCTCGTTCTCTATTAAACTTACAAAATCACGATGGATATAACCCCAATCGTTATTGTACTTAATTTTTAGCCAATGCTGATTTATTCCTGTTTCTACAATTTCCACAACTGCACCTTGACTCAGCGTTCCGATTCTTTGTCCACTTGTGCTCGCAGTACTCCTTACATTTAGTGAAGATACTGTCACTCGACCTCTTGAAATTGTTACGTTCGACTGGCGATCACTAGAAACAGGTTCACGGTTTTGATTATTAGTGTTAACGACTGTCACAAAGTTACTATGAATAAAAGCCCAGTTATTATTATGCTTAATTTTTAGCCAGTCTCGATTCACTCCCGTCTCAAATACATCTACGGAAGTTCCTTGGCTTAAGGTGCCAACTCTTCGACCAGCTGTACTAGCCTCATTTCTGACGTTTAAAGTTGGAACACTAACAGTTGCCCTACCTACAGCACTAGTTTGTTCTTGGATAATCGTGACATAGTTTGCATGTATGTAGCCCCATTGGTTGTTGACTCTGATTTTGTGCCAGTGCGAATTTACATTTCGTTCGAAGATATCAACAGTTGCTTGGTGAGATAGCGTTCCGATTCGTCTAGCGTTCGTATTCGGCTCGCTTCTCACATTAAGCGTCGAGGCAGTGATTCTTCCAGTAGCTATACTGTTTTGATTTCCATACGTAATTGGTATTGTACGGTTAAGATGAAAAAAAGGTGTTAACAATAAACCGATGATTAAGAGCCAGCAGACAAAAATCCTGAGCCCTTGGTATTCTTGACTTTATTTAA
>CAZIRM010000013.1:0-22963 GCA_964541705.1 uncultured Bacillaceae bacterium | reverse complement strand
AAGAGAGATTGGCTTATTATTAAAAGAAAAAAATATCACATTCCATACAGATGCCGTTCAAGCTTATGGTATTGAGCAAATCAATGTGAAGGAAATGAATATCGATTTTTTAAGCGTTTCAGCGCATAAAATAAATGGTCCAAAAGGAATAGGATTTCTTTACGCTTCAGTTGGAAAAAAGATTGAGCCATATTTAGTGGGTGGCGACCAAGAAAGAAAGAGACGTGCAGGAACTGAGAATATCGCGGGTATTGTCGGAATGAACCATGCAGCAAAAATAGCGTTTAAAACAATAGAAGAGCGTAGAAAACAATATACTTCTTATCGAGAGACGTTGCAACGTATTTTTGATGAAGCAAAGATTGATTATGAGGTTAACGGCAATCAAGAAAGCTGCTTGCCGCATATTTTTAACGTTAGTTTTAAAGGTGTTGGGGTTGAATCTTTATTAGTAAACTTAGATTTAGCAGGGGTAGCAGCATCAAGTGGTTCTGCTTGTACAGCAGGAAGCTTAGAGCCTTCCCATGTTTTAACAGAAATGTTTAAAGAAGACAGGGGGCGGATCTTGTCTTCCATTCGGTTTAGTTTCGGTTTAGGCAATACGACGGAACAAATTGTAGAACTTGGGAACAAAACGGTTCAAATTATAGAAAGAATCAAGCAGCAACAAAGATAGAGAGGAGAGAGTGTAGAGATGCAAGAACCTATTCAAAAAACTCCAGCCGAAACGCGCGTCGTTGTCGGGATGTCTGGAGGAGTAGACTCTTCAGTAGCCGCATATCTCCTGAAGCAGCAGGGGTATGATGTGATCGGTATTTTTATGAAGAATTGGGACGATACCGATGAAACGGGATTCTGTACAGCAACAGAAGATTACAATGATGTCATTCGTGTATGCAATCAAATCGGTATCCCTTACTATGCAGTTAATTTTGAAAAGCAGTATTGGGACAAAGTGTTCACGTATTTTCTTGACGAATATCGAGCGGGTAGAACACCAAATCCAGACGTGATGTGTAACAAGGAAATTAAGTTTAAAGCGTTTTTAGATCATGCGATGTCTCTAGGGGCTGATTATTTAGCAACTGGGCATTATGCTCGTGTTGAATATCAAGATGGATCGTACAAAATGTTACGAGGTGTCGATGAAAACAAAGATCAAACGTATTTTTTAAATGCGTTAAACCAAGAACAACTCTCTAAAACCATGTTCCCGATTGGTAATATACCGAAAAAGGACGTTAGAAAAATAGCAAGTGAAGCAGGACTTGCAACTGCTACGAAAAAAGATAGTACAGGCATTTGTTTTATAGGCGAGAGAAACTTCAAAGAATTTTTGAGTCAATTCTTACCAGCCCAACCCGGTGAAATGCAAACTTTAGCTGGGGAAGTTAAGGGCAAACACGATGGGCTCATGTATTATACACTAGGTCAACGTCACGGATTAGGAATTGGTGGCGCTGGAGAACCTTGGTTTGTCGTTGGGAAGGACTTAGAAAGAAATGTTCTTCACGTTGCTCAAGGTTTTCATCATCCTAGTCTGTATTCAGAAGGTTTGCACGCAATAAAAGTAAACTGGGTATCTGGACAAAAACCTAAGAACGAATTTTCGTGTACGGCTAAATTCCGCTATCGCCAACCAGACCAGGGTGTAAAGGTTAAAACAGTAGAGAATGGTGAGGCGATTGTAACTTTTGATGCGCCACAACGAGCCATCACACCAGGACAAAGTGTTGTGTTTTATAATGGGGACATTTGTTTAGGTGGCGGAACAATTGATAGAGTCATCAAAGAGAACTGATACCCAACAAGTATCAGTTCTTTTTAAAGAAAAGGGGGGTAACGAAATGGAAGACCATAAGCAAATTGCAGACTTCATCAAACAAGGTAAGTATGAAGAAGCAGCAAAACATTTAAATGAAGCAATAGAAAAGAATCCTAAAGATTCTGTAGCATACAGTCACTTTGGACATTTACTGTCTATTATTGGGGACCATGAAAGGGCGATTTCCTTCTATAAAAAGGCGATAGAGATCGAGCCAACCCTTTCTACAGCAATCTTTGGGCTAGGTAATGTCTATTTTGACCAAGAAAACTATGAGTTAGCGGTTAAATTTTTTTCAGCTACGCTTAAAAAAGGGCTAGTAGAAGCAGACGTTTATTTTATGCTTGGCTTAAGTTGCTATCACATGGGAGATTATGATTCAGCAAGCCAGAATTTTAAGAAAGTATTAGAGCTAAACCCTACAGACCTTTCGGCGATGTATCAACTAGGGATAACTTATGCACAACTTGAAGAAGTAAATCAGGCGATTCCATTGTTTAATAAGGTAATCGAAATGGAGCAGGGTCATGCTGATGCTTATTATAATTTAGGAGTTGCTTATGCAGTTAAAGGTGAGATTGACTTGGCATTTGAAAAGTTAGATAAGGCGATTGATATACAACCAGGACATCCTTTAGCTGAGAATGCTAAAAAGCAACTAGAACGAATCATCTCTACACAATAAACACGTCATATTTCAAGGCACAGAGGGAGAGGAGGGATAACATGCTTCCATTTGAAAGTGATAAAACTTATGTAAAAGGGGAGTTAATCCATTTTATTTATGTTAACGAGGAAAACTACTATACAGTAGCACGAGTGAAAGTTCACGATACAAATGTTAGTTTAGAGGAAAAAGACATAGTCGTTGTAGGAACAATTCCAAAAATCAATGAAGAGCATCTCTATACCTTTTACGGACAGTTTAAAGATCATCCTAGGTTTGGACAACAGTTTCAATTTCATCATTTTGAAAAAGAAATGCCGAAAACGACTGATGGGATTACCCGATATCTTAGTAGTGAAAGGTTCAAAGGGATAGGTAAAAAGACTGCACAAGCGATCGTCAAACAACTTGGTGAACAGACAATCTCGAAGATTTTAGAAAATAAAGATGTGTTAAAAAGCATAAAGGGTTTAAATGACGACAAAATCAATGTCATCTATAAACAGTTGTTAGAGAACCAAGGGATAGAACAAGTGATGGTAGAACTCTTTAAGCATGGGTTTGGTTCACAATTAGCCATGAAAATTTACCAAACATACAAAGACGAGACGATGCAAGTCATTAAACAAAACCCATATCAACTAACGCAAGATGTTGAAGGAATCGGTTTTGCTAAGGCTGATTTATTAGGACAATCATTAGGGTTTACAAAAGACCATCCTGAAAGAATTCATGCAGGGTGTATTTATTTAATGCAAGAACTTTCCTTACAGGAAGGGCATATTTTTATCAAACACAAGGATGTTATTTCCTCAGCAAGGGAACTGTTAAGTGACGGTGAATACAGTATTTCGAGTGAAGAAATTGAAAAGCAAATACTGTTTTTAGAAGAAGAAGGTAAGTTAATTATTCAGGAAGATCATGTGTATTTACCTACACTATTCTTTGCAGAAAAAGGATTAGTGACAAATATTGTGAGGCTGAATAAAGAGAAAAGTGAAATTAGCGAATTTCCTGAGTCTGAGTTTTTAAAGGCAATCGGCGAAACTGAGGAACAGTTAAGAATTGAATATGCTCCATCGCAAAAAGAAGCCATAAAAACGGCACTTAAATCACCTATGATGATATTAACCGGTGGCCCTGGAACAGGGAAAACAACAGTCATAAAAGGGATTGTGCAATCTTACGCTAAATTAAACGGTTTATCTTTGGATAAAAAAGATTATAAAAATACACCTTTTCCGGTTGTTCTTGTTGCACCTACTGGTAGAGCGGCAAAACGAATGAGTGAAACAACAGGATTACCAGCGGAGACTATACATAAGCTTTTAGGTTGGAAAGGCAACCAAGGATTTGAAAAAGATGAAGATAACTTAATCGAAGGACAGCTTCTCATTGTCGATGAGGTTTCGATGGTTGATATATGGCTTGCTAATCAATTATTTAAATCAGTTCCCTCATCGATGCAAATCATTTTAGTTGGAGATGAAGATCAACTTCCATCTGTAGGGCCAGGTCAAGTACTAAGCGAATTAATTGAATCGAAAGTAATTCCGACCGTTAATTTGGTAGATATTTATAGGCAATCAAAAGAATCATCGATTATTCAAATGGCCCATGCCATAAAAAATGGCTGCCTCCCTGATGATGTATTAGATAAAAAGACAGATAGACGTTTCTTTTCATGTGATCAATCCCAAGTATTAACGGTCATCGAACAAGTGTGTAAAAATGCGATTGAAAAGGGCTATTCCGCAAAAGATATCCAAGTCTTAGCACCTATGTACAGAGGAAGCGCAGGGATTGAAAAATTAAATGCGGCACTTCAACTGATTTTCAACCCTAAAAAAGAACAACATCGAGAAATTCAATTTGGTGAAATTACCTACCGCGTTGGAGATGTTGTCCTTCAACTCGTAAACAATCCAGAAGAACACGTATATAATGGTGATCGTGGAGAAATAGTTGCTATTATATTTGCGAGGGAAAATGTAGAAAAAGAAGATCAGATTGTTATTGCATTCGATGGAATTGAAGTTGTCTATAAGAAACAAGATTTAAATCAAATAACACTCGCTTATTGTTGTTCTGTGCATAAATCTCAAGGAAGTGAATTCCCAATCGTTATTATGCCAGTGGTTAAAAGCTACTATAGGATGTTAAGAAGGAATTTAATTTATACAGGTATTACAAGAGCGAAAACATATTTAATTTTATGTGGAGAGGTTCGTGCATTCCAACAAGCGATTGAACAGCAAAATGAACGAAATCGCAATACTTTATTGAAAGAAAAATTAATTAAGGCATGGATGGAAGTAGTTCACTAACATGATTTATTGGCTAACCACAAAGGCTATAAATGTTCGGAAGGGTGGGGATGTACTTTGCGAACGTTTTCGTCTCTAAAAGGATTATCCGTGTTTCTATTACAAACTGGTGAAGCATTAGGGAAAGTGCATGATTTGGAACTAATTGACAACCAAATTGTGGGTGTGATTATTGATAAAAAAGGATGGTTAAATCACCATCTTTCGATTGCCCTTCCAGATATCGACTCAGTAGGCATTGATGCAATCATGATTAAAGAAAGTCAAAAAATAGACAAAGCAAACAAGCAAATGTGCTTATTTGCTACCGGGAAAAAACGCCTTCGGGGAAAAATGTTATTAACAACGGAAGGTGAAAATTTGGGGATAGTGGAAGATGTATATTTTGATGAGGATTCGGGCACCATTGTAGGGTATGAAGTGACGGACGGTTTAATTGCTGATATCAAAGAGGGAAAAAAGTTAATAAAAACCAGTACTCCTCTTAAAATCGGTGAAGAAGTTCTGGTCATTGATTTAGTAAGTTAGAGGAGGCTTTATGTATGCGTTGCCCGAATTGTAAAGGAAAAGATATAGGGAAAATAGGAACAAATCAATATTATTGTTGGAATTGCTTTATCGAGTTGACGATAAGGAATGGGCGGTTTTCACTTCACCAGGTTGAAGAAGACGGATCATTAAGCTCACTTGATGATCTTTTCCAAGAAGAAGATATGAGCATAGAAATGTAAACACTCATCAAGTGTTAGAGGTTGAAAAGTTGACAATTGTCAGGATTTAACACTCTAAAGATGGTGGTGATGATTTTGAGAAGAACAGTGATGCTTGCAATTGGCTTAGGGGCTGCAGCTTATTCAATGAGGAACAAAAAAACGAGAAGAAATGTATCACGTTTTATTGAACCAATGTTTAATATGGAAATGGCTGAAATGATGCCATCGAAAAAGACAATGCGTATGATTAAAAAGCAAATCAAAAAAACTTTATCATAAGGCGTTTGAAACCTCTGGTAAAACCAGAGGTTTTTTTGGATCATTAACTCCAAAACACTTCTATGAGATGGCCCACAGTTGAGTTTTGCGCGAATAATCGTAGGAAGATGTCGCTCGTGACCAAGACGCCTTAACGCTTTAGTTCGAATGTTAATGCTTTTTTTGGTTAACACTACATGTAAGCTGACGTAATGGAGTGGTTTGATGGAGATGTCTAAAAAGTGGGTAACACGACTAACTTGTTTGTTGCTAATACTAGTATGCAGCTATATTTTTTGGTTATTATCTCCTGTATGGAGACCGATCCTCTCGGCGCTTATCCGTATCCTAACTCCATTTATGATTGCAGGGATCGTCACCTATTTGTTACACCCTATTATTGAACAGTTGAAAAACATGGGGGTGGGTAGACCTCTTGGGATATTATTGATCTATGTTATCTTCATGTTTCTATTGGTGTCTATTCTTCTTAGAGGAACACCGTACATTGTTAATGAATTCAAAGAATTAATTGAAAACATTCCTACATATGTAGATCAATATCGTCAAGTAGTTGAACAGTTATATAAAAGAACATCAATGATGCCTGAAGGAATGCGCACGCGATTAGAGGGGTTTGTTTCTGACGTAGAATTGGTGGCAGCAGATGGCTTAGTAGAGGCAATCGCAAATATAAAAAACTTGTTAGATTATCTATTAATGCTCATTATTATTCCTTTTGTGGTGTTCTATTTGCTAAAAGATTTCCACTTAATTGAAAAATCGGTTTGGTATTTAACACCAAGAAAATGGAGAAGCTCGGGAAGACAATTATTAAGAAATATTAATATTTCTCTTGGAAACTACATTAGAGGGCAAATAATCGTCTGTGTTGTAGTAGGAGTAATTGCAACGATTGGCTTACTTGTTATCGGTATGCCCTATGCAGTGATTCTTGGAATTTTTATCGGCTTAACAAACATTATCCCTTATTTTGGACCACTTATTGGTGCACTTCCAGTAGTGGCTATAGCGTTTACTGTGTCGTTTCGATTAGTTTTAGCAGCATTAATTGTCAATTTCACGATCCAACTTGTTGAAGGGAATATTTTATCCCCACTAATTGTTGGCAAGAGCTTACATATGCATCCGATATTAATTATATTTGCCCTTGTTGTCGGTGCTGAGGTAGGAGGAATTATCGGTCTCATTCTCTCAGTACCAATCCTTGCAGTGGTTAAAGTCATTGCTATTCACATTCGAGAATTGATGACAGAGCAAACGATTGAACCCAAGCCACAGAACAACGATTGACAAAGTTTTTTTGGATCACTATAATTGCTTCTATAAGAGAAAATACGAAAAAAGTGATGAAGGAACTTATTTTGCTAAAGACCATCTACCTAGCAAGGCTAGAGCAGAGAGGAATTTCCGTGGCTGAGAGAAATTCTAGATGAAGATTAGTAAACTGCTACTCCTGAATGCAGGCAAAACCTGCCGGATCATTCCGTTAACAATTTTAGAGGTGATGAACAAACATTGTTCATAACTAGGGTGGTACCGCGTGAGTAATCAAGCTCTCGTCCCTGTTTGGGATGGGGGCTTTTTATATTTTTGTGACAAACCTTAAGGAGGAAGAATAAAATGAAACAATTGACTTCAGCAGAAGTTAGACAAATGTATTTAGACTTTTTTAAAGAAAAAGGACATGCAATTGAACCGAGTGCATCCCTTGTGCCACATGAAGACCCTTCTTTATTGTGGATTAATAGTGGTGTTGCAACGTTGAAGAAATACTTTGATGGCCGGGTAATCCCCGATAATCCGAGAATCACGAACGCTCAAAAGTCTATCCGTACAAATGATATTGAGAATGTTGGAAAAACAGCAAGACATCATACGTTCTTTGAAATGTTAGGGAACTTCTCTATTGGTGACTATTTTAAAAGGGAAGCAATTATCTGGGCGTGGGAATTTTTAACAGGTGAAAAATGGATTGGTTTTGAAAAGGATAAGCTCTCAGTGACAATCCACCCGGAAGATCATGAAGCATTTGATATTTGGAACAAAGAAGTTGGAATTCCAGAAGAACGAATTATTCGCTTAGAGGGAAATTTTTGGGATATCGGAGAAGGACCTAGTGGACCGAATACAGAGATCTTCTACGACCGAGGTGAGAGCTATGGAAACGATTTAACAGACCCTGAATTATATCCTGGTGGGGAAAATGATCGTTATTTAGAAGTATGGAATTTAGTGTTTTCTCAATTTAATCATAATCCTGATGGGACATACACGCCACTTCCAAAGAAAAACATTGATACCGGGATGGGCTTAGAACGAATGGTTTCTATTGTCCAAGATGTACCAACTAATTTTGATACAGATTTATTTATACCAATTATTCGAGCGACTGAACAACTGACGGAACTTAAATATGGAACTGATCATGACATGGCATTCAAAGTAATTGCTGACCATATTCGCACAGTGAGTTTTGCCATTTCAGACGGAGCATTACCTTCGAATGAAGGTAGAGGCTATGTACTTAGACGTTTATTACGCCGTGCGGTTCGATATGCAAAATTAATTAATATTCACCGCCCTTTTATGTACGAATTAGTACCAGTAGTTGCAGAGATTATGGTTGATTTCTATCCGGAAGTCAAACAAAAAACGGAGTTTATTCAGAAAGTTATTAAAAATGAGGAAGAAAGATTCCATGAAACGTTAAATGAGGGGTTAGCCATCCTATCCAAATTAATGAACCAGGCTAAAGAAAACGGTGCGATGAAAGTCTCAGGAGAAGATGTTTTCCGTCTTTATGATACATACGGGTTTCCAGTGGATTTAACGGAAGAGTATGTTGTGGAAGAAGGCCTTGCGATTGATCGTAAGGGCTTTGAAGCAGAGATGGAAAAACAAAGAGAAAGAGCACGTTCTGCTCGCCAAGGCGTTGAATCGATGCAAAGCCAAGACACGATCTTAGGAGACATTAAAGTAGAAAGTGAGTTCGTTGGTTACCATCAACTTAAAACCGAGGCAACTGTCGAAGTTATTGTTAAAGAGAAAGCGTTAGTGGACGTGGCCATTAAAGGGGACGAAGTGCAGCTTATTCTTAGCAAAACACCATTTTATGCTGAAAGTGGAGGACAAATCGCTGATAAAGGTACAATAAGAGCGAATGAACTTCTGTTACAAGTTTCAGATGTGAAAAAAGCACCAAATGGCCAAACACTTCATACTGCTAAAATATTAAATGGAACACTTAAACAAGGAAATGAAGTAATCGCAGTTGTAGAAGAAGTAGAGCGTATTGGTGTTGTAAAAAACCATACGGCAACTCATTTAATTCACCGTGCTCTCAAGGATGTATTGGGCGAACATGTAAACCAAGCAGGGTCATTAGTATCCGCAAATCGCTTACGTTTTGACTTTTCGCATTTTGGTCAAGTAACTGAACAAGAGTTACAAGAAATTGAAACAATCGTTAATAACAAAGTTTGGGAAGCCATCGACGTGACGATTGCAAATAAATCGTTAGATGAAGCAAAAGCAATGGGAGCGATGGCCTTATTTGGAGAAAAATATGGAGAAATTGTTCGTGTCGTTCAAGTGGGAGACTTTAGTCTAGAGCTTTGTGGAGGATGCCATGTTAAAAATACTGCTGAAATTGGTTTAATGAAAATCGTTTCAGAATCAGGTATTGGTGCTGGAATTCGAAGAATAGAAGCAGTAACAGGAAAAGCAGCCTATGAATTCATGACAGGGCAGGTTGATTTATTAAAAGAAGCCGCTCAATTACTAAAATCAAATTTAAAAGATGTGCCAGAAAAAGTTCAACAGCTCCAAAGCCAAATCAAAAAAGTGCAACGAGAAAACGAATCACTAGCAGCTAAATTGGGTAACATGGAAGCTGGAAGTCTCGTTGACGAAGTCGTTAAAATCAATGGTGATATCTCGCTGATTGCTAAAAAAGTAGAAATTGGAGACATTGATGGTATTCGCAACTTAGTAGATACTTTGAAAAATAAACTTGGCTCAGGTATTGTCGTTCTCGGTGCTGTCAATAATGGAAAAGTAAACATCGTTGCAGGTGTTACCAAAGATTTAGTTTCAGCAGGTTACCATGCAGGGAAGATCGTAAAAGAAGTTGCTACACGTTGTGGCGGTGGCGGCGGCGGTCGACCAGACATGGCTCAAGCTGGAGGGAAAAATCCAGAAGAATTACAAAATGCTTTGGATTCTTTAGCAGAATTTTTAGCAACATAAAATCACCTGAATTAAGTGTAGAGAAAACTTGGTCGATCTATGTTGGCTTTGCGTGGTCAAAAGTTCCTACTAGCTTCTTTGTCGTAGGACAACAGCATGACTTCGTAGCAGATCACGATAAGAAGTTAGCAAAGTTTACCAAGTTTTTCTTTAAATCGTTTCCTAATCGGGTTATGTTAGTGTAATATATAAGTATACTTAATTGCTCGTTTGAAAAGGGAATTACTTTTTAAAATTTCGAACAAGCATTCCATTGTGTGAGATAGTCTTAGAAAAACGTTTAAGTAGATGAAAGAGGTGTTTGTGATGAGTTCAATGGATAATACGATGAAGTTTAATTTTCCTTATGACTCCATGGAGACGAATGTCCAAGAAGTATTGTTGACTGTTTATCGATCTTTGGATGAAAAAGGGTACAATCCAATTAATCAAATTGTTGGTTATCTTCTTTCAGGAGACCCTGCGTATATCCCGAGACATAATGATGCAAGGACATTAATAAGGAAATTAGAAAGAGATGAGCTAATTGAAGAATTAGTGAAATCTTATTTATCACATCACCACGAGGAGTAATATGAGAACTTTAGGTTTAGACGTAGGAACAAAAACAATAGGTGTTGCGGTCAGTGATGAATTAGGTTGGACAGCTCAAGGGGTTGAAACAATTAGGAGAAATGAAGAGACTCCAGAAGAGGATTGGACAAAACTTGGGAAGCTGATCCAGGACTTAAAGATTGAACAAGTAGTGGTAGGTTTGCCTAAAAATATGAACGGTACAATTGGACCAAGTGGCGAAGCGTGTCAACGCTTTGCGGAAGAAGTAAAAACGAGGTTTGACTTGCCGGCAATATTGTGGGATGAGCGTTTAACAACAGTAGCCGCGGAAAGAATGTTAGTGTCTGCAGATGTTAGCCGAAAAAAGCGAAAAAAAGTCATCGACAAAATGGCAGCTATTATGATTTTACAGGGATTTCTTGATAGTAAGTAATTTTAATGATAGATTTATAATAATTAGCTAATATTATAAAGGTAATTATTGAAGGCATAAACATGATAAACACTGTTGCTACTCAAACAGCAACAGTCTTTCTAAGAAGGCCTAAAAAGAATAAAGGGGTGTAAAAGTGGAAAAAGCAGAAAGAGAACGTATTGTTATACCGGACGAAAATGGTGATGAGCATTTATTTGAAGTGTTATTTACATTTGACGTAGATGCAACTGGAAATTCCTACATGGTACTTGTTGATGCTAGTGAAGCAGATAATGACGAAGAAGAGATGGAAGTTCATGCGTTTCGTTACGAAGACAAAGATGACGAAGAAAATGACTTAGCATTATATCCGATTGAAACTGATGAAGAGTGGGAAATCGTCGAAGAAATGCTTAACACTTTCGCTGAAAGCGAAGACGAAGAATAAATGCGAAAGGCTCCTTTTAAGGGGCCTTTTTAATATAATTAGAATGTATAAACGGTTTGAAGTTAGACGGATCTCTAGCTCCAAGACGCTCTAGAAATAAGAAACCAACCCCCGATAAACGTAGTTAATTCCCTTTTTCGTGCTGTAAAATGGTATCAATTCAACACAATTCAACAAAAAATAATGAAATTATATTCAATTATAGTATAATAGGATTGTTGTTTAAATCACAATCAATCATATCAAAAACCTCAATCACATAGACGTCTGGGGGGAAATAAATGTCTATTGAAGAAAAACAAAAAGTTAAAAATGAGATAAAAAAAGAAAAAATGCTGGAACTACAACAAGAGGCTAGCATTGTAAGACGGATAGTTTTCGCGTGCTTTTTATTACTCGTTATAGCAGTTTTGGGAGCAGGAATATATGGGTACTCCTATATTAAAAGTGCGTTGTCGCCAATGGATCCAGAAAGTACGGAGACAATTACAATCACGATTCCTATGGGATCATCTAGTTTGGGAATTGGCCAAATTTTAGAAGAGCATGGTTTAATCAAAAGCGCTAGTTTTTTTCGACATTATGTTCGTTTCAAAAATGAATCTGGATTTCAAGCTGGCGATTACGAACTATCAAAGGCAATGGATATTGATGAGATTATCTCAGAATTAAAAGAAGGCACAGTCCAACAAGGCTATAAGTTGTCGTTTACGATTCCAGAAGGTCGTTGGCTCATTCACTTTGTTTCTATCATGGCCGAGAACACAGACCATGAAGAGGAAGAAATTTTAGCTGTTTTACATGATGAAGATTATCTTAAAGAGTTAATTGAGAAGTTTGCAGTGCTTACAGATGATATTCTTAATCCACAACTTCACCATCCGTTAGAAGGGTACTTATTCCCGGCTAGGTATGACTTTGTTGAGGAGAACCCGTCAATCAAAAAAATGGTCGAAGCAATGATTCAGCGTACCGAAAGTATTTACAATAAGTATTACACGTATTTTGAAGGTAGTCAGTTCTCGATTCATGAAATTCTCACTCTTGCCTCGATTATTGAGGGTGAAGCGAATAGGCAAGAAGATCGCTACAAAGTTTCTGGGGTGCTTTATAATCGTTTAAGCCTAGGGATGCCATTACAAGTCGATCCTACACTTGCATATGCTCACGGAGAACATTTTTCAAGAACGTTAAATGTACACAAAGAGATTGATTCACCGTTCAATACTTATATGTATAAAGGGATTCCGGTAGGACCAATTAATAACCCTGGGGAAGCCGCAATTAAAGCTGCTCTGCAACCAGCAGATATTGAAGAATTATTCTTCTTTGCAAGAAGTGATGGAGAAGTTTTTTTTACCAAAACATATGCTGAGCATCAAGAAGTGTTAAGAAGGTATAGAGATAATCAGTAAATGGTAAAGGAGAGGGAGTGTGTGAATTCGCATTCTCTTTCTATTTATGTTAAAATAAGTCGTTATTTGAAGAATAATGACTGTGCGCTGCAATATATTGGGAGGATTAATATGGTTTGCGATCAAGTTAATAATTATATTTGTCGATTAATAAAAAAAAGAGATCCTATTTTGCTTGAAATGGAGCAATTTGCGGCTAATCAAGATATCCCAATTATGGAGCTAGTAGGAATTGAAGCAATGCTTCAAATCCTTGCTTTAGCGAAACCGAATCGGGTATTAGAAATTGGCACAGCCATTGGCTATTCTGCGATTCGTATCGCGATGAAATTACCAGACTGTTCAATCGTGACAATTGAACGTGACAAAGAGCGGTACGAACTTGCTAAACAATTTATAAAAAAGGCTGGATTAGACGAAAGAATTACCGTTTTACACGGGGATGCTTTAGAGGTAGAGAAAGAGGTTGTTTCACATTTCAGCACATTTGATGCGCTTTTCATCGATGCCGCTAAAGGGCAATACAAACGTTTTTTTGAGATGTACAGCAAGTACATGAATAAAGAGGGGTTAATTATTAGTGACAATATTTTATTTAAAGGTATTGTCGCAAGGGAAGGCACAATTGCCAAAGGCATGAGAACAATGGTGACGAACTTGCAAACCTATAATGAAATGCTCATGGAAAATGAAGAGTATGACACAGCCATTTTTCCGATTGGAGATGGAATCGCAGTAAGTAAAAAATTATAGATGGTGATGTTATGAATAAAAAACCTGAGATATTAGTTACCCCTACAAAAGTCGAAGAGATAGAACGTTTAGTTAAAGCCGGTGCAACTGCGATTGTTGTTGGAGAAGAGGCATATGGGCTAAGATTAGCAGGTGAATTCAGTCGTGAAGACATTAAAAAGGCTACTGAGATTGCTCATGAAAATGGCATAAACATCTATGTGGCTATGAATGCTCTTTTTCATAATGATAAATTAACACAACTGCCAGAATACATTAAGTTTCTAGCAGAAGTTGGAGTCGACGCAATCATATTTGGTGATCCAGCTGTTCTAATGGTTGTTAGAGAAGTGGCTCCACAAATGAAACTACACTGGAATACAGAGACGACAGCCACTAACTACTATACAGCTAACTATTGGGGCAGAAAAGGCGCAACGAGAGCCGTACTAGCAAGAGAAATCAATATGGATGCCATCATCGAAATTAAAGAGCAGTCAGATGTGGAAATAGAAGTACAAGTGCATGGAATGACTTGTATGTTTCAATCGAAACGAACATTAGTTGGTAACTATATGGAATTCCAAGGAAAAGACTTAAAAGTTGAGGGCCGTAGTAAAGATCGTAGTCTCTTTTTACATGATCCAGAAAGAAATGCCAAGTATCCAATCTATGAAGATGAAAATGGTACCCATATAATGAGCCCAAACGATATTTGTATTATTGATGAGCTTGAAGACATGTTAGAAGCAGGTATTGATTGCTTTAAAATCGATGGGATTTTAAAAGATATCGACTACATGGAAAAAGTAACAGCATTATATCGAGAAGCCATTGACTTATATTTCGAAGATGCTAGTGAATATGAAGCCAAAAAGGCTTATTTTATCAAGGAGATCGAGAAAATTCAGCCGTACAATCGCTCCATTGATACAGGCTTCTTCTTTAAAGAAACGGTTTATTAGGAGGGATAAGGATGCAAAACATTTCAACGATCACTCCTAAGGGAAAACGAGTGATTACAAAAAAACCTGAATTATTAGCCCCTGCCGGAAGTTTAGAAAAGTTAAAAATAGCTGTTCACTATGGAGCAGATGCGGTTTTTATTGGTGGACAAGAGTTTGGCCTACGTTCGAACGCTGATAACTTTTCAATCGAAGAAATGCATGAAGGGGTACAATTTGCAAATAAATATGGGGCAAAGATCTATGTTACAACGAATATCTTTGCACACAATGAAAATATGGATGGATTAGAAGAATATTTGGCACAATTACAAGAAGTAGGGGTAGCTGGGATAATTGTTGCTGACCCACTAATTATTGAGACATGTAAACGAGTCGCACCAAATGTTGAAGTCCACTTAAGTACGCAACAGTCTTTGACCAACTGGCAAGCAATTAAATTCTGGAAAGAAGAAGGTTTACACAGAGTTGTATTAGCAAGGGAAGTTGGTTTAGAAGAAATGCTTGAGATGAAGAAGAAGGTGGATATCGAAATTGAAACATTTATCCATGGAGCAATGTGCATTTCTTATTCAGGTCGTTGTGTTTTGAGTAATCATATGACCGCTAGAGATTCAAATCGCGGTGGATGCTGCCAATCATGCCGCTGGGACTATAATTTATATGAGCAAAAGACAGAGACGGAAAATGCTTTATATCATGAGCAAGATTTGCCATTTTCAATGAGTCCAAAGGACTTGAATTTACTAGGTGGAATCCCTCAGTTAATTGAGGCAGGGATTGACAGTTTAAAAATTGAAGGTAGAATGAAATCGATTCACTATGTGGCGACAGTAACATCTGTTTACCGCAAAGTAATTGACGCTTATTGTGCGGATCCTGATAATTTCAGCCTAGATCCGAAATGGGTTGATGAACTTGATAAGTGTGCGAATCGTGACACCGCTTCTTCTTTTTTTGAAACTGAGCCAACGTATAAAGAACAACTTTTTGGTCGGGTTGATGGAAAGAAAACACCAGCTGAATTTGCTGGACTTGTACTAAGCTATGATGAAGAAACGCAAATCGTAACGCTGCAGCAAAGAAATTACTTTAAACCTGGTGATGAGGTCGAATTTTTTGGCCCTGAAATTGAGAATTTTAAATATAAAGTAGAAACGATTTGGAATGAAGATGGACAAGAGGTAGACGCCGCTAGACATCCGCTTGAAATTGTCAGATTCAAGGTGAACAAGAAGCTTTACCCGAACAACATGATGCGTAAAGGAGTTTTATAATAATGAGTAAAAAACCCGTTGTCATTGGAGTTGCTGGAGGTACTGGTTCTGGCAAAACAACGGTGGCGAAAGAAATTTTTAGAAACTTTGAGTCAAAATCAATACTATTACTAGAACAAGATGCATACTATAAAGACCAAGGCGAAAAAACAATGGAGGAGAGAGTAAAAACAAACTATGATCATCCATTGGCGTTTGACAATGAATTATTATTAGATCATTTACAAAGATTAATTAACAATCAACCCATTGATAAACCCGTATACGACTATGCTAACCATACTAGGTCCAGGAAAACGATTCATGTTGAACCAAAAGACGTTATTATTTTTGAGGGGATTCTTATTTTAGAAGACGCGAGACTTCGAGACCTGATGGATATTAAAGTGTTTGTTGATACGGATGCAGATATTCGGATCATTCGAAGGCTTGTTCGTGATATTGAAGAAAGAGGAAGAACATTAGAATCAGTCATAAATCAATACACTTCTGTTGTTCGCCCGATGCACTTGCAATTCATTGAACCAACAAAACGTTATGCCGATATTATTATTCCTGAGGGAGGGCAGAATCGTGTCGCAATTGATCTAATGGTGACGAAAATCAGATCTGTTCTTGAAGAAAAGGAAATTTTGTAATAGCATAGGAAAGTGAGGTCTTTTCTGATATAATCATTTTCTATTATAGCTTACATGTAGAAAAGCTATTGCAATGAAAACAACATTGCATTAGCTTTTCTACATACATATTAATGGGTTGTTATAATGGTCTTATTGTTTTTGTTATATTAATGGAGTGAATTTCATAATACCTTATATAGGCAACACAAGAATGCGAAATTCGCGAACAGAAAAGAAAAACCTTACATGCAAAAATCATAACTGCAGATTTGGGAATTAAACGAAGGAGTGGACGAAATGGTAGACAAACAATATTACATGACTTTAGAAGGAAAGGCAAAATTAGAGCAAGAATTGGAACAATTAAAGACAGAAAAGAGAAAAGAAGTTGTTGAGAGAATAAAAATTGCTCGCAGTTTCGGAGACCTTTCTGAGAACTCTGAATACGACTCAGCAAAAGAAGAACAAGCATTTGTTGAAGGGCGTATTTCTACAATAGAAAAAATGATACGTAATGCTGTAATTATTAAAGATACAGATACTGACCCGTCAGTTGTTGCTCTTGGTAGAACAGTCAAATTCAAAGAGCTTCCAGACGGTGATGAAGAGGTATACATAATTGTAGGGAGTGCAGAATCCGATCCGTTTGAAGGGAAAATATCAAACGATTCTCCAATGGCAAAAAGTTTATTAGGTAAATCAGTTGGAGATCAAGTAGTAGTTCAAACACCTGCTGGAGACATGAAAGTGGAGATTTTAGAAATTAAATAAACATTCGTCAAGTCGAGATTTTTGTAAGCGCGTACGTTGCTTAATAACTTCTCGGCTTTTTCTATGTACTTTGAATACTTTCTCATTTTAAAGGAAAACAATGATACATAGAGGTGATGCGTGATGATTAATAAAGGAAGAATTACTCGAGTGATAAGTATTTTTTCAGTCATTATTTTCGTGTTAATAATTCGACTCGCCCATATCCAATTATTTTCTACTCAAAATTTTTCGAAATACAATATAAATTTGATTGAAGAAAGTATTAAACAACGAACGCAAACGTTCATTCTTCAATCTGGAAGAGGTTATTTCACTGATCGGAATGGAGAGCCATTACAATTTGAATATCACCCGAGTTTAATCTTATTTCCATTTCTTAAGAATCTAGATTGGCCTGTTGACAAGGTGTCAAGTATTATTTCAATGCCAACAGAAGAATTACTTGACCAGGTCGAACAAAATAAGGGCCCTTTTTTGTTAACCAAAGATCAGAAACCGATATCACTAACAGATGAACAAATGAAGCAAATTAACGCGCTAAAAGTAGAGGGTGTCTTTGCCCAAAATATTGAGAAAAAAGTTAAGAACATAGCCCCGCATCTCCTTGGAGTAACAGGAGAGAATGCATCGGAAGCGATCAGGAGATATCAAAAGCAAATCGAAAGTGGGTTGCTGTCTGTTCATGATGAAATAGGGGTTTCCGGTTTACAGCGGTCATTAGACCCCTTTTTACTTTCGCGAGGGAAGTCTTTTCTCGCTTATTATGTTGATAATCTAGGGAATCCTATGTTTGGTTATGATGTAAAATATGTTGCGCCAGGTGAGTCTTCTAGCCCAACGAAAGTCGTGACCACTATCGATAGAGACATCCAACTATATGCGACAAAAACCCTTGAACAAATGGGCATTTCATTTGGTGGACTCGTTTTAATTGATATTGAAACAAATGATTTATTAGCCCTAGTTAATACGCCTACCTATGAATTGACAGATCCATTTGGCTTTGGAGCAAAAAATCAAATGGTGACTGCGCATGCTCCGGGGTCTATATTTAAGACTGTAATAGCTGCAGCAGCAATAGAGTATGATCTTGTAAATAGCTATGAGACATTTAATTGTAATCGCAACATGTATGATGATGGTGAAGATGAACGTAAGCTTGGTCTACTAAATTTTAAAGACAGTTTTGCTCAGAGTTGTAATTATACATATACAAACTTAGCACAAAAACTCATCCAAAAAGATGAATTAGTCATTGAAAAATTTGCGACTAAACTAGGGCTAAATGAGCGTATTGGCTGGATCGGAGATGTCTATCGCCAAGAAAAAGTAAAACATTTCCCGGAAGAAGAATCTGGTTTGATAAAAATTAGAGAGGAAGATATGACAGACCGAAAGTTACTAGCACAAACAGCAATTGGTCAAAATAATGTACAGGTTACCCCACTAGCAGTAGCCAATATGCTTGCAACAATTGCTAGAGGTGGCGAGAAGAAACAAGTAAGGGCCGTGTCAAAGATTGTTTATGAAAATGATGCAAACATCTATCAATTTCCTATACAAAAGATAAAGGGAAGCGATAGAATTTCAAAATATACTGCATTAAAACTACAAGAGTTGCTCCAATCAGTTGTTAGTAGTGATAAAGGAACAGGTCAAGCCTTAGCGAATAGTCCGTACACGATTGCGGGCAAGTCAGGGACAGCTCAAAAAGGTGAGAACAATAAAAGTATGAATCATTGGTTTGCTGGGTATTTTCCCGTTGAGCGACCGAAGTATTCATTAGCTATTGTAGATTTAGACCATAAAAAAGGCTCTAATGCTACAATTAAGGCCTATCAACAAATGGTTCAATTTCTTGCAGAATTCGATCGAGCTCAAGAATAAAACAATGATCGAAAAAATCTCTTTTTTTTATTATAATAGATGATAGATGTACGAAAAGAGAGATGGGAGGATAATTCATGCGAGGAGATCATGATTACGGTTATAGTGCTAGAAGTCAAAAAAGAAAAAGAAAAAAAACAGATCGATTCCTGAACATCGCAATCGGTGTGGTAATCTTTTTAATTTTATTTGTAGGAGGACAATTATTATTAGGTGGAGGGTTTAACTTCTTTAGCAAAACCGAGAAAGTTGACCATCAATTAACAGTGGAAGATCTAGAAGTGAATGAAGAGACAGAAGACGAGCAAGAAGGGGAAGACACGATTAACGATGGTTCAGAGATTGAATCAAGTATCCCTTCTGAAGAACCTGTTGAAGTTGATGAATTAGGAAATGGAGAGTGGCAGCCAATTGGAACAGTTCAAGAGGAGCCGTTTACAGCAATATATGATAAAGATCATATTAATTGGGCAGAAATGGAAGAAGCATTCCGCTATGCCACTGGGTTGAGTGAAGACGAAATGATCACATGGCGCATTCGCAATGGTGGGGATCATCAAAGTGCAATTGGGACTGTAAGTAATCATGCAAATAAAAATAAACCATACAAAGTAAGAATTGAATGGGTAACAAACAAAGGCTGGATGCCAGTAGAAGTTGAAGTTTTAGAAGAAAATCCATATTTATAAACAAAAAGGACTGTGAACAGCCTAGCGGCTGTTTCTACAGTCCTTTTTGTTTACGAATTAACTTATTGTGGGTATAGTAAAAAATCAACGAAAACAAGGAGGTAATAATGAATGACAGCTAATACGATTGGGCTTAGCTTTACTCTAGTAGGGATTTTCTTGATCACAGGAAAAGTATTGCGGATGAACTCTTCTCTATTACAGAAACTTTTTTACCAAGTTCAATTATTGCTGGTTTTATAGCTTTAATCGTTGGACCGGAAGTTTTAGGTAGGATTTTAGCTCCATTTATAAATGAGCAATCCATTTTTTTTGAAGGAATTATTCCCCTATATGTTTTAGATGTTTGGGGCGAGCTACCAGGATTATTCATTAACGTAGTGTTTGCCTCTTTGTTCATCGGGAAATCCGTTCCTAATTTAAAGAAAATATGGGATATTGCTGGTCCTCAAGTGGTGATGGGTCAGACAGTGTCGTGGGGGCAGTATGTAGTTGGCTTGTTACTAACGATAACTTTGTTAACACCATTTTTTGATATAAGTCCACTAGCAGGTGCATTAGTAGAAATAAGTTTTGTAGGTGGACATGGAACAGCAGCTGGTTTGGAAGGAACGTTTGAAGAGTTAGGGTTTGCTGAGGGAGCCGACTTAGCAATAGGATTGGCAACTGTCGGTATTGTATCAGGTGTAGTGATTGGGATTATTCTAATCAATTGGGCAGCTAGGACAGACCGTGCTAAGTATGTTAGAAAAGGTGAGGGTTTAACAGAAAAAGAACAAGAAGGTGTAGTAGAGCTTGAGAATCGGGAAGCGATTGGCAAGAAAACAACAAGACCGGAATCCATTGAGCCATTGTCCCTACATTTGTCCGTTATTGGTTTGGCCATCCTCATTGGTTATGTTCTATTAGAATTACTAATCTTACTAGAACGCTATACGGTAGGATTCTTTACGGATACTCAATTGATGCCATACGTTCCGTTGTTTCCGTTAGCGATGATAGGTGGAATGGCAGTACAAATGTTGTTAGATCGTTTTGATGAGAAATATCACTTTATCGATCGAGAAATGATTAATCGTATCTCAGGTTTCTCACTTGATGTTTTGATCGTTAGTGCGTTAGGTACACTTTCATTAGCCGTGATTGGTGATAATATTATTCCATTTTTACTTTTGGCAATTACAGCTATTGCATGGAATGTATTCGCCTTTTTAGTATTAGCACCAAGAATGATACCTGCATATTGGTTTGAAAGAGGTGTCGGTGATTTAGGGCAAGCAATGGGGATGACAGCAACTGGCTTATTACTTATGAAAATTGCAGACCCTGATAATGAAACACCAGCATTAGAAGGTTTTGGTTACAAACAACTTCTATTTGAACCTTTAGTAGGTGGAGGTTTATTTACTGCAGCATCGTTACCGTTAGTTTATCAATTTGGACCTATGGCAATCTTAATACTTGCTAGTATTATGACACTCTTCTTCTTGATCCTTGGTATCTTTTTTGTAGGTAAGAGAAAAGATAAATGATACATGACAAGTAGGGTTGGATCATTTACAATAAAAAGATATAAGTTAGTGAATTTCATCGTTAAATAGTTGAGCCTACTCATTTAGTGATGTAATTTACTTAAGTAGAAAGAGGGAATAAACTTGAGAATTGGAATTATTGGTGCAATGGATGAAGAAGTAGAACTTCTCATTGAGAGGTTAGAAAATAAAGCTACAGAAGAAATTGGCGGATGCCAATTTCACACGGGTACAATTGATGATATTGAAGTAGTTTTGTTGAAGTCAGGGATTGGAAAAGTAAATGCAGCGATTGGAACAACCTTACTAATCGAAAAGTACTCTCCACAATATGTCATTAATACTGGGTCTGCTGGTGGTTTTGAGGAGTCACTAAAAGTTGGAGATATCGTTATATCAACTGAAGTTCGCTATAACGATGTTGATGCAACGGTGTTTGGGTACGAGTTTGGTCAAGTCCCTCGAATGCCCGCATACTATGAACCACATCAAATGTTGGTTGATATAGCTGAACAAAGTGCAAAAGAAGTAGGTGTTCACACAGCCAAAGGGTTAATTTTGTCAGGTGACTCGTTCATGAGTGATGAAAACAAAGTAAATGAATTGAAACAACAGTTTAAGTTACCGCATTGTGCAGAGATGGAAGCCGGTGCGATCGCACAAGTTTGTTATCAATTCGCTTGTCCGTTTGTCATAATTCGCTCGTTAAGTGATATCGCGGGAACTGAAGCAAAAGTATCATACGACCAGTTTCTGAAAACTGCTTCAGTTCATTCAGCGAAGTTAGTTTTATTAATGTTAGATGAGTTAAAGAAGGCAGGGTAACCCCTGCCTTTTTGGTTACATTTACTATCATAAATGTTTATAAAATCGTGTTATAATGACTAGACGCTTTGAAACTAGCAAAAAGTAGGAAGGTGGTTTCTTTGAGAAGAAATCAAGATAACACGGAAAAATTAGAAAACATCGTAAATGATTATAAACGGTTTAGCTTTGTGTTACTTTCACTAACAGCTTTTTTATTTCTCGGACTAATTATTCCGAATCAAGAGTTTAGTCAAACACATCATTTATTATTGATCGGCTTAATTAGTGCTTCTATTATTTTGTCTGTCACTTTTCATAGAATAGCAATGAAGTATCGCGAAAAATTATTTGAAGAAAACCAACAACGTGTTCATTTCCCCATTAGATCATGAATATTTTGAGCAATAAGAAATTTTTTCTAAAAATTTCTTGCATTTTCTTTAGAAAAAATAAGATAATGTAAGTATAGGTCAATATTAAGGGGGATTATTGTGAAAGTTAAAGTATTACGTCCAATCTTCGCAGAGTCTGCAAGTAAATTAGTAAATGCTGTATCAAAGTATGAGGAAACGGTCCTTATTAAGAAAGATCATTGGGTGGTAGACGCAAAAAGTTTGTTGGGTATTTTAGCAATTGCTCTTCAACCAGATCAAGAAATCGAAATTTCAGTCAGTACACAAAACGAACAAGTGGTTAATGAACTTGTCGAGTTAGGTTTAGTTGCAAAAGTCTAAGAGCCACAGGACAAATTTCTGTAACCCTTGATATTACTGATTCCATTCAAT
>CAZIRM010000012.1:7671-23887 GCA_964541705.1 uncultured Bacillaceae bacterium | reverse complement strand
AATTAACCAGCAGCTTTTAATCTAACTAGAGTGACGTTGTGGATTCTTTACATATAAAAAAAAGTGAGGTTGCCCCCACCCTTTTTAAAGAATCTCTAAATTAATACGCTTGTCATAATTAGCACCAGCTGCATAAACAACTGAGCGAATCGCTTTAGCAATTCGTCCTTGCTTGCCAATCACTTTTCCCATATCTGATGCATGGACTGATAGTTGTAAAGTCAAGGACTGTTCATGTTCAACTTCTTTTACATGAACATCGTCGGGATGATCAACAAGAGCTTTCGCAATAGTCTCAACTAACTCTTTCATATCCATTCCCCTAACCTGAAAAGATTTATATTACTTTTCATTTTTAGCGTTGTGTAACTTTTCCATTAAACCAGCTTTAGAGAAAAGGTTACGTACTGTATCAGAAGGTTTTGCACCGTCTAACATCCATTTTAATGCTTGGTCTTCGTTAACCTTAAATTCTACTGGGTTAGTCAATGGATTGTAAGTACCAATCTCTTCGATAAAGCGTCCGTCACGTGGTGCACGTGAGTTAGCTACAACAACACGATAGAAAGGAGCTTTCTTTGAACCCATACGTTTTAAACGAATTTTAGTTGCCATTCGTATTCACCTCCAAATTTCATTCACACAATTAGGTATATTATCATAAAACTCACTAGTTGAAAACTAGTAAAGTGAAAAAACTTTACATTAGAAAAACTTGGCTTGTAATAATGAAGCGAAAAAAGTGCGACAATGGCTTATTTTACATAAAAGGAAGTTTAAATTTACCCTTCTTTTTACCTTTTCCTGTCATACCAGACATTTGCTTCATCATTTTTTTCATCTCATCAAATTGCTTAATTAAGCGATTCACATCTTGAATCGATGTCCCACTACCTTTTGCAATACGTTTTCTTCTACTTCCATTTAATACTGCTGGGTTTACTTTTTCCTCTTTTGTCATCGAGCGTACGATTGCTTCAATACGACCAATTTGCTTTTCATCGACTTGAACATTTTTCAAGCCCTTCATCTTGCCTGCACCAGGCATCATATTTAACAATTCATCAAGAGGGCCCATGCTCCGAACTTGAGCTAATTGATCGAGAAAGTCGTCAAATGTAATATCAGCTGTTCTCATCTTTCTTTCGAGTTCACGGGCTTTTTGTTCATCTACATTTGCTTGAGCTTTTTCAATTAATGTCAGAACATCACCCATACCTAATATTCTCGACGCCATGCGATCAGGATGGAATGGTTCTAGCGCATCTAACTTTTCACCCATACCTGCAAACTTTATTGGGGTATTTGTAACAGCTTTAACTGATAACGCAGCACCACCACGGGTATCACCATCAAGCTTCGTTAAGACTACGCCAGTTAAGCTCAATTGTTCATTAAAGCTTTCGGCTACGTTGACAGCGTCTTGTCCAGTCATTGCGTCTACAACGAGTAAAATCTCATCTGGTCTCGCAATCTCTTTTACTTGCTGCAATTCGTCCATTAACGTTTCATCGATATGCAAACGACCAGCTGTATCAATTAATACATAATCATGGTGGTCTTCTTTGGCTTTTTCGATGGCTTTTTTTGCAATCTCAACAGGACTAACTTGATCACCTAATGAAAACACTGGCATACCCAACTGTTTTCCTAACGTCTCTAATTGCTTAATCGCTGCTGGGCGATAAATATCTGCTGCTACTAGTAATGGTTTTCGATTTTGATGCTTGCGTAAGTAGTTCGCAAGTTTACCTGTAGTAGTTGTTTTCCCAGCCCCTTGTAAACCGACCATCATCACTACTGTTGGTGCTTTTTTTGCTACTGCTATCTTACTTTGTTCGCCACCCATTAGCCTAGCTAACTCTTCATTTACAACTTTTATGACTTGTTGTCCAGGTGTTAAACTCTGTAAAACTTCTTGTCCGACTGCACGTTCTTTAACCTTGCCAATAAATTCCTTTACAACCTTAAAGTTAACGTCTGCTTCTAAGAGGGCTAGTCGAACTTCTCTCATCATTTCTTTAACGTCTGCCTCAGACACTTTTCCCTTGCCTTTGATTTTACTAAGTGTATGTTGCAAACGTTCGGCTAATCCTTCAAATGCCATATTGTCGCCTCCTAGTCTAATTTCTCAAGAGATTCAATCAGTTGAAAAACCTTTTCAGGCGCCACTCCATTTTCTATCATCACCCTCAGTTCGTTTAAGAACTTCGTGCGCTCATCAAACTTAGAAAAAAGACCTAACTTTGATTCGTACTCTTCAAGCATTGCTTCAGTTCGTTTAATATTATCATAAACAGCTTGACGACTAACGTCGAACTCCTCCGCAATTTCTCCTAAGGACCAATCATCAAGGTAATACAATTCCATGTATTTGCTTTGCTTCGTTGTTAATAACTTTTGATAAAAATCATATAAGTAGTTCATCCTTAATGTTTTTTCAATCACGAAGCTCACACTCCTTGTTAAGTGTTTTTCCTTTACGTTCCTAATAATACATGATGCAAAATGTAGTGTCAAGTTTTTTTCTTAACAGATTGCTGCTCTCACTTTTCTACTCTGTTTCTCCTTCTTTTTCTACCATTTCTGAGAATAGTCCATAGACGAACTGTTGTGCATCAAACTCTTGAAGATCGTCTACTTTCTCTCCAAGACCAACGAATTTCACCGGAATATCGAGTTCATGACGGATTGCTAAAACAATCCCTCCTTTTGCAGTCCCGTCTAATTTAGTCAATACAATCCCCGATACATCTGTTGCTTTTCCAAATGTTTTTGCTTGGGACATTGCATTTTGACCAGTAGTAGCATCTAGGACTAACAACACTTCATGCGGTGCACCCGGAACTTCACGTTCAATCACCCTTTTTACCTTTTCTAACTCATTCATTAGATTAACTTTATTTTGTAAACGCCCAGCAGTATCGCATAAAAGTACATCAACCCCACGAGATTTAGCTGCTTGGACTGCATCAAACATAACCGCTGCAGGATCTGACCCTTCTTGCTGCTTAATACAATCGACACCAACTCGGTTTGCCCAAACTTCTAATTGTTCAATCGCTCCTGCTCTAAACGTATCTCCAGCGGCGACCAGTACAGATTTCCCTTCCTGTTTATACTTATTTGCTAACTTACCAATTGTTGTTGTCTTTCCGACACCATTAACTCCAACGAACAAAATAACAGTCATCCCACCCTCTTGCATATTTACAGAAGAATCGGATTCAGATTTTTGTAGTAATTGTGCCAATTTCTCAGAAATAATCGGTTGCAGTTCTACAGAGTCTTTGATATTTCTTGATTTCACTTCATCCTTCAATTCATCAATAAGATCCATCACTGTCATAACGCCGACATCTGCACTAATTAAAAGCTCTTCTAACTCTTCAAAAAAATCTTCATCGACGGAACGAAAATTTTTAACAAGGTCATTCATTTTACCTACAAATGAATCTCTTGTCTTCGTCAGTCCCTGTTTAAATTTATCAGTAACTGTATCTGTCTGTTGTGTTATTTTTTCTTTTAATTTTTTGAAAAAGTTCAAATCACTAACCTCCATTTTTTATGATAAAACTAATTGTCTCGTTTCTTCAAGTCTAACCGAGACGAGCTTTGACACCCCAGATTCTTGCATCGTTACACCGTATAAAACATCGGCTTCTTCCATCGTTCCCTTTCGGTGCGTCACTACAATAAACTGGGTTTGTTTACTAAACTCTTTTAAGAAGCTGGCAAATCGACTTACATTTGCTTCATCAAGAGCTGCCTCTACTTCATCTAGTACACAGAAAGGCACAGGCCTTACCTTTAAGATAGCAAATAACAAAGCAATAGCCGTTAAAGCACGTTCTCCACCAGACAGAAGTGCTAAATACTGCAACTTTTTACCAGGTGGTTGAGCAACGATTTCAACACCAGTTGCTAATAAATCGTTAGGATCAGTCAATTTCAAGTCAGCATTTCCGCCACCAAAAAGTTCCTTAAAAACCTGTTGGAAGTGCAAGCGTATTTGAACAAATGTTTCTTCAAAACGTTTTGTCATTTCGACATCCATTTCGGCTATAACTTTATATAGTGTATCTTTTGCTTCTTGCAAGTCTTGTTTTTGTTCATTTAAGAAAGTAAACCGTTCGAAAACTCGCTCATACTCTTCAATTGCACCAAGGTTTACTGTTCCTAGTTCTTCAATTGCTAACTTTATTAATTTTACCTTAGTGGTCGCATCATTAGGACTCATCGTCATTGGGTATTTCTGTTTGGCCGCCTCGAAGCTAATTTCGTAATCGTTTGTTAATTTATTCAGTTTGTTCTCTAAATCTACATCTAAACGATTTACCTTCACTTCTTCTACATGTAAGATATCAGAAATTTGCTTTAACTGTCGTTTCTTCTCTTTTAGTTCTTTTCCAAGATCATTATGTTTTTCTTGTAAAAACAACCTTTGTTTTCGGCGATCAGAAATAAGCGAAATTGTTAAATCCTTCTCTTTACGGTTTCGTTCAATTGACTCCTCAAGTGTTTCCTCACCAGATGAACTAGAATTCATTTCTTTTTCTAGCAACCAGTATTCCTCTTCTGTTCGTTTACATTCACTTTGAACGAAAACTAATTCATCCACTGTTATTTGGACTTGTTGTTGCTGATTTTTAAGTTTTTCTTCTTCTTTAGCAAATTGAACTTTAAGCTCCGTTATATGCTCTTGCAAAGACTCTTTTGACGTTTGCTGGCATTTCTTTTTTTCAGTAAGTGTTTGTATTTGCTGATCAAGCTTTACAATGAGTGTTGTTGTCTCATCTAGCCTCATTGTCAAATACGCAAGTTTTTGTTCCATCTCTTTTACTTCTGTTGAATAACTGACCTTTTCTTTATCGTAGATGGAGAGTCTAACGTTTAAGTTTTTCTCTTCGATCTCAATCTCTCGAAGCTCACTTTTATACTCGTTCTCCACACTTCTAATTTTTTCTCCTTGAACCCTTAATTGTTCAAGTTGCTCTGACATTACGACTTTATCATTCTTTAATTTCTTTATGATTTGTTCAAATTTTTCTATTTGTTGCTCCATTTGATCGAGTTTGATTGTCAGTTCTTCTAATTCTCGTTGTCTACCTAATAAGGGACTACCTTTTTGCTTGACACTCCCCCCTGACATTGAACCTCCTGGATTAACAACATCACCTTCAAGGGTCACAATTCGGTTCTTATACCCTAAAATCTTGGCTAAATCATTTGCGCCCTGCAAGTCTTTTGCTACAATAACATGACCAAGTAAATTGGACATGACCATGTCGTATTTTTTTCCATACTGTATGAGTTGTGAGGCTACACCAACAAAAGAGTGGTTAGTTTCAATTTTTTGTTGATCAACAGCTGATAAGTTTCTTCCTTTTATGACGGAAAGAGGTAAAAATGTTGCTCGACCATAACGGCGGGTTTTTAAGAATTGAATCGCTTGCCGAGCATGTTTTTCTTCTCGAACGATGATATGCTGCATTGCTCCACCTAACGCAGTTTCAATTGCTAGTTCCATTTGTTTTGGAACAGAAATCACCTCTGCAACTGCACCTTCAATTCCCTCAAGGGTAGTCTCTCTCTCTTTCAGGACTTCCTTTACCCCTTGGAAAAACCCAGAAAAATCAGCTTGCATTTCTTCAAGCACTTCTTTGCGCGATTTAATTTGTTGAATATGACTTAAAGCCTGAAAATATTGCGTTTCTTTTCGGCTGTAGTTTTCTGCTGCTTTTTCAATATTTGCTTGCATTAGACGAAACTTTTGGATGTGCTCTTCTAGCTGCTGTTGTTTTCCCTGTAGAGACATTAGTAGTTCATCTTTACGAACTAACAATAATTCCCTCTCTTGTACCAATTCACTGTTATTTTCATCTAGATTAGCACTTTTACGTCTTCTTTGATTTAATTGATCTTTCAAATAACGAATTTCATTTCGAACAGATGCTTGCTCATTGAGTATTTCTATATAATCTGTTTTAAGGCGATCTAACTCTGCCTCAACATCATGCTCTAATGTCGCTAACAAAGACATTTCTACAGACAATTTTTTGTTTGTTTCGTCAAGTTGACTCTTACATTCATCTAGCTTCTCATTCTCTTGTTTCAACCTGAAATCTAATTGTTGTTGCTTTTCCTTCAATCGTTCGATTTGTGTAACTAAGCTTTGTTTATTTTGATGATAATTCTTTTTTCGTTCCTTTAAAATTTCTTTCTGGCCTTCGCTTTTCTCTAACCTTTCACTAGTTGCAAGTAAGATTTCTTGAAGTTCATTTATCGATTCATCTAAGTCTTGCATTTGTGCTTTTAGTTTCTCTTCATTTACTTCTTCAACTTTTATTTGAGAGGAGAGCATAACTGTTTGTTCAGTTAATTGCTGGACATTTTTCGTTTGATCTTCCCAATTTTTATGTAGCCTTTCAATATCATAAACCAAAAGGCCTACTTCTACTTGTTCTAGTTCTTCTTTTTTCTCTATATAATCTTTTGCAATTGAAGCTTGTCTCTGTAGAGGCTCTACTTGGTTATCTAATTCATGAAGAATATCTTCAACACGATATAAATTTTCTTGTGTTTCGGCTAACTTTCTTTCTGCTTTTTGCTTCCTCGTTTTGTATTTCAATACCCCTGCCGCTTCTTCAAAAATGACACGTCGCTCTTCTGATTTACTACTTAATATCTCTTCAATTTTTCCTTGTCCAATGATTGAATAAGCTTCTCTTCCTAGCCCCGAGTCCATAAATAATTCTACAATATCTTTTAATCTACAAGATTGTTTGTTAATAAAATATTCACTTTCACCGGAGCGATATACTCGTCTCGTAACGCTGACCTCGTTATAATCTATCGATAAGTGTTGATCTTCATTATTAAGTGTAAGAGTTAATTCTGCAAAGTTTAAAGGACTTCTTGAGTAACTCCCAGCGAAAATGATATCTTCCATTTTTGCTCCACGTAGTGATTTGGCTGATTGCTCACCTAACACCCAACGTATGCCATCAGATATATTACTTTTTCCACTTCCGTTAGGACCGACAACCGCAGTAACACCAGGAACAAAATCAATAGATGTTCGATCTGCAAATGATTTAAAGCCAACGATTTCTAATCTTTTGAGGAACATGGTCTTCCACCTCATCATTTTAATAAGTGTTACAATAATTTATAACCTGTTAATTTTATCATACTTTAATCGTTCATTTTAGTAGTTTTTATGACAGAAACTGTTTTTTTCGTTTGTAGATGCAGTTTTTTACTTTTATAATTTCTCCATGATAAAATGGAAAAAAATAATGAGGATGAAAAGGGGTTTATGATTAACTTAAATGAAAAAAGCTGCGCAAATGTAGAATTTATCTTAAATAAGCTAAAAGAAAAACTTCAGATCGTAAACAGTGGGGAAATTCATCCAGGGCACTTTGATCTTGATCTTTACGAAGATTTATTAGAATTATATTGGATGGTTGATAAAAAATCCTCGTTTAGTGTAAGTGAAATAGAGGCAATTGTTAGTGAACTAGGGAAGTTGCGGAAGAATTAATAAAAAAAGCGCAAGCGCCTTGGTCACGAGCGACAAGCACTGGAGGGCCGGCAAGTAGAGTGTACATTTCTACACTAAATAAATAAAGCATAAGAAAACTGGTCTATAAAACAGTTATAGTCCATTGTTTCTTATGCTTTATCTTTTACTCTTTTATTAGTTTCTTTAGAGCCTTTTGAGCAGCTTGTTGCTCCGCTTCTTTTTTTGTGCGACCGATACCAACACCTAATTTTTCATCATTTAACACAACTTCAGATACGAACTCTCGACAATGTGCTGGACCACGTTCTTGTATAATTTGATATTGAATATGTCCTAGCGCATCTCTTTGAATAAATTCTTGTAATTGACTTTTATAATCCATCATATGAGAAAAAGCACCTTCATCAATTTTAGGGAAAATTGTTTTATCTAGAAAAGCGTACACGGCATCCATTCCTTGGTCTAAATAAAGAGCGCCAATAAATGACTCAAAAACATCGGCTAATAAAGCAGGACGCACACGCCCCCCCGTCATTTCTTCACCTTTTCCTAATAAAACAAGTTCACCAAAAGCTAAATTTGTAGCAAATTTAGCCAAAGAAGGTTCGCAAACAATTGCTGCGCGTAACTTTGTCATTTCTCCTTCACTCATTGTGTGAAATTTCTTGAATAAATACTGTGAAATGGCTAATTCAAGTACTGCATCTCCTAAAAACTCTAACCGCTCATTATCATCCGACGGCCGAATACGATGCTCATTCACATAGGATGAATGTGTAAAAGCTTGTATAAATAATTCCTTATTTTTAAAAGACAAATGAAAAATTTTCAAAAAATGATCATATTTAATCATTTGAGTTGCATTTAACTGAATTCTTTTTTCACTTTTCTTCGTCGTTCTTCTGCGAATCTTTCTTGAAGATTGGTGCATATTACCCTCCAGAACTTTTTGTACATAAACTATGAGTAAAGGTTTTTATAGCCAAGTCCAACGATGGGACTTGGCTCTTTCCCTTAATAACTTACAATGTCACTAAGGTTGCTTTAAATTATTGATTGTTGTTAATGTAATCTACAACATCTTGAACAGTAGAAATTTTTTCTGCGTCTTCATCAGAAATTTCTAGATCAAACTCATCTTCTAATTCCATAACTAATTCTACAACATCTAATGAATCAGCGCCTAGATCTTCTTTGAACGTTGCTTCAGGTTTCACCTCTGCTTCATCAACGCCTAGACGATCAACGATAATCTTTGTAATACGTGATAATACGTCTGCCATGAGTTTCACCTCCTCTCAAAGCGATCAACACTTTATTTTAAACTCATAGCTTATTCAACCATTATAGGCGTATTTGCCACAATCTTCAAGAAAAAATTGAAAACGCTTTAAAGTTCTGATGGTTCACTATTAAGTCATCACCATGCCACCGTCTACATGAAGTGTCTGACCAGTCATATAACCTGCACCATCAGATACTAAGAAACTTACGACCGAAGCAATTTCTTCAGCTTTTCCAAGTCGCGAGAGAGGAACTTGTTGTAATAGTGAATGCCTCAATTCCTCCGGCAAGTCACCAGTCATGTCAGTTTCTATAAACCCCGGCGCAACTGCGTTAACATTTATGTTGCGATTTGCCAATTCTCTCGCCAGTGACTTTGTTAGGCCAATGACCCCTGCTTTTGCCGCAACATAATTGGCTTGACCTGCATTGCCCAATACACCAACCACCGAGGAGATATTTACGATTCTTCCATAACGCTGTTTCATCATTTGCCTGGTCACGGCTTTAGAGCAGTTAAACACACCTTTTAAATTCGTATTAATAACAGAATCCCAGTCATCCTCTTTCATGCGCATAATTAAGCCATCTTTCGTGATGCCAGCATTATTAATAAGGATATCCAATGACCCAAACAGATCAATCGTTTGTTTAACCATCTGTGCAACTTCATCAGCATTAGCTACATCTGCTTTTACCGCTATTGCCTCTACACCATACTCTTTAACTTCCGAAACAACTTGTTCAGCTTTTTCCTTATTGCCCGCGTAATTGACAACAAGGTTAGCTCCATGCTTTGCCAGATCAATTGCTATTGCACGGCCAATGCCTCTTGAGGCACCAGTGACAAGTGCAACTTTCCCTTTTAACGACATATTACACTCCGCCTCCCAACTTCTCAACCGTTTGCTTTAAAGAAACAGTATCATTAATTGTAAAAACATTGACTTTGCGATTCACCTTTTTTACCAACCCAGATAAAACATTACTTGGTCCAATTTCGATAAATGTATCTACATTTTGAGCAAGTAGATAGTTCACAGTATCCTCCCAAAGCACCGGTGAGTATACTTGCTCAACTAACTTCTGTTTCATCTCATTGCCATCTACAACCTCTTTTGCCGTCACGTTTGAGATGACCGGAACTTTAGATTGAGTAATTTCAATTTCACTTAATAAGGTTTCTAACTTTTTGGCAGCTGGTTTCATTAGAGATGAGTGAAATGGGCCACTTACCTGTAGCGGAATCACTCTTCTTGCTCCTTTTTCTTTTGCTAATGCGATCGCTTTTTCAATACCCTCTTTTGTGCCGGAAATGACAATTTGACCTGGGCAATTTAAGTTAGCCAACTCTACCGTTTCCCCATTAGTAGAAGCTTCCTCACAAATTGAACGTAAATTGTCCCGATCCATCCCGAGGACCGCCGCCATTGCCCCATCACCTGCTTTTACAGCCTCTTCCATAAATGCTCCCCTATGTTTCACAGCAACTACAGCATCTGAAAACTTAATTGCTCCGCTACAAACTAATGCACTGTATTCACCAAGGCTATGGCCTGCCACAAAATCCGGAACGATATTTGACGCTTTAAAAGCTTCATAAATAGCAATGCTCGTAGTAACAAGCGCCGGCTGAGTATTGGTTGTTAAATTAAGTTGTGCTTCGGGTCCTTCAAAAATGAGCGAGGCTAAATCAAACCCTAGGCATTTATCTGCTTCAGCGAAAATTGATGCGGCCTCCTCGCTTTCACTTGCTAGCTCTTTTCCCATCCCTACTACTTGAGAGCCCTGACCTGGAAATAGAAATGCAATCTTCCCCACTAATAAAACCCCTTTGTTTACTATTTTTCTACAATGACTTCAGTTTTTATTGTCTCCACAACATTTTGTGTTAACATTTCTCTCGTTTGGCGTACTGAGTTTAAGATTGCGTTAGCGTTGGAGGAACCATGTGCCTTAATCACAGGCGCCTGAAGACCAAACAAACCAGCTCCACCATATTCTGTGTAATCCATGTTATCTTTTACCTTTTTAAAGCTAGGCTTTAACACTCCTGCTGCTAATTTATTGATGAATGTACTTGTCAGTTCTTTTTTAAGAATTGAAAACAAAGATAGAGCCGTACCTTCAATCGTTTTTAAGACAACGTTCCCGGAGAAGCCATCACAAACAACGACATCTGCTACACCATTTAATAAGTCTCTAGCTTCTACATTTCCAATAAAATTTATGTTGGCTTCTTTTAATAATTGGAATGTTTGTTTTGTTAACTCGGTACCCTTATCATCTTCTGTACCTACGTTTAGTAAGCCAACTCTTGGATTTTGTACATCCCTAACCTTTTGCATATAAATGCTACCCATAATCCCATATTGCAGAAGATGTTCTGGCTTTGCATCCATATTTGCCCCTGCATCAAGAAGTAAGAACCCTTCTCCGCCTAGTGTTGGCAGCATTGGTGAGAGGGCTGGTCTTTCAATACCTTTAATCCTACCAACAACGAGTAAGCCTGCTGCCATTAAAGCACCAGTATTTCCCGCAGAGATACAAGCATCTGCCCTTCCCTCTTTTACTTCCTTCACAGCTAATACCATAGACGAAGTCTTTTTACGACGTACAGCAAAAACCGGTGCATCAGTAGATTCGATTTTTTCATCTGTATGTATGACAGAGATTCTTTTTGCATCATCTGTTAAATACTTGTTAATTTCGTCTTCTTTTCCCACTAGTGTAATTTCTATATCTGAATACTTATTTGTTGCAGCAATGGCACCTTTTACAATTTCTTCTGGTGCGTGATCTCCACCCATTGCATCAATTGCGATTTTCATCTTTTTTCTTCTCCCCTTCCATTTGTCGGTCTGAGCGGTACATATGAAATTCACCAGAAAAAACTAATTCTTGTTCAACATAGCTATTTACTTCAACAACAGTTCGATCTTTGTCATTTTTTGTTACTTGTGCTTTTGCAACCACTCGCTCACCTTCATGAACTCTTCTTGTAAAATGAACATTTGCTTTTGTTGTTAAAGCTAACTCATCATTAATAATTGCGACAGCTAAAGAATTTGCTTGAGCGAATAAATGGTGACCTCGGGCAATCTTCGTTCTTGAAAATACTTGTTCTGGCTTAATATCAAGAATGGAAATGGCTCGATTATCTAATTGTAAATCAATGATTTCTCCGATTACCTCTTCTAATGGAAGAGCTTTTACCGTATCATATTGCTTCACAGCAACATGCTTTATACGTTCTCTAAGTTCTGGAATTGATAGTTCCATACGATCTAAACGAATCGTTTGTATACTAACCTGAAAAAAATCTGCTAACGCCTCATCCGTGACAAAGGGATTTTCCGTTATTTTCTCCTGGAGTAATTGCTGACGATCTTTTTTCGTTCGTTTCATCTTCAAAACACCTTTCATAGTTATATGACTAGGTACTAATAGTAGTATATAATCTTACGCTACAAATTTCAATGCTAATTTAACATTTATTTTTAATTGATCATTTTCTTTAATTTCAACCTTATTAGATTAATCCATTTTTTCGCTGAAAAGTATCCCTTCATGCTCAAGGTATAACAATAAATTTCTGTTTTTGGAATCAGTGAAGAGCGCGTCAGAGAATACGAGTGTTTGGGCATCATCTCTAGCAACTTCAAGAGCACGATAGTCATGCACCATGTCAGCTAGTTTAAATTCCGGTAGTCCACTTTGTTTATTGCCAAAAAAATCTCCAGGTCCCCGAAGTTCTAGATCCCTTTGCGATAGTTCAAAACCATCATTTGATTCAGTCATAATCTTCATACGCTCTTTTCCAACCTCCGATTTAGGATCAGCTAGTAAAATACAGTATGATTGAGCGTCTCCTCTACCGACGCGGCCACGCAATTGATGTAACTGAGAAAGCCCAAACCTCTCCGCATCATAAATGACCATAATTGTCGCGTTTGGAACATTTACTCCTACTTCAACTACTGTCGTAGAAACTAGTATTTGCACTTCGTTATCACTAAATTGCTTCATCACCTCTTCTTTTTCTTTCGAATGGAGCCGTCCGTGCATTAATCCTACCTTGTATTGATTAAAATGTTGTTGTAACGTACTGTGGACATCTATTGCGTTTTGCACATCTAACTTCTCAGACTCCTCAATTAAAGGACAGATGACGTACGCTTGTCTACCATGTTTTAATTCTTTACCTATGAATGCTAACACACGATCAAGAAGATCATGCTTTACCCAATACGTTTCAATTGGTTTTCTTCCTTCTGGCATTTGATCAATCGTCGAAACATCCATATCTCCAAAGACACTGATTGCCAATGTTCTAGGTATTGGTGTCGCGGTCATAAACAGGACATTTGGATCTTGACCCTTTCTCTTCAGCGCTCTTCGTTGCTCCACACCAAACCGATGTTGTTCGTCAGTGATGACAAGACCTAGTTTCAAGAAACTTACATCATCCTGAATCAATGCATGGGTTCCAACAACAATTGGTAAAGTACCGTTTTCGATTCTCTCAGTAATTTCTTTACGTTTCTTCCCTTTAACCGAACCAGTTAATAAAGCAACGTCAACACCAAGGTCAGATAGTAATTTCGTCAAGGACTCCGCATGCTGTTCAGCTAAAATTTCTGTAGGTACCATCAATGCTGCTTGAAACCCTGCCTTTACTGCAGCATAAAGACATATGGCAGCCACTACTGTTTTACCTGAGCCTACATCTCCTTGTAGAAGCCGATTCATTCGATACGGGGACTTCATATCTCCTAGTATTTCAATAACAACTTTTTGCTGAGCAACTGTTAAATTAAAAGGTAAGCTCTCAATAAAGAAGTTGATATCACTTTCTTCGTATGACATCGTTACCCCCGCACTATTCTCCCTCTTAAATTTACGTAGCGACTGCAATTTTAATTGAAACAAGAGGAATTCTTCATATACCATTCTTCTTCGAGCAACCTTTACTTCTTGAAAGTTCTTTGGAAAGTGAAGAATTTTGATTGCGTCTTTTCTTTCAATCAGTTTATATTTCTGCAGAAAAGCAGTGGGTAAAATTTCTTGTACCTGATCTCCATATTGATTAATTGCTAATTCAATCATCTTTTTAATTGCCTTAACCGTAATATTCCCGCCAACAGAGTATACTGGTTCATATGTATCATCTTGCCTCAGTTGAAACCTTGCCTCATTTACAACAAATGTCCGCTTGTATTGATCCCATTTTCCTGTAAGTGTTACTTCTTTTCCTACAGTTAATTTAGTTTTTAAATATTGTTGATTAAAAAAAACGGCTTGAAGGAGCACGTGCCCTGCTAATACTCGCACATTCAGTTTTGATTTTTTCCGACCATAAAAACGCACCAACGGTTCACTTTGCACGGTTCCAATGATTGTTGCTTTTTCGTCATGCTTTAATTCCGATATATCTTTTGGACGGTAATCTTCGTAACGAAACGGAAAGTATTCAAGTAAATCCTTTACAGTATGAATACCCAGTGCTTTTAAGTCTTTCGCCTTTTCCTCTCCTATTCCCTTTATTGCGGTTACTGTATTATTCAACATAATTATTAATCGGCATATCCAAATATTTTACTAGCTAACTTTTTACCAGTTGGCGTTGCCGCTAACCCTCCTTGCGCAGTTTCTCTTAAATCAACTGACATTGATTGACCAATTTTATACATCGCTTCAATCACCTCGTCGCATGGAATACGGCTTTTTATCCCCGCTAAAGCCATGTCAGCTGCAACAATTGCGTGCGAAGCCCCAAAAGCATTTCGTTTCACACATGGTACCTCAACTAGACCAGCAACCGGATCGCAAACTAACCCTAACATGTTTTTTAATGCCATCGCCATCGCGTGTGCGGACATTTCGGGTGTGCCACCTGCCGCTTCAACAATAGCTGCTGCTGCCATTCCAGTTGCCGATCCTACTTCAGCTTGACAACCACCTTCCGCACCAGAAATCGAGGCATTATTAGCAACAACTAGTCCAAATGCACCGGATGTAAATAAAAATCGAATCATTTGATCTCGTGAAAGATTTAATTTGTCCTTTATTGAAAATAGCGTACCCGGTACAACTCCAGAAGCTCCAGCAGTCGGCGTTGCACAAATGACCCCCATAGCTGCATTAACTTCATTTGTCGCAATTGCCTTACTAACCGCGTCTAACAGCACTTCTCCGGCTAAGGATTTCCCATTTTGAATATATTCTTGTAATAGCTTTGCATCCCCACCTGTTAATCCAGATACAGAAGTAATCTTTTCTTTTATTCCTCTTTCTACGGCTCGCTCCATTACAATTAACTGGTTTTCCATTTGATTGTAAATATCCTCATAACTTCTCTCAGAATACATTACTTCTTGCCTTATCATAACTTCAGAAATTTTAATATCTTTTGTTTCTGCCATTTCTACAAGCTCCGCAACGTTACGAAACATGATTGATGCCTCCTGTTCACTTTTTCGTTTAATCATGAATTCTAATTACTCTTAAAATATTTGGCAACGACTCAACTTCAGCTAACACGAATGTATCAATATTTTGATCTACCTCAATCACCATTAGTGCTTCCATTCCTTTTTCTTTTCGGGAAACTTCCATATGTCCAATATTTAGCTCATGTTTTGCCAAAATATTTGATACAGCTGCAATCGTACCAAAACGATCGTGGTGTATCACAAGCAAGGCCGGATGATTACCTGATAGCCTCAATTCAAACCCACTAAGTTCCGTAATTTGAATTTTCCCTCCACCGATAGAGATTCCTACAAGTTCAATATGTTCATCTTCACAGCCAATCACGACTCTTGTTGTGTTCGGATGCGTTGGAACAGCCTCTTCTTCCCTAATTGAAAGCTCTATCCCTAATTGCTCAGCAATTGAAATTGAGTTGATAATTCTTTGATCATGCGTATCAAAGCCTAAAATGCCTCCAATTATTGCAACGTCTGTACCATGACCTTTATATGTTTTTGCAAAAGAGCCATAAAATGAAATATTTATCCAAGTTGGTTGCTTACCGAATATTGTTCTTGCAACCTTACCTATTCTAGCAGCACCTGCAGTATGTGAACTTGAAGGACCAATCATAACAGGCCCAATGATGTCAAAGATCGTTCGGTACTTCATTTATTCCTCCTGATAGAAATCTGTTTTTTATGTATCTCTTAGTAGTTTACCATATATTGTGTCTTCTTGACCTTATTCTCTCATGCTTTTGAGTTTCATAATTACAAAGAAATGAGGTGTCAACCCATCGGTTAAATGTTCTGCGATTACTCGTACCTCACGAAACGTTGCTCCTGCGGTTACTCGTCGCACAGAAAACATTGCTCCTGCGGTTACTCGTCGCACAGAAAACATTGCTCCTGCGGTTACTCGTCG
>CAZIRM010000012.1:0-7571 GCA_964541705.1 uncultured Bacillaceae bacterium | reverse complement strand
CACATGAAACGTTGCTCCTCAGCCGCTTCTTTTACACGTTAAGAAAAGCAGACCTTGTCACATGGACAGTCAGTCTGCTTTCTACAACCTGCTTATTTTGCTTTTATAACAGAAATTGAAACTGTGCCCGGGCCAACATGAGCACCGATAACTGGACCGATTTCTGTTATTACTTCCGTACTTATTTGGAAACGCTCGCGCATATCATCCATAATTTGACTCGCAAACTCTTTTGAATTTGCATGCGAGATTCCAACATGGATCGCTTCTTTTCCGTAATCTTTTTCAAAAAATTCAAGGATCCGACTAACTGCTTTTTTCTGCCCGCGGACTTTATCGAATGAATAAACTTCCCCATCCTCATTCAATGAAAGAATAGGTTTAATTTTCAACAAAGAACCTAAAACAGCTGAAGCTTTGCCTATCCTTCCATTCTTCTGCAAATACTCAAGTGTATCGACCATAAAGTAAACAGAAGTTTCGGTTAGTAATTCATTAACTCTTGCTAGACATTGTTCTTTTGTTGCACCATTTTTTGCAAGTGTTGCAATTTCTACAACGATGATACCAATGGCATATGAAGCCTTTTTTGTATCAACAACGGTAACGTCAATTTCATCTTTCACTGTTTGACTAGCGATATGGGCTGACTGGAATGTCCCACTTAGCTTGGACGATAAGTGAAGCGATATGATGCTTGGGTTATCGTTTTGTTCTTGAATTTCTCGGTACTTTTGCTCAAATTGATATGGTGTTGGTTGAGATGTTGAAGGTATAATTTCAGAAGTTGTTAATTTCTCATAAAACTGATCAGCTGTTAGATCGACACCATCTTCATACGTTTCTTTCTCTCCAAAAAGAACTTTTAATGGCACAACACCTATATCCAAATCCTTTATGATTGATTTTGGTATATCAGCTGTGCTATCAGTAACAACTTTCACATTCATTTAAAAACATCTCCTTTAACTTACTCAACAGAGAAAATATACGAGTATAATGGTTGGTTTCCTTCATATACTTCTACTTCAACGTCTTCAAACTTTTCTTCTACAAACGCAACAAGTTCATTAACTTCTTCTTGCGTGGTACCTTCACCTCGAATGATCGTTAAGATTTCAGAATCTTCATCTAGCATTGAAGATACTAATTGTTCTGTTACACTTTTACGATCACGACCAGCCGCAATGATTTTCTTTTCTTCGATTCCCATGAAGTCATCTTTCTTGATTTCGACCCCATCAAGGTTCGTATCACGAACAGCAAATGTTACTTGTCCCGTTTTAACAGTTGCCATAGCTTCTGTCATCACAGTCTTATTTTGATCCAATGTCGTACTTGGGTTAAATGATAATAATGCTGCTAGGCCTTGCGGAACTGTTTTTGATGTAACAACAGCTACTTCCTCATCTACAACAGATGCTGCTTGTTCAGCTGCCATAATGATGTTGCTATTATTCGGAAGGATAATGATATTTTTTGCATTGACCTCTTCGATAGCTTTTACAAAATCTTCGGTACTAGGGTTCATTGTTTGACCACCTTCAATAACAACCCCCGCACCAAGGCTTTTGAATAAAGACGCAATCCCAGACCCCATTGCTACAGTAATGATACCGAACTCTTTTTTCTCTTGTTTGACGACAGGCTTTTCTTCATATACTGCTTTTGTTTCTTCTAATAAATGTGTGTGCTGTTCACGCATATTCTCGATTTTAACATTAATTAAACTTCCATATTTTTGAGCATGAGTAATTACATGACCTGGTTGTTCTGCATGAATATGTATTTTTAGTAAATCCTCATCTGAAACGACTAATAACGAATCACCATGCTGACTTAATAACTCTCTAAAATCTTGTTCAGAGTATGGTGTTTTCACTAACTTTTCTTGTTCAAACTTAACCATTACTTCCGTACAATAACCGAACTCAATATCTTCGGTTGCTAAATGACTTTGAGCATTCTGGTGGTGTTCAACTTTTACTAAGTCTCTCATCGCTGGGACCTCTTGGGATAAGTCTGCTAGCTTCTCTCCCTTAAGAACAGATAAAAATCCTTCATAGATGATTAATAGACCCTTTCCTCCAGAGTCAACTACACCCACCTCTTTTAAGACTGGAAGAAGATCAGGAGTTCTGTCCAAGGACTTGCTAGCCTCTTGAACAATTGTCCCCATAACTTCGATGACATTTTCCGTTTTCTTTGCTGCTTCCAACCCTTTTTTCGCAGCATCTTTTGCTACAGTAAGAATTGTTCCTTCAACAGGTTTCATAACAGCTTTATAAGCCATGTCTACCCCATATTCAAAGGCTGCAGCTAATTGTTTAGCATCTAACGTCTGTTTTCCCTCAACTGATTTAGAGAACCCTCTAAAAAGTTGAGATAAAATAACACCAGAATTTCCTCTTGCACCCATGAGCAATCCTTTTGCAAAAGCAGCCGCTACTTTATCTACTTGATCATTCGTTTGTTGTTTAACTTCCTTTACACCTGAAGTGATTGTTAAATTCATATTTGTTCCCGTATCACCATCTGGAACCGGAAAAACATTTAACGAGTCAACTAATTTTACATTTTGAGTTAAATTACTTGCTCCAACAACAAACATTTCGGCAAGTTTTTTACCCTCTACTAATTTCAGTGTCACTATTGTTCCTCCTAACTACGATCTTCTATGGGTTAATTACTTTTACGCTTTGAACAAGGATATTGACAGAATCTACCTTCAAGCCTAACATCTGTTGCAATTGATACTTGACTTTTGTTTGCACATTATGAGCAACTTCAGAAATTTTAGTCCCATAGACAACGATGATGTACATATCAATATGCACTTCATCCTCCTCTTCTCTGATCACGACACCACGACTAAAGTTCTCTTTTCTTAATAGATCTGTTAATCCGTCTTTCAATTGCTTCTGTGATGCCATTCCAACGATTCCATAACAATCTACAGCTGCACCACCAGCAATAATTGCTACAACATCTTTTGAAATGTCAATTTCGCCCAACTCGGTTTTCATCTTTATTGACATGATTAAATATCCCCCTTTTGAAAGTTATCTTCCATGACTAATCACATTTTACTATAATCTTTCACTTTTTAAAAGAAATCTAAAATAAAACAAGATGTGATCTACTCTTATTATACTATAGGATAACCATAAAGTACGAAACATTTACTGTTTTGAGTATACCTATATATAAAATACTGTCAAGTATCTATCCTTGATAATTATATTAAAACTCTTGCATTCTTTTTCTTACTATGCTAATATGAGCAAGTATTTATAAGATGAATGTAACTGTCATCTCAAGGTTTACAAGGAGGTGCAACAATGGCACGCAAATGTGTAATTACTGGAAGACAAGCTCGAACAGGAAACAAACGCTCTCACGCATTGAATAAAACAAAGCGTAAATGGGGTGCAAACGTACAAAAAGTTCGTATCATGGTTGATGGAAAACCAAAACGTGTTTACGTTTCTGCTAGAGCATTAAAATCTGGAAAAGTTGAACGCTTTTAAAACAAGGAATATTGGTGATTTATTCATAGACGTCACCTTTTTTCTAAACAAAAAAGCACCTTTGTGGTGCTTTTTTGTTTAGCCTTTTTTAAATGAATTTAAAATTACTTTCACAAATCCACCTAAAAACTTGGGCAATTTAATCGTATAAAACTTCATCCTTCTCCCTCCTCGACATGGGATTGTCGCTTGCGAGCACTGAGAAATGAACAAATAGATAGATTAGTCCCCCGCTATTATCATTATATTCACCTAGACAAAAATAGTACCTATTTTTCATCAAGGATTAGAATCATTGTGGGGGACCTTTTCATCATTACTTTCTATCACCATTAATATGCCAGAAGAAAAAGAATAAGTACTAGTTTCTAAATTTGTCTCATTACTAATACAAAGTGTCGACCCAAATCGTAACGTTTCGTTCGCTAAAGGATACTTAAATCCGGTTAACGTAAGTTCAGATACTTCACGGAAAACCGAGAGAAATGATACATACTTATAGCTACTTTTGGAAAGGATGTATGAACCTGGCTTCCTTAAAAATATTTTATTTTGGACGTCAGTTATTGCAGCAAAAACACCCTCATCCAAAATTTTTAAAAGAAGTTGTAGGTTAACCATCTCATGGTCCAATCGCCCTCCAGTTGCACCGTAGATTTGAATAGATGCTGGTGAAAGTTCTATCGCCTTCGTGATAGCAAGGTCAAGATCAGTAAAATCTTTTTCCGGTGGATAGATGAAACAGTTACTATTTGATTCAATTTCTCCCGGTTTTACCTTTGTTGAATCAAAATCTCCTATCACAAAATCAGGTTTGATACTAAATATCCTTAAATACTCTAAACCCCGGTCTACCGCCATCCACAATTCATCAACTTGATTATTTCTAAATAAAGCAGGGATCCGTTCAAACGGACCCCCTGCGACAATATTAATCTTCATCTTATTTACCTTGTAATAATTTTGGTTCTGTATTAGATAGAAGTATTAGTACCGCTGCACTCAACAGAAATGCAGGTAACATATACGATGCATTGTAAACAATTGAATACCAAACTTCATTCCAACCTTCAGGTGCGTACTTCCCAAAGAAAACGACTCCCGAAATAAAGTGTGCAATAAAGCGAAGAAATGAGCCTAAAAACACGCCAACTACGATTGATACAACCTGCCTTTCTTTACTTGTATCAGGTGCATATTTGAATAAGCCGGCAAACCCTACTACTCCATATGCGATTGTGTAGTCTAAGAAAATCTGTGCAGGATGGAAATAATAGCCATAAGTCATTTGAATTGCACCTACAATAAACCCGGTGATTAATCCCACTTTTAGGCCACGGCGATAAGCGATTAATAAAATAGGAACCATCGCAAGTGACACCGAACCACCTTGTGCCCAAAAACCTCCAATCTTAGCAAAATCCAAAATAATTGCTAGAGCCGCCATCATAGCAATTTCTGTTAAATGTAACACTGATCTTTTCATAAAGAACCACCCCTTATTTAGTTTTACGAAACGATGTGTTAGATAAGAAAGGTATACGTGTATGTATTTGATTATTAAAAAAACAACCACACAGATTCATGTCGTTGTTTTTATCAACTCCACGATCCCTACGCAAGTATTAACTCACAGGTTCAAAGGGTCGGAACAGATTCAGTTCCCTCTCAGCCTTTCCTTTAGGCTCCCCCAGTGGGTTACTATTCAGTTATCCCCGAATCGCTTTTATCGCAGCTCCTCGGTCGTTTTCATTATAGATCGCAGATCCTGCAACTAATACATTTGCGCCTGCATCTATACATTGTTTCGCTGTCTCTATATTAACACCACCATCTACCTCGATGTCAATTGATAAGCCTTTTGATTTTGCCATTTCTGATACAGCATAAATTTTTGGTAGTACTTGAGGGATAAATGTTTGCCCACCAAACCCTGGATTCACACTCATGAGCAATACCATATCAACATCTTCAATCACATGTTGAATCGTATCTACAGGCGTAGCTGGATTTAGAACGACCCCAGCTTTTACACCGTTTTCCTTAATTAATTGGATCGTCCGGTGAAGATGCGGACATGCTTCCACATGAACAGTGATAATATCTGCCCCCGCTTTTGCAAATTGAGGGATGTATTGATCTGGATTTTCAATCATTAAATGAACATCTAACGGCAACGTTGTGATCGGACGAATTGCTTCGACGATTAGCGGACCAATCGTTATATTAGGAACAAAATGACCATCCATCACATCTACATGAATATAGTCGGCTCCTCCTCGTTCTACATCTTTAATTTCTTCTCCCAATTTAGCGAAATCAGCTGATAGGATCGATGGTGCAATCTTAATCATTGTCTAGTACCTCCGTTTTTGTTGTTTAATCTCTTGGAAAAAAGTTAAATAATCTTCGTATCGATAAGTTGTAATTTCATTCGCTTCAACAGCCTCTTTTACTGCACATTGCGGCTCAGAAGTATGGGTACAACCGCGGAATTTACAGGCTTGTTGCCGTTCTCTCATTTCAGGAAAACAATCAGAGAGGTCTTCTGCTTCCATCCCTAAAAAGTCTAACGAACTAAAACCCGGCGTGTCTGCAACTAATCCTGTTCCAATCGGGATCAATTCTACGTGCCTAGTTGTATGTTTTCCGCGACCCAAGTGTGAAGAAATTTGATTCGTTTCTAAGTTCAAATCAGGTTTTAAGGCGTTCAGTAGCGAAGATTTCCCGACTCCAGACTGACCGGCAAAAACAGAAGTTTTGCCATTCAACCATGGTCGTACTTCATTAATTAATTCCTCCATAAAAATGGATGTTTTTAACACGGTATAGCCTAAAGCTCTGTAATCTTCAATAAACTGATGAATTTCATCACGCATTTCTTTATTCAATAAATCAATTTTACTTACACATATAATCGGCTCAATATCATTTGCCTCGATTTGTACTAAAAATCGATTAAGCAATAGCGTACTAAATTTAGGTTCTAACGCTGAAAACACAAGTATCGCTTGATCTACGTTACAGATCGGTGGACGAATAAGCTCATTTTTTCGATCACGCATTGCCAACACATAGCCATCTGTGTAATTTTCAGCTTCAAACTTAACAAGGTCACCAACGAGTGGTGTTAGCTTTTTTTGGCGGAAATTTCCCCTACCGCGACACTGGAAAATCTCCCCATCATATTCAACGTAATAAAATCCACTAAGTGCTTTAATAATTTTTCCTTCTGGCATCGTTTCCTCCTTTAGAAATACACAAAGAAGGGACTCAGAGATACAGAGTCACTTCTTTTATGCGATACATAGACCTATTTTATCTACTGATTAGCAATTCTTTTTGCGTCTTCATAAGTATAGACGTATCGCTTTATTTCTTCGTTATTAATGTACAGTACAACGACAGCTTCTTCACCAGGGTTAACAGTTAATGGAATCGGATATTGTTTTGTTTGAAGTATCTCTTCTCTCACGGTATTGACGAAACTTACCGTAGTTGAGTCATTATAACTGATTCTTACTTCATATGATAGTCCAGCTAGCTGTTGCTCTTCTGTTACCTCAACTGTCATGTAGTTTATCCATGAAATTGGTTCTGGCTCTGGAACTGGCTCTTGCCCTAACGAAATTACAAGTTGCAATTGTGTACCAACCTTTACTTTGCTGCCTGCTGCTGGCGTTTGTTTTATCACTTGCCCTTTTGGAACCGTTTCCGAATACTGTTCCTCAGTCATATCAACAGACAAATTCTTGCTCTGAATGTAATTATTCACGGCAGTTAAGTTCCAACCAGATAAATCGTCAAGGACCACTGTAGGTATTGTACTATAGATAATTGTCACCTCTGTCTCGTCTGGGATCACTTTCATGCCAGGTTGAGGATCTTGAGCAATTACTATATTCTCGTGATATTCGCTTGTTTCTTGGGGCTTCTCGTTGATGATTGCAAACCCTTGTAATTCTAATCTCCTTCTTACCGAGTCTAATGTACGCTCAGTGAAATCTTCCATTTCCACTCTTTCTCTACCTTCACTTACAT
>CAZIRM010000011.1:0-24601 GCA_964541705.1 uncultured Bacillaceae bacterium | reverse complement strand
TCACCTTACATTTCGGGCACCATTGATGCCCGGTTTGCCCTTCCCTCACTCAAATCGGGCTTCAGAACCCTCTTTTGGTGACCGTTTTTTATTATCACCTTACATTTCGGGCACCATTGATGCCCGGTTTGCCCTTCCCTCACTCAAATCGGGCTTCAGAACCCTCTTTTGGTGACCGTTTTTTATTATCACCTTACATTTCGGGCACCATTGATGCCCGGTTTGCCCTTCCCTCACTCAAATCGGGCTTCAGAACCCTCTTTTGGTGACCGCTTTTTATTATCACCTTACATTTCGGGCACCATTGATGCCCGGTTTGCCCTTCCCTCACTCAAATTGGGCTTCAGAACCTTACCCCAAAACAAAAAAGAGCACGAAGCCGAAAAGGTTTGTGCTCTTTCATTTTCTTATTGATTTAAAGCTTGTGTTCTTAATGCTTCAGCTTTGTCAGTAAACTCCCATGGAAGCTCAACATCTGTACGACCAAAGTGACCGTACGCAGCTGTTTGCTTGTAGATCGGACGACGCAAATCTAACATTTTGATAATCCCTGCTGGGCGTAGGTCAAAGTTTGCACGAACTACATCTACTAATACTTCTTCAGATACTTTACCAGTGCCGAAAGTATCAATTGAAATTGATACAGGTTGTGCTACCCCGATCGCGTATGCAAGTTGAACTTCACAACGGTCAGCAAGTTCTGCTGCAACGATGTTTTTAGCGACGTAACGAGCTGCATAAGCTGCCGAACGGTCAACTTTTGTTGCATCCTTACCTGAGAACGCCCCGCCACCATGACGAGCATATCCACCGTACGTATCAACAATAATCTTACGACCTGTAAGACCTGCATCCCCTTGAGGACCACCGATAACGAAACGGCCTGTTGGATTAATGAAGTACTTTGTGTCTTCGTCGATTAATTCTGCAGGAACAACGGGTTTGATCACATACTCTTTTAAGTTACGTTGAATTTGTTCAAGCGATACTTCAGGATGGTGCTGAGTTGAAATAACGATTGTATCAATTCGAACCGGCTTGTTGTTTTCATCATACTCAACAGTTACTTGAGTTTTTCCGTCGGGACGTAAATACGGTAAAATTTCCTCTTTACGAACTTCTGTTAAACGTCGTGCTAATTTATGAGCAAGTGAGATTGGCAGTGGCATTAATTCTGGTGTTTCATTATTTGCATAACCAAACATTAGTCCTTGGTCTCCAGCACCAATTGCATCAATTTCCTCATCTGACATTTGACCTTCTCTTGCTTCTAACGCACGGTCCACCCCTTGAGCAATATCTGCTGATTGCTCATCAATTGATGTTAAAACAGCACATGTTTCAGAGTCAAAACCATATTTAGCTCGAGTGTAGCCAATACCCTTAATTGTATCACGTACAATTTTTGGGATATCAACATACGTTGTTGTTGTAATTTCTCCTGCTACAAGTACTAATCCAGTAGTAACGGATGTTTCACATGCAACGCGAGCATTTGGATCATTTGCTAAGATTGCATCTAAAATTGAATCAGAAATTTGGTCACAAATTTTATCCGGATGCCCTTCTGTTACTGATTCTGACGTAAATAAACGACGTGTTTTATTTTGTGTCATTCTATGTACCTCCTTTATCCTTCTTAGGATATGCGAAATGTTGATACGGTACTCATTTTCCCTATGACCTTCGCAAGTCAAGACAGAAATTTTTCTATGAAAGAACAAAGTAATCCTCTAACTACATTAGCTTTCCCCTATTATTTCCTTACTGAAACAAAAAAGTATGCTAATTTATACTAGTTGTTTAGATATGAAAAAAACCTTCCCTATTATGAGGAAAAGGTTTATTATCTCGCCTTTCGCCTCTTATCGACCAAGACCAATCACGTCTTGCAGGTTAGCACCTTTTCACTGTATAAAATTGAAAGTTTCACTTCCAATATAAGTGTTGGTTGCCGGGCTTCTTCGGGCCTGTCCCTCCACCGACTCGGGATAAGAGTATCCGTTCGGGACATATCATATCGTAGTTGTTGCTTAATGTCAACGACCTTTGTAGATTAAGTGAATTTTTTTTGGATATATGTCATATTTTGCGTCGTATTATTGAGAATCACCCTTTGGTTATTTCTTATTCCTTTCACAACACTAGGCACCTATACATACAATATCATATCTCACTATAGGAGGAATTTTGATGAAACATATTGGTAAATTGTTTCTACTATCTTTAATCGTTTTATTATCATTTGTTGGAGGTTGTTCATCAAAGGACGACATTGATACAATTCGACTAGCAGAAGTCACACGATCAATTTTTTATGCGCCTCAGTATGTTGCCATATCTGAAGGTTTTTTTGAGGAAGAAGGAATTGAAATAGATCTAACAACAACATGGGGCGGAGACAATACAATGGTTGCACTTCTAGCAGATGGGGCTGACATTGCCTTGGTCGGTGCCGAAACATCGATTTACGTCTACGCACAAGGCGCAAATGATCCTGCAAAAAGCTTTGCGCAGCTCACCCAGACAGACGGTACTTTTTTAATTTCTCGTGAAAAAATAGAAGAATTCCATTGGGATATGTTAAAAGACTCGACATTTTTGGGCCAACGTAAAGGCGGAATGCCACAAATGGTTGGCGAACATGTTTTACGATTAAACGGGATTGATCCTCAAAATGATTTAGAGTTAATTCAAAACATTGACTTTGGAAATATTCCAAGTGCGTTTGCATCTGGAACTGGAGACTTTGTTCAATTATTTGAGCCACAAGCGACATTATTTGAAGATCAGGGAATCGGCCACATTGTGGCATCTTTCGGTGAGGAGTCAGGAAGTGTGCCATACACCGTCTATATGTCAAAAAGTAGTTTTATCGCTGAAAATGAAGACTTACTCGTTCGTTTCACTCGAGCACTTTACAAAGCACAGCAATGGGTAGAGGAAAACTCAACCGAAGATATTGCAAGATCGATTGAGGCATTTTTTGACGACACTCCAATTGAAGTTATCGAAAGTGTAGTTGATCGTTATAAATCCCAAAGTTCTTATGCAACGAACCCGAGGCTACAAGAAGAAGCATGGCTAAATTTACAAACGATCATGGATCAAGCTGGTGAGCTTCCGATGACGGTTGATTACAGCGAATTAGTAAACACAACGATTTCTAAAGCAGTTACTGACTAAAATGATATAAGGGAGGTTTTGCTAGTGTGTTTTTTAACAATTAGCGACGTTGATCAAACATTTTTCTCGAAAGAAGCAGCAACAACCGCCCTCAGAAATATTTCATTCTCTGTGGAGGAAGGAGAATTCATCTCCTTAATTGGCCCTAGTGGCTGCGGGAAAACAACCTTGTTATCGCTGATTGCTGGGTTGTTAAAGCCGACACACGGAGAAATAACTATTGAGGGCCAGCAAATTACTAAGCCATCACCCATGACGGGCTATATGCTCCAACAAGATTATTTATTTCCTTGGTTAACAATTAAACAAAATATAACTTTGGGCTTAAAGACGATGAAAGTACACGATAAAAGTACGGAGTCGTTTGCCCTTTCGCTTCTTGATAAAATGGGTTTACTAGACAAAGCAAATGACTATCCTGATCAACTATCCGGTGGAATGAGACAACGGGTGGCGCTTGTAAGGATGCTCGCTACAAAACCAAAACTCTTACTATTAGATGAGCCGTTTTCTGCACTAGATTACCAAACAAAATTAAAATTAGAGGATCTTGTATCAAATACAATAAAGGAGCACGAAAAAACTGCGTTACTAGTGACTCACGATATAGGTGAGGCGATTGCCATGTCTGACCGGATTGTTTTATTAACAAATCGACCTGGAAGAATTCATAAAACATTTGAAGTTCCAAATATATTACGTGCTTTAACTCCGTTTCAAGCAAGGAACCACCAGCAATACAATGAACTCTTTCAACAAATATGGAAGGAGTTGGATAGTCTTGAAAAAGAGTCTAATTAAATTACACGCGGAATATAAACGAAAAAAACAGAAAGAGACGATTCAGATACGTATTTGTCAATTGAGTATATTAATTTCCTTTTTTGTTATTTGGGAATTGGCTTCTAGAATGCGTTGGATCGACCCTCTCTTATTTAGCAAGCCTTCACGGGTCTGGACACTTTTCATAGAAAAAATAGCTGACGGCTCACTACTCAGTCATACGAGCGTTACTTTATTTGAAACAATTGCTGGTTTTATTCTTGGTACAGTTCTCGGAACGATCATAGCTGCGATTCTTTGGTGGTCACCATTTTTTTCGAGAGTTATCGACCCATATTTAGTTGTTTTAAATTCGATGCCAAAAGTAGCGTTAGGACCTATTCTAATTGTTGGTTTGGGCCCTGGGTACGGCTCAATTATTGCGATGGGGGCAATGATTTCAATCATTATTACAACACTCGTTGTTTACAATGCGTTTCGAAGCGTTGATAAAAATTATTTAAAGGTTGTGCAAACCTTTGGTTCAACCAAGGCTCAGTCCTTTACTTCCGTCATCTTACCAGCATCCTTTCCAACGATTATTTCAACTTTAAAGGTTAACGTTGGATTATCGTGGGTCGGGGTCATTGTTGGGGAATTTCTTGTGTCAAAGCAAGGGCTTGGTTACATGATTATATACGGATTCCAAGTGTTCAATTTTAATCTTGTCATCCTTAGCTTACTCGTTATTGCCGTACTAGCAACTATCATGTATCAGCTCGTTGAACTGTTAGAAAAAAGGATAATTAAACATTAGTAAAAAAGCGCAAGGTGCGTCGGCTCAATACTCCTGCGCCGCTCCGCTTGATCGTCGCAAAACTCAACTGTAGGCAAATCGTAAAAACGTCATGAAGCTGACGGTAGTCTAACTATTTTTTTAATTCATAGCTATCAACAAAAAGGCTCCGATTTTTTAATCGAGAGCCTTTTTTGAGCAAATCATTTGTTCTACTTTTGCTATACTATATTTCAGTACATCATCTTTCATAATAAAACTGAATGTTGGATCTTGTTTTATTAAAGCAGGAATCTCACTAATCAATACCGGTCCTTCTGTTTCAAAGTAATGGGTTTGTTTTTCAAGATGACTAATCGTAGCAAAGTAGACGTCCTTAATAACTTCTGCTTCTTTTGCGGTGACTTTATATTGTCCAATGTAGATGAGCTTACTGACGATTCCGCCTGTTTCCTCATAAACCTCTCGCACTGCAGCCTGCCTAGCTGATTCTCCGTTCTCAACCTTTCCCCCTGGAAATTCGATCCCTCTACTGGAATGCTTTGTCATTAACCAATCGTCATTTAGCCGGCAAATGATCCAAACATGGCGGGGGTGCTTTGAAAAAGGGAATCGATCATACGAAAAATCCACTTTATTAGCATAGTAATCTCGAAATGAATATAGGCGTAAGTTCATCGGTTTCTTTCCGTTCCTAACTCTTTTTATTTAATGGTTATTATACACAATAATCCGAAATAAGTGGAATTATTTGTTTCATTATTCATCTTCAGTTGGCTTTATTGCCAAGAGACAAATGAGCGCTGCAATGATACATACTGCTGTAACTGATAAAAATAAAATTAAGTGAGAGGTTTTAATGATAATGGCAAATAGCGGTGGTCCAAGTGCAACACCCACGAAGCGCATGCTACTATAAATAGAGGTCAGTGTTCCTCGTTGTTCTTTTTCAATCCCCTCAGTTACTAGTGCATCTAGACAAGGTAACGCCAAACCAATTCCAAGTCCACTCGCAAAAATCGCGGTTAAAAGAACGTAAATATCCTTTGAAAATGATACTGAAAAATTAGAAATGACCAATATTAGTAATCCAATAAATGTTACCCATTTCATCCGAATTTTTTCTTTTCCTATTCCTTTTCCTGTAATATAAGATGAAATACAAAGCGCTGCTAATGGGATTGCTAGAATGATTCCTTTTTTTATTCCATCAATCCCATGTTTATCTTCAAGTAAAGTAGATAAGTAAAAGAGAACACCAAATAACACATACATACAAATACACCCAATGGCAAATACCGCATACAACCAGCGTCCTTCATTTTTGAAAATCGTCTTCACAGAGCGCAAGAAGGCTTTTATTTTAAGTGGTTGTGATTTGATCGGAGGTGTTTCAACTAAAAATATCATCATCAAAATAGATATGATGCAAAAAACAGGAAATGCAAAAAAAGGCATAAACCAAACTATCGCCGCTAACGCTGATCCTAAAATAGGGCTAAGTACTTTTCCGAAAGTATTGGATGTTTCAATTACACCCAAACCGTTACTTACATCGCTCTCATTTTGAAACATATCTCCAACTAACGGCATGACAATAGGAGAAGCCCCTGCTGCTCCTATCCCTTGGAAAAAGCGTCCAACAATAATTAACATAAAAGCGTCTTTTACCTGCCATGAAGCCCAACCAGAAATGAGTCCACCAATACCAGCAACCATTAAACTAGGTATGATAATCCTTTTTCTCCCGTAACGATCGGACAGATAACCAGCGATTGGTATTAAAATAATGGCAACAACAGAATAGATGGTAATGATCATACTAACTTGAAGTGAGGATATTTTTAATTTTTTTTCAATGGTTGGTAAAACTGGTATAAGCATAGAATTACCTAAGGTCATAACTAACGGAATTGATGCAATAGAAGCCAAGTCCCATGATTTTTTTTTCATTTATTAAACCCTACCCTATGATCATTCGATTATCTTTATTATTTAAAAGATTGACGAAACCTATACAGTGACGAGTTTATATAAATACAAAAGTGATCATTCGTTGGAACTCAAAAAGGTAATTAAATTTAAGAGAAGAAGAATATTTTTTCTGCAACCGGTAACATTAACAAATGACCATTTGCTACATTTCTTCTGTCCAAGTACATAAATCAGTTTTGTAGTCATTTGGAAATTTAATCGAATGTTTTAGGAGGATTTTTCATGCAACAAGGTAAAGTAAAATGGTTTAATGCTGACAAAGGTTTTGGTTTTATTGAAGTAGAAGGTGGAGAGGATGTTTTCGTACATTTTTCAGCTATTGAAGGTGAAGGTTTCAAATCTTTAGAAGAGGGACAAGAGGTTAGCTTCGAAGTTGAAACTGGCAGTCGTGGACCACAAGCGACAAATGTTAGAAAGTTATAAAGAACTTCTTCATTTGTCAAAAAAAATTTCATCTTTATAAGAACTTCACAAATTATTCAACAAAAAATAAATGAATGAGAAAAGTACAAGGCGCACACCTAATACTTGCTCATTGTAAAGCTACAAAGATGTCAAACGACGTTTCACCGGAAGCCTGAACAGTAGTGGACACCAATTTAGGCCACAATGGTCAGGCTTTCTAGCTTTCAAAAAAGCTGCATGGAATTTTTAAAATGCACGCTTTTTTATTTTTTTGTAGTCACTCTTTTTTAAATGTGGTAATTTTAGGTTATTACGTCAATCAGGAGTGAGAACCATCAAATTACTAAGAGTATATAGTTTGCTATTAATCCTTTCTTTTTTACTTTTTATTAGTTTTTCCTTGATGAGCAGTCCTACGCCAACAAGACCTTCAAAAAACTCCAACATGATCGGACGTAATACTATTATGCGATTGACAAATGATGCTCAATTTTTGTCGCCTACTATCATTGATGTTGCTGAAAAAGTAAAAGAAATTGATTTTTCAGCACCTGTTGAGTGGGGCGAAAATGTTACTGGTGTTATTACACGACTTCCTACAGATGAACGATTAATTGCCCTGACATTTGACGCTTGTGGGGGCCCGTATGGCAGTAGGTACGATCAAGAATTAATGAATTTTTTAATTGAAGAGGAAATTAAAGCAACCCTATTTTTCAACTACCGCTGGATTCAAACAAATCTTGATGAATTTTTGTATTTGGCCGGTCTTGATCAATTCCAAATCGCAAATCACGGGACAGAGCATCGACCACTATCTGTGAACGGGGCAAGGGCATGGGGGATTAACGGAACAAATAGTGTTGAAGAAGTCATTGATGAAGTGATGATCAATTACGAGTTCGTAAAAGAACTTACAGGGATTGAAATGAAATTTTACCGAAGTGGCACCGCCTTTTATGATGAAGTGGCTGTGGAAATTGTTCAGCATTTAGGAATGAGTGTTATTAATTATGATATTCTAGGGGATGCAGGCGCAACCTTTTCAGCTAACGACGTTCAGAAAGCACTACTATCCTCACGGCCTGGGTCGATCGTATTATTACACATGAACCAACCATCAAGTGGTACAGCTGAAGGAGTAAGGAAAGCCATACCAATGCTGCGTGAACAGGGTTTTCGCTTTGTTACACTTGATGAGGTCGATGGTATTTAGCGGTTTTTGTATTGCACTTATACATAAAAGACTATTTCGCTGACACGAAATAGTCTATTTTAGGTTTGAAGTTAAATCTTTTGCGATGCGCGAGCATAGCGCTTGCGTTTTTGTTCTGTTATTTACTTCCTGTGAAAGTGATACCTTTGACAAAATAACGGTTAAAGAACCCGTAAATGACGAGGACTGGTAATGTGAATACCATTGAGGCAGCCATTATATAGTTCCAAAACGAGATATATTGACCTTTAAACGTATTTAAACCTAAAGGTAATGTAAACATTGATGGGTCTGAAAGGATGATTAATGGTTGCATAAAGTTATTCCAGAACCCCATGAAAACAAAGATCGCCTGTGCAGCTAATGAAGCTTTCGCTAACGGTAGAACAATTCTAAAGAAGGTACCAATTTTACTTAAACCATCAAGCTCCGCAGACTCTTCAATCTCTTTTGGAAAGTTGATAAAGAACTGGCGCATCATAAAGATAAACGTTGCATTTACCATTCCAGGTACAATCATCCCTTGGTACGTATTTAACCAACCGAAAGTACGCAAAATTAAATAGTTAGGAATCATCGTTACCTGGGATGGTATCATTAAGACTGCTAAAACAAGAATAAATAGTGATTTTCTTCCTGGAAAGCTTAGTCGAGCTAATGCATATCCAGCCATGGAGTTAAATATAAGATTTAACCCTGTACCGACCACAGCGATAAAGACCGAGTTAAACAACCATCTTGGGAATAGTTCTTGAACAATAAAGATCTGACGGTAATTATCCAGCGTAAAATTTCTTGGAATAAAATTCATCGTTCCGGACAAAATTTCTTCTAATGATTTAAACGAAGAGGATAGTGCCCAAAAAAACGGTATGAGTGTAATGAGTGCATATATACTTAAGATTACATATAAAATAGGTCTACCTATTTTCATTGATTTTTTTTTCATACTACATTCTCCTCCTTTAGTATATTGATTCCTCTTTTGATAATTTACGTTGAAGTAATGCCGCAATTAGAATAATAATTGCTAAACCAAATGCTAGTGCTGCTGCATACCCCATCGTTCCTACTCCTCTAAAAGCATATTGATAGATGAGTAATACGACTGTTAACGTAGAATTGTCTGGACCACCAGACCCCGCTGAGAAAATAAACGATTGGTCAAAAAGTTGGAATGTTCCAATAATACCCATAATGACAACGAATGATGTAACCGGTCGTAAACTTGGGACTGTTACATACCAAAACTTTTGAAACACATTTGCTCCATCAAGCTCTGCAGCTTCATAAATGCTATCAGGAATATCTTGAAGACCAGCTAAATAAATTGTCATGAAGTACGGTGCGGTCGCCCAAATATTCATGATCATAATTGCAACTAAGGCAACTTTTGGATCTCCAATCCAGTTATACGTAGGCAACCCAATAAAATCTAATACTTTATTAATAAGTCCATTTTGATTATACATCCACATGAAAATTAACGTTAACACAGCTGATGAAGTTAAGGTTGGCAAAAAGTATACGATGCGAAAAAAACGTTGCCCTTTTAAACCAGCATTTAATGTAGCAGCTAATACTAGTGCTAATATCGTTTGTGATGGTACAACGATTACTACGTAACGAATTGTATTCTTAAGTGCAATTAAAGCGCGGCTATCATCTAAAATCCGAATAAAATTGTCAAGCGCTACAAAATCAAACGTTGTTCCGCCAAGTAACTCTACTTTGTGTAACGATAAAAATAAAGCATAAACAATTGGTGCGATCATGAACACTGTTAACGTAAAGATCATCGGTGTTAATAACATATACGCTTGCCCGGTTTCTTGCAAACCTTTTTTGCTTAGTTTTGCTTTTTTAAAGAACATTTTGACATCCCCTCTCTTATGCTTAACTCTAGTCTGCTTTACTCTTTCTAATGAAGAATGACATCCATCACAACAAAGAGTAAAACAGTGAGATAAGAGGGGGATGTCTCCGCCCCCTTATCCACATCTACTTAGTTTTGGATCTCTCTGTTTGCGATATCTTGCGCTTCCTGAAGAGCTTCATCTAGTGGACGATCTCCAATAAATGCACTTAAGAATTGGTTGTTAAAGTTTTGTGCAATAATAGGTAGGTTTGTTCCTTGAGCCCAAACGGTTGCATAAGGTGCACCAGCTACAAGCGCTGCACGATGCTCATCAGTATCCCAACCTAATGATTCAGCTACTGAAGCACGTGTCGGTAAGGCAAATCCTAAACTAGTCCAGATCTCCATTCCTTCTTTTCCTGTTAAGAACTCAATCAATTTCCAAGAAGCTTCTTTATTTTTCGAATCTTTGTTCATTACGTAAGCAACGGTGTAAGCCATTGTTCCTTGTTGGCCGTTCATTGTTGGTACTTCTGCCGTTCCGAAATCAATGTCTGGGAATGTACTCTGAATGAATGGAATAGCCCAGTTTCCTTCCATTACCATTGCTGCTTTTCCTTGACCAAACATTTCTCCACCCCAGTTAGCCCCTACTTGGTTCGGTTGTGCAGAAGCACCTGCAGCACGAAGATCTACGAACGGTTGAAGCGCTTCCACTACTTTTTGATCTGCAAAAGACGCTTGATCGTCAGTGACAATTTTTCCTCCTAGTGCTTCACCCATGAAGTATACACGAGCTAATTCAGGTGCAGCACCAAAACCGTAAACATCTGTTCCTTGAGTAAGAGCTTTAGCAGCTACTTCTAATTCCTCCCATGTCGTTGGAACTTCGACTCCTGCATCCGCAAACATTTGCTTGTTATAGAATAACGCTAATGTTGAATAGTCTTTTGGAAAACCGTAAATCGTTTCACCTTGCATGAATGCTTCTAACATTGGTTTTTCAAAATCTTCAATATCAAACTCAGCTGTTACATAATCATTAAGTGGCTCTAAAACTCCTGTTGCCATTAATGCAGGTGCTTCAAACGCATCTAGGTAAAATACATCAGCAGCCTCTCCACCAATCAAACGAGTTCTCATAACATCCATGTATTGATCAGAGATTACATCATGCTTTACTTTAATGTTTGGGTATTTATCTTCAAATGCTGCTAACGTTTCTTGTAGTAACTTTGTTTCTTCAGGGTTTCCTCCCCAACCACTTAATGTGATCTCTACTATTTCTTCCGTTGGTGCTTTCGGTGTTGTTTCTTCCTTCTTCTCTGTACCTGTTTCTTCGGATGATGAAGAACATCCAGTTAATACACTACCTAAAACAAGTGTAGTAACAGCTAACGTACCTAACCATTTTTTAATTTTCATCCTGTAATTACCCCTTTCAAATTTGTTTTTTCAACTAAATATATTTAAAGAGCAGGACACTCCTTAAAACAATGTGGTAAAGATATACTTGTTTGTTAAATTCGATGGAAATCTTCATTGGTCTCATATCGGAACCATTATTTTGATAAGTTTTTCATGGGCACAGACAATAGTGTTGTTGTCAGATAACACGATCTAGATCACAGAATTACTGCACTCATTATTTGTAACCCCTTTCAAAACTTATTAAACAAAATTATTAGTTTGATAGAGTAGGGGCAAATGCCCCTTACTCGTTATTGGCTTATTTACGTACATATTCTTGTATTTTTATATCTAACTCTTTTTCTAACGTGTACATAGTTCCGAAAACGGTAAACTCCAGTTTCACATTTTTGTTTGTTACATTCTTTATGAGCAATTCCTCTCTTGAAACCGTTACTTCAAGACGATCTCCCTGCCAATGAATTGGGAATGATAGTTTCGCCCATTGTTTAGGAAGTTTAGGATCGATTCTCAATTTTCCATCTAGCATACGAACACCACCAAAACCAAAGACAACTGATTGCCAAACACCACCAATTGATGCTGTATGCATTCCATGATCTGAAGATTTCATGTTCGGACCAAGGTCAATTCTCGCCGCTTTTTCAAATAATGAGTAAGCAAGATTTCGATCGTCCATATCACACGCAAGAACGCAATGAGTTGATAAACTTAGTGATGAATCGTGTAACGTTTTTGGTTCATAGTAATTCCAGTTAGCTCGTTTTATTTCTTGTGAAAACTTGTTTTCTAGTAAGTAAAACAGCACCATAATATCTGCTTGTTTAGAAACTTGTATATTATTGACTTGCTCTAAGTTGTAGTCTTGGAATAATGATCCGACTTGAGCTTGGTTTTTATATTTTGTTAAGTCGATCATTTCCTTTTGTAAATACGTGTCATCTTGCGGGATCACAAGATCTTCTCTTGGTTGTGGCAAATAAATGAGTTCTACTTTCTCTTGCCACTTTGCATAGGCATCATGAAGAGAAATGGTTTTATCAATTTGATCTAGCAGTGGAGAACCTGTTAGTTTTTGATAATAGTGAATTGCGAGTGTAATGTTGTGATGGGCCATATGATTTGTGAACGCATTATTATTGACATGCTCTTTATATTCATCTGGTCCAATCACATTATTAATGTGATAAGAGTTAGAGTTTTCATCCCATTCTAATCGACTTGACCAGAACGTTGCCGTATCAAAAATCATTTCGTAACCACAGCGGTCCATGAAATCTTGATCACCGGTGATTTTGTAATATTGCCAAACTGCATAAGCAATGTCTGCAGTTATATGTTGCTCTATAAAACCTGACCAGATTTTTGTTGCAGTTCCAGTAATAATATCAACCGCGCCCCAGACAGGCGTTACTTCCTCTCCTGTAAAAGCGGATTCCCACGGATACATTGCTCCTTCGAATCCATTATCTTTTGCTTTCTTTCTTGCACCACTTAATGTCAAATAGCGGTACTCTAGTAAACTCTTTGCGACATCTGGGAACGTATAAATAAAGAATGGTAGAATAAACACCTCCGTGTCCCAAAATGAATGACCTTTGTACCCTTCTCCTGTTAAACCTTTCGCCGCAATACCAAAGCGATTGTCATGAGCAGGTGTCATCGTCATTAAATGATAATGAGCGAAACGAATCGCTAGTTGATCAAACTCGTTCTCACTTTCAATTTGAATTTCCATGTTGCTCCACTTTTCTTGCCACTTTGCTACACTTTCTCCAAATAATCTATCGTAGCCTTTTTCTTGATCCTCTTTTAACGCTGTAAAAGATTTTTGGCGAAGCGCGTCAAGTGAGTAACCTTTATGATCAAACTCTTTATCTCGACTCGTGTATACGTTTGCAAGTTTTTCAAAAGTGAGTGCTTCTCCTTGTTGAACTTCTACTTGGCCTTTAATAAATACTTTACGTCGATCCATCGCCATTATTGGTTCAGGTTCAAATTCGATATTATTTAAACTCCATTTGTGAACAGCATTCAAAACAAAATCTATCTTCGACTCTGTCGTTTTTTGAAGCAATTGAATATACTTTTTATCAAAAATTCTTTTTTCACCTTCATGAAAATGTTGGGCACCACTATTGGTTAACTGGCCGTTAATCCCTGAGGTAATCGAAACCTTTGCACGACTATCAATCGGTGTAATTTTAACTTTCATCCCGACTAAATGCAGGTTATCAAGTGAAACGAATCGGCGAAAGTGTAGCTTAAACGTTTCTTTTCGAGGGCTTTCCCAAATAATTTCACGTGATAGTTCCCCTGTTCTTACGTTCAATGCTCTTTTGTAATCTATGATGATCCCTTTTTCTAGTGAAAACATTTCCCCGTTAAGACGAATGTTTAATTCAGTTATATCTGCTGCGTTTGGTAATTCGATCACTTCAAATTCATCGGCTTGGTTAAAGGTGCCAGCGACAAATAAGTTTCTTACTTGCCCAACGTATGTTTCCTCAGTTGCAGATCTCAACCCTAAATAACCATTTCCTAATGACATGATCGCTTCACATTTCCCTTGAAATTCTGGGTCAAAGTGCGTTTCTGTTACAACCCAGTTTTTGTCGTAACCTGTACCTAAATGATAGTTAAGCAAAATTTCCAACCCCTTTTTTGTCGAACCAAAACGTTTCGGAATTTCTTTAAAAAAATTCCCACGGCACTTAAATAGACTCTTTTCCAAAACGTTTCGGATTTTTTGTGTAGTTTGAAGCAACATATTGAGATACACAAATATGTTGTTGCTTCTCGTTAGTTAATTTTCACTAGTTGAATGTCTAATTACCAGTTTTGTTTCTATATATACTTTTCTTTCTCCATCGTCGTTATCTAACATTTTTACTAAAAGCTTTGCTGCTTCACTACCCATTAAGAACTTATCTTGTGCAACTGTTGTTAATGCTGGTACAGCATATTCAGCTAAGACGATATCGTCGTAACCAACAATTGATAGTTGGTCTGGCACTTTTAAACCTAACTGATTTGCCGCTTTTAACACACCTAGCGCCATTAAATCACTTGCACAAAAGATCGCTGTAATTTCAGGGTTTTTCTGTAGTAAAGAAAGAGCAGCTTGTTGGGCTTGGTCCTCGTCAAACCCACCTGTTAAAATATACCCCCAATTAAAAGGGATTCCTGCCTCCATTAAACCTTGACGATACCCCTCTAATCGCTGTTGACTAACAAACGCACGATTATGACCATTAACCATACCGATGTGTTTATGACCTAACTTTATTAAGTGCTCTACAGCTTTTTTTCCACCGAGTACATTATCGGTCGTAACATACCCTACACTTGGCCCCTCAATGGGAATGTCAATTAAGACGCATGGAATGTCACTATCAATCACTTCCTGTAAATAAGGATCATCTGTTTTAATCCCCTGAATAATAACCCCATCGACTTTTCTTTCCCTACATAATTGTGTATATGATTTTTCCTTTTGTTTTGAAGAACTCGTACTGAAGAGAATCAAATCATAGTCTACCATTGCTGATGCTTCGTTAATACCACAAAGAACTTCATAAGTGAAGTTGTCTTTAATCCCACTTTTTTTCATTTCCGATACAAGAAGTCCGATTGTTTTCGTTTTTTGCATAACCAAGCTTCTAGCAAGTGTGTTCGGACTATAGTCTAACTGTTCAGCAATGTCCTTAATTTTTTTTCGGGTCTTTTCGTTAACATCAGAATATCCATTTAAAGCACGGGATACTGTTGTCACCGATACTCCAGCAGCCTTAGCAATGTCTTTTATAGTAGCCACTTCCAACCCTCCAAAACGTTTTGGTTAACTTCTAGGTTCAGTCTATCATGGTGTGACAGCGATTTCAACAACTTTTTAAAAATAAAATTTTTTTTAAAAAACAGAGCTGAGGAGAAACACAGCTCTGCTTTACGGCTATTCTAATGTGGCATTTGTTTTTAAAATAGCGCTACTTAATGGTTCGATGGTGAGTGTTGATTCTTGATCATTTACTTTTGTCGTATTGTTACCAAAAATAACTTCCCAATTTTCTGCTTTAGGAATCGTCACTGTAATTGCCTCTGTATTACCATTGTGGGCAACAAGGATATTTCTTGCCTTATCTCCATTAGCGTAGTTTCGCAATGTGAATACAACACTATTATTAATGCTGTCCTCAAAGACAAGGTGATTTCTAATTTGCTCTGCGGTCTTCATACGGAAAGCTGCGTGTTCTTTGCGAATTGTAATTAATTCTCTTACATAAGCCACTTCATCTTGATATTCAGCACAACGCTCCCAATCGAGTTGATTCACTTGTGTCGATGACTTATAGCTGTTTTCATCTCCACCTTTTGTTCTCATGAATTCTTGACCTGCGTGCAAGAAGGAGATTCCTTGTGATGTTAAGACGAGCGCAGTAGCCAGCTTATGGCGCTGTTTTCTTACCTTGATCGAATCAGTTGGATTCGTAAACATCAGTTTATCCCATAATGTATGATTGTCGTGTGCTTCTACATAAGTGACTGTTTGGACTGGTTCTTCGGCAAATGTGGCAATATCAGTTGAATAATGTATTCCACCAGCAATACCCTTTTTCACATCTAAGACCATATTAGGATTACCGTTTACAAATCCGCCTTCATGATTATAAAACACACTTCCTTTTACACTATCGCGAACAGTATCATTAAAATGGGCAATACGTGGCATTTTTTTCGCATTCGTTTGATTCGCTTTTTGGTTGTCAGCTAAAGGGGTGTTTAATACCCACCCTTCACCAATCGTAATGATTGAAGGGTCTAATTCATCTAAACGAGCACGAATTTCGTTCATTGTCTCAACATCGTGTAAGCCCATTAAGTCAAAACGGAACCCATCTAAATTATATTCTTTTGCCCAATAAACAACTGAATCAACGATATATTTCCTTACCATTTTTCGTTCTGAGGCAGTATCATTTCCACATGCAGATCCGTCAGCTAATGTGCCGTCTTCGTTATATCTAAAATAATACCCCGGGACAAGCTTCATAAAGTTCATTCGGAAGGCATCGTATACGTGATTGTATACAACATCCATAATTACTCTTAAACCGTTTTGGTGAAGTGTTTGTACTAACTGTTTTAGCTCTTTAATTCTACACGCTGGATCGTATGGGTCCGTCGCATAAGAACCTTCTACTGCGTTATAGTTTTTTGGATCATATCCCCAATTAAATTGTGGTTGGTCTAATTTGGTTTCGTCAACACTGTCGGTACTGTAATCATAGATTGGTAACAGCTGAACGTGAGTAACTCCTAAGTCTTTGATATGGTCCAAGCCAGTCTTTATTCCATTTGGCCCTGTTGTTCCTGCTTCCGTTAAGCCTAAAAATTTCCCTTTATTTTTTATCCCACTTAAGGGATGGACAGAGAGGTCACGTACGTGTAGCTCATAAATAATTGCATCTGTTGCTGCATCAAGTGTTGGCTTAACGTCGTTCCAATCAGTAGGATTCGTACTATTTAAATCAATAATCGCGGCTCGATCACCGTTCACTGCAACTGCTTTTGCATATGGATCACAAGCCTCATTCCATTGATCATTAATCTTTACTTTATACGTGTATAGTTTACCTTCAAAATCGCCTTCAAGGGTTAAAGCCCATACGCCTTTATCTTGGCGTTCCATTTTTAATTCAGCTGTCGCCTCTGTGTCCCAACGATCAAACAATTTTACAGAGGCTTCACTTGCAGTTGGCGCCCATAGTTTTAATACAGTTTTTTGTTTCGTATACGTACAACCTAAATCATCACCATCATAGTAAAATTTCTCATCGAATTCTTTACTAAACACTGATATTCCACCTGTTACTTCAGGATCTCCATAAACAAGTTCATAATCTAATTTCTTTTGTACTGCCATATTAAAAACTCCTTTCTCATTCAATTTAATCATACACTTTTTTCTCGGATAAAGAAACCGTTTGCATCCAAAATAGCTGTAAAAAATTCTCTATTTCAGTGCCCATTGAAACTCAATCTACCAGTCGAGTAGTAATGTTTTTAAGATTGCCAAAAATTCTCTAAGCCACGCCTTTGTTTTTGTAACCCTTGGTGTCTCTGCTGCTAACGGATACGGTTCAAAATCATATCGTTTTGCAATAACAGATGCACGATATAAATGGTAATCATTTGTAACAATCACTAGTTCCTTCACATCTTCTCCAATCAATTCTCGACTGAAAGCGATATTCTCCAATGTTGTTGTTGACCTTTCCTCTTTAATAATACGATCTTCCGAGATATCGTTTTTGATAAAATAAGAAGCCATCGCTTCTGCTTCTGTGATCCATTCCCCTTTTCCTTGACCACCAGCAACAATTACCTTTGTATTCTCGTTTTCTTGTAAATATTGTAGCGCTTCCCTAACTCGATAATAAAGAGATAAAGACATCACATCACCATTTACTTTTGCACCCAGTACAATCATATGGTCAATCTGGCCCGGGGTATCCATATTCATTGTTCTTACTATTAAACTATGAGCCGTTACAAGATAGATGCTGATCATTCCAGCCATCAATAATGCAATTTTAAAATAAAGGTTACTTTTCATTTTTTCTCCTTTTCTTCTATTATGCTAAATAGTAAGTTTATAGTATTTACTAGTATGAATTGTAAACGAAAAAACCTACTTTAAATAGTCGAAATGCACTTAAAGTAGGTTACATTTTTCGTGGTGATGCATTTAAGCAAACAGCAAAATTGCTAAAAAGTGAACAACCGTACCTGCTAAAACAAAAAGATGCCACACCATGTGATGAAACCGAAAAAGGCGAAACATATAAAAAACGGCACCAATTGTGTACAACAAACCACCTATAATTAACAAAACAACACCGATATCATGAAAATTCGTTATAAGCGGCTGCCATGCGAAAACGACAATCCAGCCCATAGCAATGTATAAAAGTGTAGACGTATATAGAAATCGTTTCACAAAAAACACCTTGAATATCATACCAAGTGTGGCGACGCTCCATAACAAAATAAGAAGCATTAAACCTACCCTGCCTTGGATCACATTTAATAAAATCGGTGTGTAGCTACCTGCAATAAACAGGTAGATAGATGAATGGTCAAAAATTTCAAATAGATTTTTGACTTTACCTTCTGGAAAACTATGAAGAAGTGTTGATGATACATACAGTAGTAACATCGTTACACCATAAATTGAATAGCTGACAATACTAACGATTGAGCCATCCATAAAAGCAAAAGCAAGCAGTAAAGTTAACGCTGAGATACTAAAAACAACACCAATACCATGAGATATGGCGTTTGCAATTTCCTCAACCCTAGAATATGAGTGTGTTGAAGCCATACCTGATCTCCTTTCTAATGTAATTTATGTGTGTTATGGTTATTATTCTTAAATACAAAGATTTTAGTAAAGCACGCTACATATAGGCTCATATCCATATTTATGACTGTATTACATTAAATGTGATACTTACAAGAACAAAAGCGCAAGCGTCTTGGATCTAGGACATCTGTCTAACTTCAAGGAGGTGAGGAGGTTTAAAGAACCCCCTCAAATGATTTATGAAGGGGTAAAGCATTACTCAAAGCCAATTCCTAAGGGAAACGTGATCGTAAATGTTGTGCCAATGTCTTTTTCACTCTTAACGTGTATGTTTCCATCCATTGCTTGGATAATGCTAAAGGCAACCATCGTTCCGAGTCCTGTGCCTTTTTCCTTCGCCGAATAAAATGGGGTTCCTAACCTTGCCATTTGTTCTTCCGTCATGCCTATACCTGTATCAGAAATTGTAATAACACTATCCCCATCATGACGCTCCAGGGAAATTGACAGATTCCCGCCGTTTGGCATTGCTTCAATTGAATTTTTTAGGATATTAATTAGCGATTGCCGAAACTTTTGTTTATCTCCAATAATATAGTTATCGTCATTAAATAATTTATGAATTTTAACTCCTTGCATTAAAGCGTATGGTTGCATCACCTTTTCGACATATTCAAGCTCTTCTTTTACAAACATTTTATCTGGCTTCCTGCCTTCACATGGTTTCGCAAAAGTTAAGTAGTCGGTAATCAGTGCCTGTGCTCGATCTAATTCTTGTAACGATAAATCTAAATACTCACACCTAGTTTCCGGATCTATTTCGTTATTTTTTAGAAGTTGTAAAAATCCTCTTGTTACTGTTAGTGGATTTCGTACCTCATGAGAAACACTAGCTGCTAATTCGCTAATAATTCTTAATTTCTCGGCTTGATGATATTCTTTCTGAACTTTTGCATTATTTTTTATGTATAAACTAGTACTAATCAATATACCTACTGTTGCACTTTGGGCGAGTGCATAGCCAATAAAAATAGGAAGCACCTTAAACGCAACCGGATCGTGTTGAATAAAAAACATAAACACAAAGTGGGTGACTGTCGCAATAAATAAGAAACTCATACAAACGATTGTTTTTTTACGTGGTGAATAGTCATCGTACTTTGGAATCACAACATAGAGAATGATTAAAAGAGAAATAAAATTAAGAAGAAGGCAAATCATGGCGTGTGACTGTCCTAGGTAAAAATTAAGCCCACTAGCAAAGATAAACAACGCAATTGCTACTTTTTTCCCTCCGTAAATACCCCCAATAATAATCGGTACTAATCGAAAATCGAACATATACCCTGGGTAAATTTCGATTGGCATAAATAAGAATATGAGTACTGTTACGATTGAAAAGAAACCGATAATTGTATAACGGTGAGCCCTTTCTATTTTGCGATTATGAAAAAAACAACATACAGAAAAAGGCCAAGCAAGATAAGTATTGCATTTAATAAGATTTTACCCACCATCATTTCCTCCTGATCTTAAAAGGTATTAAGCACCACTAAAAAACGTTTAATATTTGCATAATTTTCTTAATTATACCATTATTTTGTCGATCGATATATATAAAAATAAAACCTAGTTCAGCTACATATGTGAGCATGAACTAGGTTTATAAAAGCTACTTATACTCGTCTTATGAGTGATAAAGTCCCCTTGCCTTTCCAGAAAATAGTCACACACAAGACATGAATTTTAGGAGAAACAGTATGATTTATTCAGCCGATTCATTTGAAGAAAAACTTGTGTAAAGTATACAAAGCATGAATGCAATTCCACTAATTAAAAGATTGATAAACAGGCCAATTAATTCAAATGTTTCTTGTACCTCATTTAAATTATAATTATGTAATTCGAACAACAAGTGAAATGAAATGAACACATAAAAAAAGCTTCCAACAGCACCTATTTTTAAGCGTCCTAGCTTATCTCCATGCCATGAAACATTGATGATAGACCAAAAATACAAAGAGATAAGGCTTGACATAATAAAAATCACTACGTGCAAGAAAGGTATTGGTATAAAACTTACGATAAATATAAAAAGCAGCGAAGATAAGAAAATAAATGCATTTCCTATGAACAACGCAAACCCTGCATACCAATGATTAGTAAACCAGGTTAACGCTTCGATTTTTTCTATAACTTTTTGATTCCTTCTCGCTAACTGTAACAGCTTAGGTTTAAAGATTGCACAAATGATCAATACAATCAAACTAATAAATAAAATAATATGCATAATAGCACCTACTTCCTATGTTATATATTTATACTATCAAAAAGACTTCCTATCTCATAATCCCATGACGATTCTAAACTTTAGTTGGGTCATAATTTTGTCAAATATTTCAAATAATTTCTATTTACAACGAATCATCTTATGGTTATAATTACCACATACACTAAATAAAGGAGGTTGAACAAAATGTTACACATCAATAAAACTATTAATAAAGAGTATAGTGTCAAGCGTTCAGTCTCTGGTGAAGGTTTTTAGTTCAATTTATTTAACAAAGGACTAAATTTCTCTTTTTTTAAACCGCCACAGACGTTCGTTCGTCTGTGGCTTGATTTACGAAAAGCCATAGTATTTTTTCTATGGTTTTTTTTGTGCAAAAAAAGAGCTCGTGCCACGAGAGGTTGATTTAAAAAATCCAAAAAGGGGAGTATGTATGATTAAAGTCTCGTCATTATCAAAAACGTATCAAATTGTAGAGCGTGACCCAGGTCTTAAAGGAGCAATCAAAGCATTAGTAAAGCGGAAATATGTAAAAAAAGAGGCTGTGAGAAATATTGATTTTGAGATTAAAAAAGGTGAAATGGTTGGATACATCGGTGCAAATGGTGCAGGAAAATCAACGACAATTAAAATGCTCTGTGGAATTTTGACTCCAAGTAGTGGTGAGATTACTGTCAATGGCATTGTGCCGTATAAACAAAGGCAAAAAAATGCCAAAAATATCGGTGCTGTTTTCGGCCAGAGAACTCAACTCTTTTGGGATATCCCTGTGAGGGAATCTTATGACCTATTACGTCACATTTACGGTGTTCCAGAAGATCAGTACAAAGAAACATTAGCTTTATTTGTAAAAGTATTAAATTTAGAGCCACTCTTATCAATCCCCGTTCGCCAATTATCGTTAGGACAAAAAATGAGGTGCGAATTAGCGGCTGCCTTTCTTCACCGCCCCGCCGTCGTTTATTTAGATGAACCTACGATTGGCCTAGATGTCGCAGTTAAAGTGAAAATTCGCGAATTTATAAAAGAAATGAATCGAATGTGGGGAACAACAGTAATTTTAACGACTCATGATATGCAAGATATTGAGGAGATCTGTAATCGAATCATTATCATTGATGAAGGAAACATTCTTTATGACGGTAGCCTGCAATCCATTAAAGAGCAGTTTGATCACAAGAGAATGATCCACTTCGAACTTGATGAAAAACCAACGGATCAAATACCCGAAAAGTTGGTTGGATTAGTTGAATTCACCAGTATTGATGAGGAACATCAAAAGATGACTGTTTCATTCACCAATAAACAAATTTCAGCTAAAGATGTGATTAGCATAATGATGGCTGAGTTTAATATTAGAGACTTAACCATTGCCGATCCTAAAATTGAAACAATCGTTGAAGAAATTTTTAATCGGGGGAAATAAATATGCGGAAATATTGGGAGTTTATGAAAGCAGCGATGAAAGAACAAACCGCTTATGCAGCTTGGTTTTGGGCGGGGACGTTTGCAACAATTTTGCAGCTTCTTATTTTGTATTATTTTTGGAATGCCGTATATGCTAATCGAACAGAAATTGCAGATATGCCATTGCAAATGATGCTCACGTATATGGTCATTGCGATGTTTTTAGCACAATATGCATCGGGGGCGGGAAATGAGTTGGCTCAAAATATTCGTAATGGAAACATTGCCATTGAGCTAATGAGACCGTATCACTTAATAAATAGATTAGTAGCAATGGATATAGGTTACACACTTTCAAGTTCAATTCGAAATAGTTTACCAATGTTTTTAATCGCTCTACTATTCATTGGGATTAACCTCCCACCAACCATTGAAGCAACCTTTTTATTTTTATTAAGTGCTCTCATTGGTATCTTACTAGGTTTACAAATAGACTTAATGATCGGCGTTATTGCTTTTTGGACGGTCAATACGTGGGGATTACGAGTTTTTAAGGAAAGTCTTCTGCAATTTTTTTCAGGAGCTTTAATTCCGATTACTCTATTTCCTGGTTGGTTTCAGACATTGAGCCAATATTTACCTTTTCAATCCATGGTGTTTGTTCCCGTATCAATCTACACAGGAAGCATTTCAGGAACAGACGCTTATATTTCAGTCGCGGTTCAACTAGTTTGGCTAATGGCCTCTATCATTATTGTTCGACTGTTCTGGATGTTCGCTGTTCGAAAAGTAACCATTTTAGGTGGATAGTTTTGAAAAAGGAGACGATGTGTGTTGTTAAAACGTTATATAAAACTTTATTGGCTTTATTTTAAAAATCACGTGAAAGTAATGATGGAATATCGTGGCGACTTTATTATCGGCGCCAGTAGTGTGATGCTGAAACAATTCACGGCGATTTTCTTCGTCAGTGTTGTTTTTCAACATATCGATGCGATCAACGGCTGGAGCTTTTACGAGATCTTATTTATTTACGGTATTGCGATGACTGGACGATCGATTCATCATATTTTCTTCGATAATTTATGGACACTTGGTTGGCAATATATCCGAACTGGAAATTTTGATCGGATCTTAATACGCCCAGTAAACCCTCTTTTTCAAGTCTGTGCCGAACGTGTCCAACAAGATGGCGTTGGGCAGTTGATCATCGGCGTGATCGTACTAGTTACATCTGTTAGCCAACTTAGCATTGAGTGGTCGATATTTAATGTGATTTTTCTTATCATTTTAATTATTTCTAGCGGGTTTATTTTTGTCGCAGTAAACTTATTTTTCATTACGTTATCGTTTTGGATGGTTGATAGTTTACCCATTGTTTGGGTCACATTCAACTTGAGCGATTTTACTAGGTATCCCTTAACAATTTATCATAAAGGAATTGCTTTTCTCCTAACCTGGATCATTCCATATGGATTTACGTCCTTCTACCCTGCGGCCTATTTCATTGAAGATTCAGGTTTCAAATCATTTGCATTATGGACTCCTTTCGTATCAATTCTAGCCTGTGTAATTGCCTATATGTTTTGGAATAAGGGAATCCGGTCTTTTACAAGTACGGGAAGTTAATATGAAAAGCGCAAGCGCCCTTCTTATTGGCGACAAGCACTGGAAGGCTGACCAGTAGTGGTCATGACTTAGGTGGGCAGACTGAAGTGGTCGACCCGATGGTGCCTGTAGCTAGACGTTACTATAACCTTAAAATGTATGATTCCCTTTACGATGATCTTCGGATGACGAAGGGAATCATAGCGTGTGTATGATTCCCTTTACGATGATCTTCGGATGATGAAGGGAATCATAGCGTGTGTATGATTCCCTTTACGTCG
>CAZIRM010000010.1:22456-25503 GCA_964541705.1 uncultured Bacillaceae bacterium | reverse complement strand
GGTCTTCCTTTTTACATGGAATTTTCTATTTACACAAAATATTTTATACTCTCTTCAAGATTATCCAGCTCCTCATTTAGTCTTTCTATTTAAATGTATGTTTTATTGAATGAATTATTCATGGTTTTCATAGAAAATAAAACTAATTACTAGAGTGAAGAGCATCGTTCTTAAAATAAGGCTGTTTTTGTAAAATTTGTTGCTATTAAAGACTTATTTGAGAGTACAGAACCTTAGTTGGTGGCATCTTTTCTTTATCTGTGATAACCGGCTAGAAAAGTTCAATTAGCAACAATCTTTAAGAAAGAACCTAAAATACCTTAAGAGGTATTTACAAAATTCATTTTATACTGTAATATACCGTATAGGGTATATAGATGAGTTAAAACATTCACTCATAGGAGGTTTATAATATGTCAAAGAAAATTGTGATTGTTGGTGGTGTAGCGGGTGGAGCAACAGCCGCAGCAAGAATACGTCGGATTGATGAAACAGCGGAAATTGTTATGTTTGAAAAAGGCGAGTACATCTCGTTTGCGAATTGTGGATTGCCGTACTATATAGGAGAAGTCATCCAAAATCGAGATGCTTTGTTAGTACAAACGGTTGAAGGTATGGAGAAAAAGTTCAACTTTGATATTAGAAATTTAACAGAGGTAACGAAAATTAACCGTGAGGAAAAAACGGTGACTGTTAAGCAAGTACGCACAGGCGAAGAATATACAGAAGCTTATGATGAGTTGATTTTGTCGCCTGGAGCTAGACCGATTGTGCCGCCAATTCCTGGTTTAAAAGATGCAAATAATCTATTTACATTACGAAACATTCCAGATACGGACAGAATAAAAGCGTGGGTTGATGAACAAAAACCGAAAAAAGCAGTTGTAGTCGGCGGTGGATTTATCGGTCTAGAAATGGCAGAGAATCTTCATCATCGTGGTGTGGAAGTTACAATCGTTGAGATGGCCGATCAAGTCATGGCACCGCTTGATTATGAGATGGCAGCAATTGTCCATCAACATATTGCTGAAGTTGGAGCAACGTTGGTTTTAAACGATGGTGTGAAAACGTTCGAAAATAACGGGAAAGAAATTATTTTATCTAGTGGAAAACGATTAGAAAGTGATATTACAATCCTTTCAATTGGTTTACGTCCCGAAAATGAATTGGCTTTAGACGCCGGACTAGACGTTGGCGAACGCGGCGGGATCATTGTGAATGAATATTTACAAACAAATGATCCTAACATCTATGCAATTGGTGATGCCATTGAAGTGAAAGATTATGTTCAGCAATCTGCAACAATGGTGCCGTTAGCTTGGCCAGCGAACAGACAAGGGCGTATTGTAGCAGATAATATCTTTGGAAAATCAGTTGCTTATAAAGGGACGCTCGGAACGGCGATTGCAAAAGTATTTGAAATAACGGTAGCTGCAACAGGTAATAATGAAAAAACGTTAAAACGTTTAGGCCTACCATACGAGGCTGTTCATATTCATCCAGCTTCTCACGCTGGTTACTATCCAGGTGGATTTCCAGTATCACTAAAATTAACGTTTAATCCTGAAAATGGTCAAATTTATGGTGTTCAAGGTGTAGGAAAAAATGGTGTCGATAAGCGAATCGACGTTATTGCAACTGCAATTAAAGCAGGCTTAACAGTCTATGATTTACCAGAGCTAGAATTGGCGTACGCTCCACCTTTTTCATCAGCAAAAGATCCTGTTAATATGTTAGGGTATGTTGCTTCAAATATTGCTGATGGCGTTCTTAATGTAGTCCACCATCATCAAATTGATCAACTAGTGAAGAATGGTGCGTACTTAGTTGATGTACGTGAAGAAATGGAAGTAGAATTAGGGACGATTGAAGGAGCAGTCAACATTCCTTTAGGAGAACTGAGAAACCAATTAGATCAATTGCCTAAGGGTCAACCAATCTATGTTACATGTCAAGTTGGTTTAAGAGGGTATTTAGCAACAAGAATTTTATCACAGCATGGCTTTGAGGCCATCAATTTAAGTGGTGGGTACAAAACGTATTCAACGTACAAAGGTCAAGTGTCATTAGGAGAAAGAGATGACATCGTTCCGACGGCGGACCCGAATGAAACTCAAAGCAATGAAGACGTGAAAGTTGATGTAACGATTAATGCTTGTGGATTACAATGTCCGGGTCCAATTGCTCAAGTGTACCAAGCGATGGAAAAACTACAAACAGCTCAAGTATTAGAAATGAGTGTTACTGACCCTGGTTTTGCTCGTGATATTGATGCTTGGTGTGATAAAACGGGTAACACCCTTCTTAAGCAAGAATCAAAAAATGGTCAATATATTGTTTGGATTCAAAAAGGCGAAGCAAAAGCAAAACAAGCAAATGTAGTACAATCTGAAAAGGACGGAACTACATTAGTTGTTTTCAACCAAGATCTTGATAAGGCCATGGCTTCTTTTATCATTGCAACTGGTGCAGCTTCAATGGGCAAAAAAGTAACAATGTTCTTCACTTTCTGGGGATTAAATATTTTAAGGAAAGATCAATCTCCAGCTGTTGAAAAAGGATTTCTTGAAAAAATGTTTGGGATGATGATGCCAAAAGGAACAAAAAAATTACCCATTTCAAATATGAACATGGGTGGCCTAGGTGCAAAGATGATTAAATATGTCATGGCGAAAAAGAATGTCGATAGCCTAGAAGACTTAATTAAGAACGCTCAAGAATTAGGGATTGAGTTAGTTGCTTGTTCGATGTCAATGGATGTGATGGGTATTAAAAAAGAAGAATTAATTGATGGGGTAGAAGTTGCTGGTGTAGCCTCTTACTTAGGTAAGGCTGAGGATGCAAATACAAACCTGTTCATCTAGAATGAAGTTGGAACTATTCAGAAATAAAATTTTTGAATAGTTCTTTTTTGTGAGATAAGATTCTGAAGTTATACTGTCGTCTAGCTCCAAGACGCATCTACGAATTGCTTACTGTGAAGTTTTGCGACGAGCAAACGAAGTGGCACAGGAGCAAATGTTTTCTGTGCGACGAGCAAACGAAGT